>JAKQKB010000117.1 GCA_029560875.1 Bacteroidota bacterium | reverse complement strand
TTCAAAACGAGTTTTTCTGTTGGAGACTTTGTGAGGTTTTATAAATCGACAGTTCATTGTAAACGTAGTTGTCTTTTCATAGTTCACGTTGGACAGGTGGGCAGGCATTCGGTTGACATGATTGCTTATAACTACTACCGTTCATTAAGGGCTTTCGTTTTTTCTTTTCTTTTCGGTGGACGAAGGAACGCTTTTCGGTTTTGTTACATTCATTAACGGGCGAAATCGTGACTACTTTTCAAATTTTGATTTATAAACTAATTTGACAATGTGCTTGCGAACTGAACGTGAAATATTCTCGCTTTTTGAAAATTTCAACTTTGGCCTGATGTATAACATGGGGTTTGCTGCTATGCTGGCAGAAGAATAAACTTTCAGCATTTGTTCATTATCAGCAATAGTCACGGGCAGAACGCCAACTAAGAAAAATCTCGTTACATTTATTCATTAAATTTTTTATCGGGCATTCGTAACCTGGCTGGACGTTAGTAAATCCAGCACAGCAGCAAGCCCTCAACGTTAGCTGATATGCCCAATTAAACTTCAGCGTTCTAAGAAATTAGTTGAAAGAAAAAGTAATCATATCAGCAGTAGCCATTTTAGGTTGTATTACCACTTATTACTTTACTCAGGTTTATTTGCAGGCTAATTTTGATTACTCAGGCGAAGCATATTACAAAGGGGAAGGACATTTACTTAGAGAAAATTTAACTAAAGGGATTCTTTTCATAGTACTTAGAAATTTGTTTTGTTGTGGCTTCCTTGCCTTATTGGCATTCTTACTAGTTCCAAATAAAAGGACACTTTACTTGACCTTTAGAATTCTACTCGTTGCAATTTTTATATTTCTACTTTTATATACCGTTTACGAATGGACAAACATCGTAGATCCAAACTTTGATCGAAAGGAGCGAATATTAGAAATTGGGCTTACTTGGTTGAGTCGAGTTCTGGGTTTGATTCTATCGTTTCAAGTATCGAAATATTTTTTATTTAAAGAAAGTATATTAAGGCACATCAGCTAACATTGGTATTGCCAATAGTGGGGCTGGACGGAAGAACAATCAGCGGCAGTAAAAATCCAATCTTCAGTTCGGGCGGGACAAACAGCGCTGATCATTTAATCTTAACTTCATCAAAGTATTTTCAATCAGCAGTGGTTCCGGGCGGACGGAATACTAATTCCCCACCATCGGCAATACCTGCCCGTTAGTGGCAAGCTATACAAACACTTCATATTGAATGAGCATACTTCAAGAAAAATACTATATAGAATGCGAGGATGGATTTCGTCTGCATGGAATTATCAATTCTAATGGTAAGGTCATCATACCTGCGAAATATAAAGAAATACAAATTGATCATATTAATCATCGCTATTTCGCAAAAGATGAATTGAAGTATTATTGTTTTGACAAAGTAGGTAATATGATTTGTGAACTACCATTCTCTAATATTGTAATTGAACAATTCAATAACCAAACATATATAACGACAATTAAGGAGATTGAGATAGAAACGGATTTGGAGTGGGATAGTTATACAATTGAGAAAGTTGGTTTGTTGGATAAAGACTGTAACACTATAATTCCACAAGAATATAACCTTATTAAAGTAGGCGTTAAATATATAGCCTTACTTGGTGGCGAAATGGTTCATGAGGAGAGCGAGTATGACGGCCATTTAAATTCTTCTTATATCGAGGAATATTTCACAATATCGGGGTCGCTATGGGGCATTGTAGATTTTCAACATAGGAGTGTTATTCCGTTTGAATACACTTGGATAGAATTTACTGGAAACGATGAATACTTTTTGGTTAATAAGAATGGACAAATTTTCTATCTAGAAGTTTGGCAGGACGGTGGCTATTATTATGTAAAAAACGGGAAGTGGGGTATAATAAACTCAAATAACGAAATAATTTTGCCTATCGAATTTAATGTATTTGCCAAGGGGGAGGGTCAGCTGCTTTTTCAAAAATCGGAGAATGATAAATTCGACACTAGTTTGCCTTTCGAGGTTTTTGATCTACATTAGCCTGCCACTAACATTGGTATTGCCAATAGTGGGGCTGGACGGAAGTACAATCGGCAGCAGTAAAAATCCAGGCTTCAGTTCGGGCGGGACAAACATCGCTGGGCATTAACTCTTAACTTCAACAAAACTTTTCAATCGGCAGCGGTTCCGGGCGGACGGAATTCTAATTCCCCACCATCGGCAATACCTGTTCGTTGTACGCAATTGTCCTCAACAGTCAATCTATCGCATGGACACAATTGGCTTAATAACTTCATTATGTTGAAATCTAGAATTATAACTTTAATCTTGTTCTTTATATTTTGCAGTATAGTTGATGCGCAGAATACACAAACTGAAATTAGACCAAAAATTAAGAGTATTGTTTCTGATTTGAGAAAAACAAACACGATTCATTTAGGTTTACCGGTTGGTGTTTCTGGATATAGAGACACGAGTAATGAATATTATAAACTTTATCAGAGGTTAGCTAAGGAAGCAACAGATTATGAACTTGTGTTATTAACAGATGACTGTTCCAAGACTATTGTTATGTATTCCTTTTTAAGCCTTTATTCGAGAAATTATTGTGGACTCAAAGAAATATTTGTTTCGCATATAAAAGATGAAACTTTAGTACGGACGGCCGGCGGT
>JAKQKB010000022.1 GCA_029560875.1 Bacteroidota bacterium | reverse complement strand
TGGTACAAATGCTAAATCTCCAGCATCACCACCATCACCCCCTTGAGGTCTAAAAAGAGCTTTAACAGACCCGTTATCATATATTGAAGGTACTCAAATTGTCGGGGCAATACACTTGATTAAACCGAATGCAGAATTTAATGATAACGGGTCTGTTAAAGCTCTTTTTAGACCTCAAGGGGGTGATGGTGGTGATGCTGGAGATTTAGCATTTGTACCAAACTTTTACTACAAGCGAGATTTAACAGATAGTGTTAAATTTGGCCTTGGTATCAATGCACCATTTGGCCTAAAGACTGAGTATAACAAAGATTGGATTGGCCGCTTTCAAGGTATAAAATCAGAAGTAAAATCTGTGAACATTAACCCTGCAATAGCTTTTAAAGTGAATGACCAACTGTCTCTAGGTTTAGGCGTTTCTGCCATGTGGTTTCAAGCTGAGCTTACCCGTGCAGTTAATCTTGGTGCAGCTGAGAGAAGCGTAAAAATCAAAGGTGACGATTGGGGATTTGGGGTAAATCTTGGTGCAATTTACCAAGCGACAGCAGATACGCGGTTAAGTCTAGCTTACCGGTCAAAAGTTAGGCAAGATCTCGAAGGAAAATCAACCTCAAACTATGCTCCACTTAACACAGACGTTACAGCAGGTGTTTCACTACCAGAAAACGTTTCCTTTAGTGCTTTTAGCCGAGTTAATGACAAATGGGATGTAATGGGTGACGTTACGTGGACCCGTTGGAGTCGATTTAAAGAACTAAGAATTGACTTCGCAAACACCCTTCCAGACTCAGTAACTGCTGAAAACTGGGAGAACACAATGCGCTATTCTCTTGGTATGAACTATCACTATAGCGATGCTCTTAAATTACGTGCAGGGGTAGCCTATGACCAAGAAGCAATAAGAGACCAATATCGCACTGCACGTATTCCCGGCAATGACAGAAAGTGGCTTTCTTTAGGCGCAAACTGGAAAACATCTCCTAATTCAGCGTTTGACATTGGCTACTCTCATTTATTTATTAGCGATGCAAAAATAGATGACAATCAAACTGTTCCCTTTGTGGCTCCTCCTGGAAACGGTAGATTACGCGGTAGTTACGACGGCAGTGTCGACATCTTAAGCTTGCAATACACGCATAACTTTTAATTAGATTGAGCCTCAAAAAACCAATGGGTTTAAGTGAAGAACTTAAACCCATTTTTTATGCGCAAAAATAACCTTAAACCAGCTAAAATTTCTCCGAGAAAATATTTATGCTCTGGAAGCCTTATAAATAAAGGCTCGCAGAGCATCGAAAAAGGTTGCGGTTAAATGAAGCCCAAAAAGGCCTTTTTAATGTGGGCACATAATGCACCGTTTTCAGCACAACAATTGCAATAAATATTCACATAAAACAAAAGTCTGTGGCAAAATCTAATTCATGGATTCAGCACATTTAAATGCAACCACGATGAACGCCACCTGCCCTGCTTG
>JAKQKB010000098.1 GCA_029560875.1 Bacteroidota bacterium | reverse complement strand
TCCAACAAGTTCAACATCTTTATCCTTGTACATTTCAAAAGCACCCTCGCGGTTTTGTAAGGCTCTGAAACATTTGCCTCCGGCACATGTATGGTAGCGGTTGCAGATGATAATGCCTATTTTTACTTTTTCCATTTTAGTTGTTTTTGGTTGGGTTGTACACAATAAAACTGCCCTTGGCAACATTCAGCAGACTAGCCATAACATCGCATTTCACCATTAATAAGAAAAAAATACGGGGATCGTTTTCGTTGATCAAACCTTCAAGGTTTCCTTGTCCCTTCGATATTACTAGGTCGGCCGAATTATAAACTTCCATAAACTCAGAACTACATTTTGCTAGCACTGTAGCTGGGGCATCAAATCCATTTTCAATAACTCTTGCCACGGAGTTCATCCCCACATCAATTGCGTCGTGTAATGTAGCGTCGTTCAAAGCAAAGCCGCTCCTAACTGCGTATGTAATATTTGGGTGATTGATTGTTTCGATAAACAGCTTGTCAAAGAGTATCTCTCCCGCATTATCGGCTAGGTAGAGAATTGATTTTGCTTCTTTGATTTTATCCTGAAGCTGCTTTTTGTGATTAATAGCAAATTCTGCAAAAATTACTCGTCTAATTGTGGATTTGACATCAAAATTATTATTAGCCCCGTAATCCATTATATTTCCGGCAATGGAAAGTTTTAGGGCTAAATCAAACGGATTTTTTGATATGGGGACCTGGGTGCTCCAATCGTTATACAATCCCAGAGCAATGCTGTTGCTATTAATCTTTTCATCCTCAAAAAGATCCTCAATTCCTACAATTTTACTGAAACCTTGGTTTAGCTCTCTCTGAACCTCAGGGCTGGTTGAGTTTTTGAATTTTCCCAAAGTTTTGTGGAAGAAATCCAAAAACTCATCCTGCTGCTCCTGGGTTAGCATAAATTTCTCAAATAGCCGCTGGTATGTTTTCAAAAAACAACTGTAGCACTGAGATTGAATATTGATGTCGGTTTTAGTGGCAGTTTCCATTGTGGTGGTGATGCTCGTGGCTGCCATCGCCATGGTCGCAGTAGTTTGCGTTTAGGCTTAGCCTACCAGCCAAAAAGTCGTTTACAAGTTCTTCAACCCCTTTAATAGGAGCACCAACAAAAACATTAACCCCATAATTATTGAATAGATTAACGGCCTGAGGGCCCATTCCGCCGGCAATAACCTCGGTTGCGCCATT
>JAKQKB010000095.1 GCA_029560875.1 Bacteroidota bacterium | reverse complement strand
AATCTCGAAATAGAAAAATTACCCACGGTTTTTAATCACATTTCCCCCTTTTCAAAATCAAATTTTCATAAGGCACAGCTAAACAATTGGCCGCGGTTGATTGGTAATATTACCGCGGTCGATTCATTGTTTAACCGCGGTTGATTACACAATTAGTACTGACGCTTTTTATGAATAGACTTGATGAGGGGTATTGCTCACCTCAACCCAAGAAGTATTAAAGCTGCAATTCTATGCAGTTATATTATTTTAATCAAATCTGTTTCGGGGTAAAAAAAGAGACCTATGCCGTTTTTGAAACCTCAGAGGTCTAAAAATATAGCACTACCACTTAAAAGTAACTCTTGATTGGGATTAATACAAAATTTTTCTTGTAACTGTTTCTCCGTTTTGTAACGTCACTTTCACCAATAAAGTTTCCGAGTTGGAAATTAAATTGAGTACTGAAAATTCGTTGCTGTTCACTTTGTCTTTTTTGAATAGTAGTCTTCCCAAAAGGTCATAAACCACTACTTTATCTATTGTTACTGCCTTTGAATTAATTTTTATTTGCTTGTTTTTATTGGAAACCAAAACTTGATTTTCGAATGTTTCTAAATCAATAGTTCCCAAAGTTTTGTTGGTGTATCGCAACACAAAACGGTCGTTGAAAGTTCCCGCAACTGTATTAAAAGTAAAAGGGCCACTTCTTAAATCAAAGATAGAATTGGTTAGTTTATCTTCTATAAAAACCGCTTGATTGGTGAGTACACCGTCTGCCTGATCAATCTTTATGGTGAAAGCTCCTTCGATTGTGGTTCGGAATCCCAGTGGCACTTGGTCATTTTCGTCAAAAGGTAAGGCACGTCCTTGGATTACTAAATTCTTTTCTTGGTTGATGCTGTAAAAATCAACGAATTCATTGCCGTCAAAACTCTCTCCATCAAAACGACTGTCGTACTCATTTGTAGCATCCGTAATGTAGCCAATTAACGTTTGTTTGAAAGCACCTTGGGTATTGGTTAAGTTCAACCAAATGCGGTGTTTCTCGAAAGTGGTAGTTTTAGTTTTTGGATTTCTGGTTTTGAAAAACTGAGAGTTGTCCATTATTTTTCCAAGATTATCTATTCGCATACTGTTGTTGAATATTGCATTACCACTAACTAGTTTACTAGTTGTAAAAAAAGCTTGTCCAGCAGCAATTTTGCCATTTGGAATATTGGCGTTAACACCGCCTGTACTGCCACTTGGTGCCATAGAAGTACCAACACCACCTAGCAAATTATAAGATGCGTAGTCATCTGAAGTGTAGGCTAATGTGCCTGAACCTGCAGTAGTTCCAATAATTTCACCTGTGACAGGATCTGTGATATTAAAATTGTCGCGGTTTTGTCTTTTAGTATTATGTGTCCAAAAATAAATCGTGCCGTCGATAACAGTTTTATTAAAATCTAAAAATTTATCCGCATCTATTGCAGACGGATAGGGATTTCCAATAAGATTTGAGGTTCCTTCAGGTGCTCCTAAATTAAATACAATTGGAATTTCAATTTTTCCATTATTAGGTTTACCAATAAAAGTGGCTTTAAATAAACTTGGTGCAGTATACGTTTTAGGTCCAAGAAAAATATACCCTTTTCCTGCCACCATTTTGTATGTTACTGGATCTGTCACATTTTCCCAATCCTCTATAGAGGCATTGTAAACATAAAACTTATCTAAAAACGTATTAGGGGAAACTTGCAGCAAAGTTTGGTCTAGTACTGGCGAAGACCAATAGGTATAATCCGTATTAAGAATTACAGTGCTTGTCCTTTCGAATTTTATATCGCCAATGTTTGTGTTGGTATCGTTTATTTGAACTAAACTACCAGTTTGACTATAATCATCGCTTAAAATATTTACGGTACCATTATTTTTTAACCCATTTTGGACTTTTAAATAATCGCTTGGTGAAACTGTTACTATTTTTCCAGCATTAACTGTTAAATCTCCATTTGCAATAAGATTGTTGGAAATACTTGTATCAAAATCATTGCCTAAAACGACATTGGCAAATTCCTCAGGATTTGAATGTACATTATTATTTATTATTTGTGTTGTGCTTCCAAGAAAATGAACTGTTCCGTTACCCTCGAGAAAATTAGTAGTAGGCAGGCTATTAAGGTTATTAGTCCAATTACCATAAAGATACATTTGACCATCAGCGTTTGAGTCATTATTGTCGTCCATATCTAATGTGCCCGTACTGTTAATAATCACATTCCCGTGTACTTCGAGTTTGTTGTTGGTACTGGCTTCTAAAATAACTTGTTTTGTAGAAATAGTCAAATTATTACAAACGGCAAGATCTTGATAATTTTCTGAATAAGTCGCTAAATAGGATATAGTTGAATTCTTAGAAGAATTAGAATCTACAGTTACATCCGTTGTCACGTCTGGCACGACTAAACCTTCCCAGTTGGCACAATTAAACCAATTGGTATCTACATTCCCTACCCATTGACCTGGTGAATTACTCGTTCCAATATAATAAGTTGCTTCTGCCCGCGTAGCTATTAGGCTAGAAGGGTCTTTTGTGTAACGACCAGAGCTAAAAGTCCAATTGCCAGATATACTCACACTTTGAATAATGGCTCTTTTTGTAACAGGGCTTACAGAAGTTCCGTGCACTTGATTGTTTTTGTAGAAACCACTTTGAGCATTACTAACTGTATTTTCTACACTAAAGCAAGTCAATGTAATTGGTAATCTGGATTCACGAGTAATGCCGCCTGCATCTGAACCACTACAAGCGCTTGTTAATGGAACCCATGCTACTGCATTGGTTAAACCGTGCAGTAAAGTTCCATTTAAAGTATAATTGGCTTGATTAGCATCTATTGTACCATCAGAAGTAAAACTCCCTTGAAGTAAATAAATTTGATCTGAATCAGAGCCAGTAACAGAGATATTAGGCGAAAACGTATTATCTGTAACACCAGAAAAATCAGTCGTTCTATTATTTGAAGTGGTGCCAGTAACCACATTAACGGCACTAAACCAATTAGCGGATCCATCGGTTGTAAATGCTAAAACGGAACCCGCTGGAATGCTTGATGTGTTGGTGCTTTTATAGGTAATAACCGCCGTATAAGGTGCTTCTGCTGGATTATCTCCTCCTCCTCCCCACTTATCTGTTCTAACGTTTGCAGCTGCTCCAGCTTCATAGCGGGCATTAACAATTGTAAATGAAGTGCCTGGGGCTATATCTACCAATGTAGCGATAAGATATTCATCATTTGCTCCTGAACCGCTTACTTGACCATCATAGCCAACAAACAATAATTCACCAGGTTTGAAAACAGTAGATGTGTTTATATCAAAAGGTGTACTCATTGCCAAAGTCAAACCCGTTGCTGTAGCTTCAAGAGTAAGTCCCGTCCCAACTACGCTATGGATAATTGAAGTAAAGCTAGACACTCCTGCAACAGCTGATGCAATTCGCGGTGAACTTGTCATAGTACCAGTACTAGTAATAGACACTATTCCTGAATATCCTAAATCAATATTACCATTTGCATCTGTAGCGGACACTTTTACAGTTGTCATTGGACTGCCTATACCAGTTGAAGTGGGTTGTTGGGTAAAAACTAATTTAGACGCTACAACTGATAAAACATTCTGACCATTTATTGAATTTGCAGCCGTAAATGATGAAAATCCTGAGCCTGACGCACTAGTTGTTACATTGGCATTTGAGATGTTAAATACAAAATCATCTCCATCCAAATTACCACCCGTATTATTTGGATTTATCTGAACGGATAATCGAACTGTTAAAGTAACACTGCCGTTGTCTGGAACAGAAATCAATGGATCCCCAGTAAATGTAATTTGATTTGTACTTACTACTCCATCTGCAATTTTAGTAGTTCCATTAAACAATGCTACTGCTTGAATAGCATCTGACCAAACATCAATAGCATTTCCGAGGTTTTGAGAAAAAACTATACTATTTACTATAGTTTGTAAATTATCAGCATCGGTAAGGTCGCTACCGCCATCTCTAATGGTAAATTGCCATACCTGAGTTCCGTCAGCCGTTGTTGTTATGGTGGCATCATTTTCTAATGAGGAAACCGTCGCTGATTCACCATTTGCAGTTATAATATCCGATTCTAAATTACCTGTAACAGCTCCTGATAGCGTAATAGTTTTGGTAGCGGCATTTGTAGAAGTAATGGAAATAGATTCGTTATAGCTATTAATGGCTAACCCACTTTTTAAACGAATATAAATTATTTGCGAAGATACTATCCCTAAAGAAGGCGTATAAGATAAAGTAGTACCATACACCCCACCCGAAGAAGTGGCAATTTCATAATTTGTTGGCGCAATTACCACAAGATTTGCAGATAAATTACTACCCGAAACTGTGAAATTTTGATTTGCGGATGGTCCAGTACCTACTGTATAAGTAAATCCAGACAAAGCAGTAGTAGCTGATGTGATTGTCGGTTGCGTAACCGTACCACTACAAGAAATGTTTTTGGTAGTTGCTGCTGCGCTGGTCGCCGTTATGTTTTCACTATTATAGCTTGCAACAGCCAATCCCGCTTTGAGGCGAACATAAATAGTGGTTGCCGCTACTGTTCCAGAAGTTGGTGTAAGTGTTATGGAACTTCCAAAACCAGAACCAGATGTCGTGGATATTTCAAAATCAGTTGGTGGTGTAATTACCATATTTGCTGTTAGTTTGGAACCAGAGGCAGTAAAAGTTTGTTCAGCCGATGGTCCAGTAGCTAATATAAAAGTAAAGCCTGTTAATGAGGTCGGACTAACTGTAATTATTGGATTAGGATCACAAATAGATTCATGAGTACCTACATAAGTCCAAGTATCTACTGCATAACCATTCCATTCTGTTGCAGGGTCAAAAGTATCGCTACCATTACTGTCTCCATTTTGAATAGTTGACTTCCTTATCAAAGTATTAGTAGCAGTCGAAGTAAGACCTGTTCCCCATTCGGCTCCAGGATCTGTGCCTATAAGCCCAATAACATCTATTAATACTGAAGCTTTTCTCAATGCTACGGCATCATCTCCATTAAAAGTAAGACTTCCACTTATTTGATCAGCTGTGATTGCAGTAGCATTATTAAGCACAAAAGTACCGTAAGCGGCAATTGTTCCCGTTAATGCTATTGTAGAAGTCGCAGTTGCACTACCATTGGCATAAACAGCTAGATCATAATTACCTGTTAAAGTAATGGTACTTGCCGTAGGATTATAAATTTCAATGTATTTATTATTGCTACTTCCTTCCCCATATTCAGAGATAAAAAGTTCGTTGCAACCAGATGCGGCAGCTGTAACACTTCCACTACAAGCAACATTTTTAGTTGTTGCTCCCGTACTGGTTGCAGCAATATTTTCACTATTGTAGTTTGCAACTGCTAATCCCGCTTTGAGTCGGACATAAATTGTGGTGTTTGGCACTGTTCCTGTTGTAGGTGTTAAGCTAACTGAACTTCCAAAACCCGAACCGGTGGTTGAGGAGATTTCATAATTTGTTGAAGGTGTAACTACCAAGTTTGTTGTTAAATTAGATCCACTAACTGTCAAAGATTGTTCTGCTGATGGGCCTGAGCCTGAAACATAAGTAAACCCAGTACGTGATGATGGTGTCACCGTGATTGATGGTGTTGTAGTAGAAAATCCAGAAATGCTTATTTCATCTATTCCAACACCAATTGCATTAGACGTTCCTGCAACCGTGAACTTAATTTTTACTTGGGTACCACTATAAGAACTTAAATCAAAAGGAGCTTGAGCAACAAGGGTACTACTTAATGGAGTTCTAGTTCCAAGATTAGTCCAATTACCGCCGTTATCAGTAGAAATCCAAACAGTGAGTATAATTTCTGCTGCTGTTGTACCTCCAAAAGTCCTTGCTTTAAAATTTAATGATTCACCTGTGTAACTATTAAAATCCATTACAGGAGAAATTGTAGAAGATGTAGCTTGTAGCAATTGGACATAAGTTGATCCAGATATATCTGTGTCAATCCAAGAAGCAAAACCTGAAACATCAGTTCGTGTCGGAGTTATATTTACCTGTCCCCAACCAAAAACTGAAAACAAAAATATTATCAATAGTAATTTTAATCTCATAAAGTATTTCTATAGCTTAATAATGCATATCATTTTAATCCATAAAAATTAAGAAATTATGTAGTAGAGGTTGGGGGATTCAAACTTACGGCTAAAGTCCCTGATTTAAAAATTTTAAGATTACTAAATTATTAACAATTTATGTAGATAAGTCACTAATTTACAACAATGTGAAGCTAAAACGACACTGAAATGGAATCCAAAGTAAATACGCTTTCGCAGATTGTTAAATTGGATGCAGTACAATTATGATATACGAAATGAAAAAGTATTTTAAAAACATTTATCACAAAAAGAGGCTCTTTCCATTTTCTGCCCTTCAAATGCAAATGAATGTTTTTTTTGTTAATAAAAATATTACTTTTATCAATATGAAAGTGTTACAATTTCCTTTAGCGAGAATCACGATTGGTTTTTTGAGTGGAATCCTTGTTGGGTATTACTTCAAACCCGATGTTGCATTTGTATTTTTGACTCTTTTTATCGCTACTTGTGTTTTTGTTTTTACTTATTTCTTGTCGAAAAGGGATTCAATAAATGTTATTTATTTTGGTCTTGCCACTTATTTTCTTGCTTTTACTGTTGGCACAAGTACCCAAATCATCCACACGGATTCTTATCAGGAAAGCAATTACATTCATCAGGAATCGATTTTCGAAAAATCGCATTTGGTCTCGGTTACTATTCGAGAAAAATTGCGGAGTTCGGCTTATAACGACCGTTATATTGTCCTTGTAAACCAGATTGACGATTCAGTAAACACAGGAAGAATGCTACTGAATGTTCGAAAAGACAGCTTGAATCACCCTTTCGAAATTGGGACTACTTTGCAAATAGACGGAAGTTTATACCAAAACAGCCCAGCCAAAAATCCGAACCAGTTTGATTACGGCAAATACCTTGAAGGCAAACAAATCTATGCCCAGATGTATGCCGATGTTTCGGATATTAAAATCGGTTCTGTAATTGAAAAAGATATTTGGTATTATACTTCAAAATTGCGAAGCAAAATCATTCGGAACTTGGAGAAAAGCAACTTCAACAAAACAGAATTGAATGTTGCCATTGCCCTGATTTTAGGACAACAACAGGACATTTCGCCCGAGATTATCAGAGATTATCAATTTGCCGGTGCGGTGCATATTTTGTCGGTTTCGGGATTGCATATTGGGTTTATTTTGTTGTTTGTAACTTTTCTTTTGAAGCCTTTCCCCAATACAAGACGTGGTTCGTTTATCAAGCTTCTTATTATTTTGTTTTCACTATTTTCCTTTGGATTAATTGCAGGATTGGCTCCCTCAGTGCTGCGCTCCGTCACGATGTTTTCGTTTGTCGCTATCGGAATGTATTTGCGAAGAAGCACTAATATTTTTCACACTTTATTAGTGTCGATGTTACTCATTTTGTTGGTTCAGCCGTCGTTTTTGTTTGAT
>JAKQKB010000086.1 GCA_029560875.1 Bacteroidota bacterium | reverse complement strand
GCGGCTACGGCGGCGGGGGACACCCCTTCCCATCCCGAACAGGGCCGTTAAGCCCGCCAGCGCCGATGGTACTGCGTCACAGCGGGAGAGTAGGTCGCCGCCCCACCTTCGCCCCGAGGAGCAATCCCTCGGGGCTTTTTTTGTTTGTGTACCTACCGTTAATGGAATAGAACGATACCCTGTAAGGCTTTTGTCTTACAGGGTATCGTTCTATTCGTAAATGGAATTAACGTATTTTAAATTTATGTTGTTGAGTTTATTTTGGAAAAAAATTTGAACTCACTTCTATTTTATACATCTTTGTTATACAAAAAACAAAAATAGAATAAGCGCAATTAAAAAATATCACACAGAATTTAAGTCCAAATGAAAAAACTATTATTATTTACGGTTCTTTTTCTTGTTATAGCATATACTGGGTTTACCCAAGTTGTTCCAGAAAAAGGTTTGTCACAAATCACTTCAGGATATCTAAAAAAACAGATAGATTTTTTAGCCTCCGATTCGCTTAAAGGGAGAAATACACCTAGTCCAGAACTGGATATTGCTGCTAGTTACATTGCCAATGAATTTTCTAAATTAGGTATTAAAAAAGTTAATGGCTCATATTTTCAGGAGGTACCATTGTGTACAAAAAATTTAGATGTTGATGGGTGTGGATTGAGCATTAGAAGAGGGAGCAACAGCGTGAGTTTTAAACTGAAAACTGACTATACCCCTTTTGAAAACACTGCAGATGCTGAAATTTCTGGAAACATTGTTTTTGCAGGCTATGGCATTACTGCTCCTGAATATAATTACGACGATTACAAAGATTTAGATGTTAAGGGCAAAATAGTTTTGGTAATGAAGCATGAACCCCAAGAAAACGATACTTGTGATGTTTTTGAAGGGAAACGCGATACGCATCATTCAAGTATAGAGTCAAAACTTAAAAATGCAATGAGTAGAGGGGCTGTAGCCATCATGGTTGTTACGGACCCATTAAATCACGTTACGCTAAATCCTCAAGGATACTCGTGGCCAAGTTTATCAAAGTTTAAGGGTAGTATTACCCCACAAATAACGCTTTATACTCAGGAGGTATCTATACCTTGTATTCAGGTAGGGGAGAATGTTATCAACTTTTTGTTTGGTGGTGTCGATTCGTTAAAACGCATTCAAAACAATATTGATACAGAACTTAAGCCTTTTTCGTTCGAATTTTCGGAGGTTTCGAGTAATGTTAAGACTAAACTTGATATCAAGCACTTTACTGCTAAGAATGTAGTTGGGATAATCAAAGGTAGTGATTCAAAACTTAAGGATGAGGTTTTAGTTATTGGAGCGCATTACGACCATGTTGGATATAAGGAAAATTATAAACCCGGTGAGGATTATATTTTTAATGGTGCCGACGATAATGCATCGGGCACAGCGGGAGTTATGGCTTTGGCAAAGGCTTTTTCAGTGTCAAAGAAAACTAAGAGGAGTATGCTTTTCATCCTTTTTGCTGGGGAGGAAAAGGGATTATACGGTTCGGAGTACTATACTCAAAAACCTCTTATCCCTCTCACTAAAACTGTTGCTATGCTCAACCTTGATATGATAAGTAGAAATGGTGACTCGTTACAGATACTAGGTGAGAAATTTAACCCAGAACTCAACACAATTATTAAGGAGGAAAATAATTGTGTTGGATTAAATATTATCGATTCTGGTAACGAATTCTTTGGTGCTAGCGACCATGCAAACTTTTTCAAAAATAACATCTCATCAATTTTTTTCTTTACAGGTACGCATAGCGATTACCATACTGTAAGGGATAATCCCGATAAGGTTGACCACGCTAAAGCAGAAAAAATTACCAAACTTGTTTTTAGAACGGCATGGCGAATAGTTAACGAGAATAAATATTACACCATTAATAAACCCTAATAATTAACTAAACACTTCAAATCAATGAAAATTAACAATCTTAAATCGGTACTACTTTTAGCGCTTGTTGCATTTAGCGGGTTATCATTCTCTCAAGAGGCAGCATTATTGTACAATCTTGCAAAAGGTAAAGCTTTTGTGCAGAATACAAAACTTTCCAATACCATTACCCAAACTATGGGGCCTAATGAGATAAAGATTTTGATGGACATCAGCATTAACGCAGAGATATTCGTTGAGAATGTTGCCGAAAATGGCGACATTACGGTTATTGAGGTACTTAAGGATATGACGATGCGCAATGTAGCCATGGGCAGGGATACCACACTTAAGTTCGATAATATTAACGAGCGTAGCCGTGTTGCGTACACTAAGGAAGGTAAATTAATTTCAAGGACAGTTCTCGATACTGCATCAGTTCCTGGTTTGTCCGAGTCTTCAAAGCAAAACTGGATGTACTTACAGTTGCCTGGCAAAAAAGTTAAGGTTGGTGAAGTTTGGAATAACGTAAGCAATGAAACCAATGCGAAGTCGAGTGCAAATCCTTTCGAAACAATTACAAACTCCGACTTTAAATACACCTATGCAGGGAGTGAAGCTAAGGATGGCAAGCCATTCTCTAAAATTGAGTTTGAGGCAACCCTAAACGTAGAGGGAAAAGGCGAGCAAATGGGCATGCAGATGTTTGTTGAAGGAACCGGTAAAAACAAAGGGTTTGGATTGTTTGATTCGAGTAGTTCAATTGTTTCGTACATTGAGTTTGAAACAGGTATTGATATGTCCATATCCGTATCGGGTCAGCAAAACATGTCTATACCAATGTCGCAAAGTATGAAAACAGTTATAACTCTTCAGGAGAAGAAGTAGCAGTAGTTTAATACAGATAGCAAAAATTGCATTCGGCTCAGGTTCGCCTGGGCCGTTTTACATAAAAACAAAAACGTTACCTTTGCGCTAATAATACAACAAACTAGAGTAAATATGGCTAACGAACCCAAATGCCCAAAATGTAAGTCAGAAAACACCTATCAGGACATGAATCTATGGATTTGCCCCGATTGTTCCTATGAGTGGGACCCAGCAGAGTTAGAGGAAGAAATTCAGATGAACAAGGTTGTAGATTCTAACGGAAATATTTTAAACGATGGCGATTCGGTTACTGTTGTCAAAGACCTAAAAGTAAAAGGCTCCCCTTCGGGTATTAAAGCCGGAACGAAAGTGCGAAACATACGATTAGTAGATAGTAGCGATGGTCATAATATTTCCTGCAAAATTGATGGTATTGGTTCGATGTACCTTAAATCAGAATTTGTGAAAAAAGCATAAAGGATAAAATCAGATTAATTACCATTCACATGCATACGGTTTCTTTGCATCTTATGTTGTTAACTTAATGTCTGCAAAGGTGTCGCTACAATTGAGAGTATAAAAGAAAATGAAACACTCTCTTTACATCTGCTGCTTTTTAGTTTACTCCTTATTTTTAGATACATTAGCTTTGATTCTCAGGGTTGTTAGGGGTGTTTTGCCCATTTCTAAAATCAAATTACTATATTTGCACCCCGTATGAAGTTAAACATAATACATATTGGTGCATCTTTTCTTTTGATTTGTGCTACCCTTATTGGGGTTAATGCATTTGCACAGGAGGTTAAGAATTTGACTTTGGATTCCGATACCCTAAATAAAAAGGATAAAGACGCATTCTCGGATTTTAAAATTGACAAAGGCTCCAAAAGTGCCGATACCGTTGCTAAGGGTATCAACATTGTGGACATCCTGAATCCTGTCAATAAAACCAAGGTTTCTTATTCGTGGCGGTTGAACTCAAAAACTTTCGATTTAGAGGAGCAAATGGCTTTCGATACGGTTGTTTTCCTATCGCACTTGGTTGAGCCGAATCAAAAAAACTTTATCACGCAAACTTACCTTGGGAATTTAGGGGCACCTATACAAACCGACCACTTTTTTGAACGTAATTTTGATTATCCCTTCCTGTTTTCAAGAGGCTATAGCGTTTATCTGCACCAAACAATATCTGGTGAACAGTATAATGTTAAGAGTCCGCATACCGTTTTAGAGTACTCAACAGGAGGTAAGAAGAAGGAGGCCGACCAAATTCTGAAGGTTCTCCACACACAGAATGTTAATAGGTACTTAAATCTGGGCATCCATTACGATTACTACAATACAAAGGGAATGTATGAGAATCAGCTCACCCGGAATAATGTTGTATCGGTTTTTGGGAGTTACTACAAGGACAGAATTTCGGCACAGGCTACCTTTACATACACATACATAAGGAATAAGGAGAATGGAGGCTTGGAGGACGATAAGTTTATTCAGGATACCGTGCTTGAAGCATCGCTTGTACCATTCCGTTTAAACAATGCTAGTTCAGAGTATCGTCAACGTAGTTTTGCAGCTATTGCAGGGTACGATATCCTTGTGAAGAGAACAACTCTAAAATCTGTGGATGGCATTGACTCCACAGTAGTATCGCCACTTGTTACGTCGAAACTCATATTCGATGCGAATAGGTACACCAGGGTATATTCCGATGACGATACTGTTTACTATAAGAATTACTACATAAATAAGTATCAAACCCACGACTCTATATATCTATTAAATTACACAACAACAGCCCTGCTTGAATTAACGCAGATAGCAAAATATCCTGGTATTCCAGGTCTTAGGGTTTGGTTTACGAACACTTTTGGCAATTATTATCACTTTAAACCTACCGATTTTATTTTTGAACGAGAAAATTCCAAAATTAAAACCAACCACTTTGGCGTAGGTGTGTTCAGTAAATCGGCTTATCTAAACTATAGCGGTAGTTTAAGGTTTTACATCAACGGATATAGAGCTAACGATAAGGAACTATTCGGTCAACTTATGGTTTTACCATGGAAATCGATGGAGATGCCTTATGTAAAAGGAACTGTTTTGATTAGTGACAGGGAACCCGATATTTTCCTGAAAAATTATTATTCCAACAATTTTATGTGGAGCAATAGTTTTGAGAAGGAAAAACGGTTTATGATTGGCGGAATGATTGGTGCTGAAAAGTGGAGACTAGAGGCAGGCTATAATCTTATACGAATTGTTGATTATCTGTATTTCGACTCCGAAGGCCTCCCAACCCAGTCGGACAACGTAACAGCAACCTCGGCATATGTTAAGAAGACGTTTAAATTAGGCGGATTTTACTTTGTGAACAAGGTGTTGTGGCAAGCAAACACCAACGAGGATGTTTTGAGTTTACCTACTTTTTCGGTTTTTTCATCGTTATTTTACGAGCATGAGCTGGTTAAGAATGTTTTGACAGGGCAGTTTGGCGTTAGCGGATTTTATAGAACAAAGTTCTATGCCGATGCTTTTATGCCAGCAACTGCTCAGTTTATTAACCAGCGCGAGAAAAAAATTGGAGACTATCCTTTTGCCGATGTGTTTGCCAATTTTAGGTGGAAAAGGGCAACATTATTCTTCAAATACGAACACGTAAATCAGGGACTAATTGATAGTGAATATTTTACAGCACTCCAC
Source organism: Bacteroidota bacterium (assembly GCA_029560875.1). Classification (GTDB taxonomy): domain Bacteria; phylum Bacteroidota; class Bacteroidia; order Bacteroidales; family Tenuifilaceae; genus SB25. The sequence goes on along the minus strand of JAKQKB010000086.1, from coordinate 38,341 downwards.
TATGCTGCAAACCGTAGAGTATTCAAATTTGGTCTTTCGTGGATATTCTATAACTAGTCATCAAAATTTACTTCTGTAACAAATCCTAATGGGCTATTTTTGTATTCGAATAAAATAATTAAACCAAGAAAATCTTTGATATGCAGACATTTATCACAAGTAGGATAAAGTGGGTGGTTTTTTTGGCTTCGCTTATAATGTTCTCTTGCATTAGTAACGACTCGGTAAGGCGACAAGCTGAGGTTCAGATGCGAGACTTGGCTAAGATTCTGGCCGATGGTAAACTTGTAGCAGTTACCGATTACAACTCTACAAGTTACTTCTTATATAAGGGCGAGCCTATGGGCTATCAGTACGATTTACTTCGCGATTTAGCATCCTATCTGGGTGTTAAGTTAGAGCTGATTGCCGAAAATGACATCGAAAAATCTTTCGAAATGCTCAAAAATGGTGAGGTTGATATAATTGCTAATAACCTAACCATAACCACCCAGCGCAAAAAGGAATTTAACTTTACAACACCCCATGGCGAAACACGCCAGGTACTTGTTCAGCGAGTTCCTTCCACTTCCGAGGAAAGTGAGAAACTTATAGTAAAGAGCCCGTTGGATTTATCGGGCAAGGTTATTTATGTTCAACGCAGCTCTGCTGCGGCACAACGACTTGCCAACTTATCTGAGGAGATAGGCGGTAATATTATGATAGTTGAACTGCCCGATTACGATGCTGAGCAGCTAATTGATTTGGTGGCTATGGGTGAGATAGACTATATGGTATGCGATGAGACTGTTGCGCAAATAAAAGCTAGTTCGCTTAGGAATGTTGATTATAGTATAGCTATTGGATTTCCCCAGCATACTGCATGGGCATTGCGGCAGTCGTCGCCCGATTTGCTTAATAAGGTAAACACATGGTTCGATGGCTACTTAAGCACTTCGCGCTATGCAATGATTAAAAGGAAGTACTACCAAAATCCCAATCATTTAAGGCGATTAAGTAACGACTACTATTTTGTTCATCAGGATAGGGTGTCGGAGTGGGACGAGTATTTTAAGAAAAATAGCCCAAAGATAAATTGGGATTGGCGCTTATTGGCATCATTGGTATATCAGGAATCTCGATTCCGCCATGATGTGGTTTCGCATAAAGGAGCTTCTGGCGTAATGCAATTTATGCCTCAAACAGCTGAGCACTGGGGCATTGATAGCACTGTTAGTGCAAAGGAGCAGATTGAGGTTGGAGTTAAGTACCTTAAGTGGCTCGACGATAAAATGGTTGAATACAACATATCACAGGAGGAGCGCGTTAAATTTGTTCTTGCAGCCTATAATGCTGGTATTGGCCATGTAATTGATGCGCGCAACTTGGCTAGGAAATACGGAAAAGACCCTAATGTTTGGGATGAGAATGTGGAGTACTTTATTCGCCACAAATCGGAATTTTTATCTGATACTGTGGTGCGATTTGGACGATTGCGGGGCGAGGAAACTTTTAGGTACGTTAGCGAAATAATTGACAGATACGAGCATTACAAGAATATTCTAAAGTAAATAAAAAAGCGCTGGTTTTACTGGCGCTTTTTTATTGAACCATTTATTATCTCCACAAATTCGGCCAAAATCATAGCCGTAGCACCCCAAACAAACTCCTTGGAAATGTTGAAGTAAGGAGCGGTAATTAATTTTTGGTGCGAGGGAATAACTTTAATACTCCTGTTTTTTGGATTTACGAGTTGATTAATAGGGGCAGAAATAATACGCTCAACTTCTTTAACGTCAGGTTTGAATAGGGGTTTAAAGTCTATTACTCCAACAAATGGGTGTACCATCATGTTGCTGACGGGAATGTAAAGTTGGGTAAGTTGTCCAATTATGCTGATGTCCGATGGGCTAACACCCACCTCCTCGAAGGTTTCCCTTAATGCGGTAGCCTGAATATCGGAATCGGCCTCATCGAATTTGCCTCCAGGGAAACTGACCTGTCCGCTATGCGGTCCGTCGTATACAGGGCGCTTAATTAGTAAAGTGTCAATACTGTTGCCGTTCGGAAAAAGCAAAATAAGTACAGCGCTTTGGCGTGTATTGGAGTTTGGAGCAGTATTTCCCATTAAATCCTCACGGATTGATGGCGACATGGTTTTTTGCGCATCAAATCCAGGCAAATCGTTCTGTAGTTCTCTTTTAAGAACGGCAACAAAATCTTCGAAAGTATTATTTGATATCATAATGCTATAATGAATTATCAAAAATAGCAATAATTGGCTTAAAAATTGATTGCTCAATAATTGTTGTGTAAATTGGCAATGTTATAAATTTGAATTTTGTGAGTTTGTTCAAAGTTTGCATATTTGATAATTGATTACTATTGGTATTTAAAACTATAATATATGAAGCGATTTCTACTCTTTTTATTTGTTTCAACCTTATTTTTTGGATTTGAGGGTTGTGCCTCGAAAAAGTACGCAAAGCGTGGCGATAAATACGAACAGGCAGGAATGTGGGAATCCGCAGCTGAGGCCTATATGCGCTCTTTAGCATCTAAGCGCGATAATATTGACGCTTTGGTGGGTTTAAAACGTACGGGGCAAAAAACTATCGACGAAAAAACCTTGAAAATGATGAAGGCCTATGAAACCGATGGTTTAAAGGAGACTGTTTATGGTTATTTAGACATTGTAAACTTTAAAAATAGGGCAAGTGCAGTTGGTGTGGAATTATCCGTTTCCGATAGGGCAACCGATTACTTTAACGATGCAAAGCCAAAGTATATTGAGAAGATTTACTCCGAGGCACAAGTATTACTCGATGCAGAGAAGTTTACACAATCTGAGTCGATATTGAAGGAGATTGAAACTATTGAGCCTGGTTATGGAAATGTTCAGGAAATGATGAAGGTGTCCAAGTGTGAGCCTCTTTACAGGCAGGGCAAAGAGTATATGAATTCAGGGTTTAACCGCAAGGCATATGCAAACTTCGAGAAAATAATCAAGGAACATAATGGTTACAAAGATTCAAAGGAGTTAAGGGAGGATGCTCTGCTAAAGGCATTAATCACTATAAAGATAGATGATTTTAAATATCAGGATGGCTCTCAGGAAATTACAGCAAGGGTTCAGGGTGCGGTAGTATCTAAGTTGAATTCTTTAAATAACCCATTTATTAAAGTTGTAGATACAGAGAGTACCCAGAAGATATTAGAGGAACAAAAGCGAAGCATTGAGGTTGGTTCGAATATTCAAATTGGTAAAATATTGGCTGCTAATGCGATGTTTTCAGCAACGGTTGTGGAGTTTAAGCAGTTTACAGGTAAAATCGAAAGAACTGAGAAACGGGGCTATTTAAAAGAGGTAACCATTACCAAGAATAAGGAAACAGGTCTGGAGGAGAAGAATGTTTCATACAAAAAAGTTATCTACTATACCTTTAGCGGTAAAAATGTTTCGGCTATTTCGCTTAAATATCAGTTAACCTCTGTTGAAACAGGTGCAGTTATGGTTTCGGATGTTACCCGTGAAGTGTTCGACGATGAGGTAAGTTATGCGACTTTTGATGGAAATACCGATAAGTTAGTGCCAGGCTATTGGGAACGAATAAGTAAAGATTCTGAAAAAGATTATGTTTCCGACACCCCTAACGAGGTTTCAAACTTAAGAAAATTGCTGAATGCAAAGCGCGATATTACCCCTGCGGCGCAGTTAACCGATAAGACTATTACCGAAATAGCTACAAAAGTAGCCCAGAAAGTAAACCGATATAATCCAGAACAGTAACATGCGTAACCAATTTTTAATTTTGTTAGCGGCTATAACGCTATGGGGCTGTGGAGGCTCAAAAAAAACTGCAGATATGCCTATTTCGCCCAGTTGGGTTCAGGCTCGTCCTGCTTCGCAGATGTACTATGTTGGGATTGGCTCTGCAAGGAAAACCAACGATGCCAATGGCTATATGCAAACTGCCAAGCAAAATGCATTGGCCGATTTGGCTAGCGATATCTCCATCAATATATCCTCAAATTCTGTGTTAAGTGCATTCGAATCGCAGCAACGTTTCTTTGAGGATTACTCATCAACCATAAAGGCCGATGCCCAAAAGGAACTTGAGGGTTACGAGGTGGTTGAAACCTGGGAGGATGCATCAACCTACTGGATTTATTTCAGGCTTTTGAAGGAAACTTACCGAAAAATTACCGACGATAAGAAGCAGAAAGCAGCAGCCAAAGCGCTCGATTTTTACGATAAGGCCTTGCAAAATATTGAAACTGGAGAGGTTCGGGTTGCGCTAGTACTTTTGGTAAAAGCGTTGGAGCCAATTAAGCCATATTTTGCTGAAACCATAATGGCAAACTACAACGGAAAGGATATTTTTCTTGGAAATGAGATAGTTCAATCTATATCAACAACACTCAATAAAATTGCCATAACTGGGCCACGAGAGTTGAAGGTTAAAACAGGAAAGGCACTTCAACAAAACGAATTGCGGTTCTTTGTAAATTATAATCAATCCACGCCGCAAAAAGGTATTCCACTTAAAGCCAGCTATACTGAAAAGCCCATAACCCAGAATAAATCCACAACAGAAACTAATGGTTATGCGGGATTTGGTATTGATGCGGTTCGCTCATCAAAACCAATCGAGAAGTTTAAGGTAAATTTGGACTTTGAGGCTATTGTTAGCGAAGCCACAACAGATTTCACTATCAGAAAAGTGCTTGCTCGCTTCAACGTTCCAACTTTTGAGGTAGATATAAATATTGTAAAACCAGTTTTTGCAATTCAATCCATTGAGAAGAATATTGGGAATTTAACTACGAGTAGTATACTAGCAGAGGCGGTTAAGCGTAAGTTGGTGGAATCGTCGATGCCAATTGTAGAAAAACCGAACGAAGCCGATTATGTTATAAGTATTGATGCTTCAACTGTTCAAATTTCGGAATCCAATGGTTACAAACAGGCGGCCTTAACAGCAACTGTCTCGGTTAAGAGTATAGATGGAATTGAGGTTTACCGTAAAACCTTGGATAGAGTTTTAGGCTCACACTTCGATATTGAAATGGCAGGCAGGAATGCTTACGCCGAAGCAACAAAACGAGTGGAAAATACCATTATGCGTGAAATTATTGAAGTTGTAGTTAAAGGGAAAAGTAGCTATTAGAATCAGTTATTTAAAATAATTCTTGATTTTAAGAATATCTGCTTTATATCATTATAATCCTTTGAAAAAATATATAGGTTTGCATAATTTTTAATTAGTCCCGCTATGAAAAAAATATTATTATCCTTAGCTGTAGTTGCATCAATTACTCTAAGTGCATTTGCTCAAACCAATGAAACAGTAAATGCCGATTTGCCCGAAATAACTTTTAAATCAACAGAGATTGATTATGGAGTAATATCTCAGAATTCAGAGGGAACACGCAATTTCGAATTTACAAACACAGGCAAAGTGCCATTGTTACTAACAAACGTTGCTGCATCGTGTGGATGTACTGTGGTGGAATGGGCTAAAGAGCCTATTAAACCAGGCGAAAAGGGTTCCTTAACAGTTAAGTACAATACCGCAATAGTTGGTCCTTTTAATAAAAGTATAAGGGTTTTCTCTAATGCCAAAAGTAGCCCAGTATTTTTAATTATTAAGGGTGATATTAAACCGTTACAGGACAGCACAAGTCAAAGTCAACAATAAATACAAACTTAGTTCAATGCCAAAAATATCAGAAAAAGGTGTGGCAATGCCAGCTTCACCAATCCGTAAGTTAGTGCCTTTTGCCGAGGAGGCAAAGAAAAAAGGTCGTAAGGTTTATCACCTTAACATTGGCCAGCCCGATATTCCCACTCCACAGGTTGCTATGGATGCAATCCACAAGTGCGACCTTAAAGTGGTTGAGTATAGCCACTCTGCTGGAATTGAGAGTTACCGTAAAGGTTTAGCCAATTACTATAAGGGTATTGGAATTGATATCACCCATAACGATATCATTATAACCAATGGAGGCTCTGAGGCTATTACCATTGGGTTTATGACGTGTTTAAACCCTGGCGACGAGGTTATTATTCCTGAGCCTTTCTATGCAAACTACAATAGTTTTGCTATGCAGGCAGGCGTTGTGGTTAAGCCAATTGTATCGTCAATTAAAAACGATTTTGCATTACCAGCTGTTTCTGAGTTCGAAAAGCTTATTACTCCAAAAACAAAGGGTATTGTAATTTGTAACCCCAATAACCCTACAGGTTATTTGTATTCCAAAGAGGAATTGGAACAACTTGCCTCTATTGTTAAGAAGTACGATTTATACCTATTCTCCGATGAGGTTTACCGTGAGTTCTGCTACGATGGTAACGAGCACTTTTCTGCAATGATGTTGCCAGGCTTGGAGAACAACGTTATTCTTATGGACTCTGTATCGAAGCGTTATAGCATGTGCGGTGTTCGTATAGGAGCATTAATCACTAAAAACAAAGAGGTTTACGCTGCTGCAATGAAGTTTGCACAGGCTCGCTTGTCTCCTCCTTCGTTCGGACAAATTGCTGCTGAAGCTGCTTTGAATACACCAAAAGAGTATTTCAAGGAAGTTTACGATGAGTATATTAAACGTAGAGACTTTATGGTTGCAGCGCTTAATAGAATGGATGGAGTTTACTGTCCAAAACCAAAAGGAGCCTTCTATACTGTTGTTAAACTTCCAATTGACGATAGCGATAAGTTTGCACAATGGTTGTTGGATAGTTTTGAGTACAATAACCAAACTGTAATGCTTGCCCCTGCAACTGGATTTTACTCAACAAAAGGACTTGGTAAGAACGAGGTGCGTATAGCTTACGTTTTGAATACCGATGATTTAAAGAATGCAATGGAGTGCCTTGAGGTTGCTTTAAAGCAATATCCTGGACGAACATTATAGTATTGATTGTATTATTGATGAGGGTGGACTATTTGTTCACCCTTATTTTTTTATAAAATCTTAACCACAAAAGGCATAGTCTCTCTTTTGTTAGTTTTCTATTATAGGCTTAATGTTTTATTATAACTCTGTCAGGGTTCAAAACCCTGACAGAGTTATCGTTTAATAGATATGCAACTATTAAATAGAGTCTATATCATTTAACTTATAAAAACTTGTATGAACTTCTGTGTCTTTTGTGGTTCAATGTTGGCTTAAGTTATTTATTGATATTCCTAAAAATAATTACCTTAGCATTACTTTTTGATTTTGGCGTAAAGTTTGAATAAGTGTTGGAATAATTTATTGTGCTATAGATGAGGTGTTTATTGTATGTTTTAGTAATTGTGGTTTGTCCTGTCTTTGCATTTTCGCAGGATGAAAGAGAAAAAGTGTTGGTGGGAGCGGAGCGTGTTGAGCTATATTTACCCAAAATTCAGAATAGGAATATTGCAATAGTTGCAAACCATACATCATTGGTGGGTGGAAAGCATTTGGTTGATACTCTTCTGTCGCTTAAAGTAAATATTAAAAGGATATTTTGCCCAGAGCATGGTTTCCGTGGAAATATAGAGGCAGGGGAGTTAATTAACAATCATACCGATACTAAAACAGGACTTCCAGTTGTTTCGCTTTACGGAGGAAACAAAAAGCCAAAATCCGAAAATCTACAGGATGTTGATGTTGTAATTTTCGATTTACAGGATGTTGGGGTTCGTTTTTACACTTATATCTCCACCATGCATTATGTTATGGAGGCGTGTGCCGAGAATAATATCCCTCTAATAGTGTTGGATAGGCCCAACCCCAATGGGTTTTACGTTGATGGACCAGTACTCGATTTGAAGAACACATCATTTGTTGGAATGCACCCTGTACCTCTTGTTCATGGGCTTACCGTAGGGGAGTTTGCACAAATGATTAACGGAGAAGAGTGGCTTGCGGGAAAGGTGAAATGCAAATTGGAAGTGATACCCTGTACAGGCTATACGCATAGCCACACATATGTACTGCCCGTTAAACCCTCTCCAAATTTACCCAATCAATTGTCGGTGTTGCTTTACCCTTCGCTCGGGTTCTTTGAAGGAACGGCTGTGAGCGTTGGCCGGGGAACCGATTTCCCTTTTCAGGTATTTGGGTATCCTAGTTATCCGCAAAAACAATTTAAATTTAAGCCTGCGCCCAAAAAGGGGGCAAGTGTAAATCCTCCGTACAAGGGAAAAACTTGTTATGGTGTCGATTTAAGGGACTTTTCAGTTGATTATTTTATTGGAAGAAAATCCATTAACCTAGAATGGCTTATTTACACTTATAGAACTTACCCAAATAAGGAAAAATTCTTTAACAATTTCTTTAGGAATTTGGCTGGTACGCCATTGCTTCGCAAGCAAATAGAGGACGGGCTGAGTGCTGAAGCAATTCGTGAGTTGTGGCAACCCGATTTGGAAAAGTATAAACAAGTCAGGAAAAACTATCTGCTTTATCCCGATTTTGAGTAATATTTACTTTACCTGCATTTTATGGCAAAAAAAAACAATTTCTATGTGGTTTGGGCTGGACATTCTCCAGGTATTTATGACGATTGGGGGAAATGTCAGGAGCAGATAAAGGGATTTGAGAATGCTAAATTTAAGGGTTTTCCAACAAAGTATGCTGCCGAAAAAGCATTTAGCATGGGCTATGGCAGGTATATGAAGTTGAATTCATCGCAAGGCGCTAGTTTGAGGATAGGAAGCACTGTGCTAAAGCCTGTATATCCATCATTGGCTGTTGATGCTGCATGGAATACCGCCACTGGCGATATGGAGTACCGGGGAGTTGATGCGCATAGCGGTAAAGAGATATTTAGGCAGGGGCCATTTTTTGATGGCACAAATAATATTGGAGAGTTTCTTGCAATAGTTCACGGATTGGCGTTTCTGCAAAAGCAAGGGAGCAAAATCCCCGTTTATACCGATTCTGTTACCGCAATTGCCTGGGTTCGCCGTAAGCAAGCCAACACTAAATTGGCATTAACGCCTCGTAATGCAATAATCTTTGAGTTAATTCAACGAGCCGAAACCTGGCTTAGTACAAATAAGTGGGATAACCCAATTTTAAAATGGGAAACACCCGTTTGGGGCGAAATTCCTGCCGACTTTGGTAGAAAGTAGTTTTCTGTAAAGTTAGTTGCAGTAGCAAATAATAATGACTTCGTAGATACCGCTAGCATCATCTTCGGTTTGTGTTGCCTCGGAATTTGGTAATGGCGACTTATAACGATTCGTGATTATCAGTTTATATGAATTGTGGAAATAGCCTGTTTGAATTTCGGTAATCAGTTCATTGTCAAGTTCAAACCCGATATTGGGTAGTTCATCAACCATTGGTTTAATGGTTTTTCCTAAAACGGAAAAATCTTCATTAACTTCAATTTGAATAAGCATATAGTTGGCCTTTATTCCGCCTTCAATAATTGTATCGGAAACTTCGGAGAATTCAACTTTTGAGATATCCTTTAGGGTCAGAAGCATTCTGGAGGCATCACATTTTTCAATATTTTTTCGGATGAAAGCCGAGTTTTGACCATTCTTTTGTATCAGGAATAAAGTGTCAGACGAAAACTGAACCTCACTAAAACAAATTGTGTCGTAAGGCCCTTCTATGATTAAGCATCCGTTATCAATTTTCCAGGTTCCAAGGTTTGCCCGTTGTCCAAACACTAGGTTAATGGTTTTAGTATCTTCCTCTATGTTAAAGGAAACTTCCTCAAAATCGAAACCCTCAATGGTTTCCCAAGTTCCCAAAAGTTGCTGTTCGTCAATTGCTTTGTTGTTTTGCTTGCAGGCCAGTAAGGTTGTAAGGAGAAGAATTGGAATTATTGCTGATGTTCTCATGGGTTGGGTGCGTTTAATTGTTGGGAATAAAATTACTGAAAATCAATATGCTTGTCAATTGGAAATAAAAAAAGATGCTACCCGAAAAGGATAGCATCTTGTATATTGACTTGTAAAAAACTATAAATCGAAGTTTCCTGTGTAAGAGTCAACATAAGAAGGTGCAACCCTTAGTCTTTTTGTTTTTGCCCAAGCTTTCATTTGGTCGCAAGCGTATTGGAAATCGGGTTCAGCGTAAATGTAACCCATAGAGTCAAAACCTTTCATTTGGTAGTATGTGAAAACGCCGTTTTTCATTGTAGCATCGCCATCGTAGGAGTAAACTGTTTTGTTTGAAGCAACTGCAATAACTCTGCCGCTTGCGTTAAGGTCGGTAGCCATGGCACCAATTTGGCAAGCATCAAAAGTAAACATCATTTTTGTGCTGGCTGCATTGGCAAATTTGGTTTTGAACCAAGTGCTGCTGATATAGTATAGGTCAGAGGTTACAATGTTTCCTTTGCTTCCGTGACCGGAGTAAACAAAAGCTATTTCGTTGCCAGCAACAGATTGGCTAGCTAAAGTATTGATGGCTGCTTCAATGTTTGCCTTGGTTGCATTAAGGTCAAGCAAAGCAGTTACAGAGTAGCCTTCGGCCTGCAAACGAGCTTTCCAGTCGGTTGCATCATCATCGCAGTACTGAAGGTCGTTCGAAGTTCCAGAATAATCTGAAATACCAACAACTAAAGCTATTTTTGAACCTTTTGCTGCGTTTTTGTCTAATTCTATAGGTAGAGCATCTTTGTCTGTAATTGTAAAATTAGCTATAACTTCTGCTGGTCTGTTATCAACAGTAGCAAAATCTGGACGTACACTAAACGTTTGTTCTTCTTGCTGAACTATTTCATCTTCCTTTGAGCAACTCTGAAAAATTACTCCCGCCATTAAAGCAACAAATGCTAGTTTTACCCATTTTTGTGTTCTCATAGTTTTTTTGTTTTTTTGGTTTGGTTAATAAAAATGTTAATGCTTCAAATTTCAACTATTCAGATATAAAAGTCAAGTCGAGCATTGATGTAAAGACGAAGCGCAAGCAAAAGCCTACAAACAACAACTTGCTCCGTATAAAATGCAAAAATAAACCCCGCTTTTTGAGCGGGGTTATTCCTTGTTTTATATGAGATACTACAAGTTGAAACTTCCAGAATAAGAGTCTTGGTACGAAGGAGCAACAGTTAAACCTCTAGAAGAAGCCCACGATTTCATTTGGGTAACAGCGTAGCTACAATCATTCTCAACGTAAATATAGCCCATATAGTCGAAGCCTCTCATTTGGTAGTAAGTGAAAACGCCATTTTGCATTGATGCATCACCATCGTATGAGTAAACGGTTGTGTTGGATGCTACTGCAACAATTCTTCCAGTTTTTGCTAAAGCGGTTTTCATGGCACCAATTTGGCAGGCATCAAATGTGAAGAACATTTTAGTGCTTTTTGCATTGGTGAAAACTGTTTTGAAGTAAGAACTGCTAATGTAGTATAAGTCAGTTGTAACAATGTTTCCACTACTTCCATGACCAGAGTAAACAAAGGTAATTTCGTTACCAGCAATTGCTTTGCTTGCAAGGGTTGCTAGAGCCGACTGAATTGCGCTCTTTGTTGCACTTCTGTCAAGTATTGTGGTTACTGTATAACCTTCGGTTTGTAAACGATTTCTCCAGTCTCTTGCATCATCATCGCAGTACTGTAGGTCGCTTGATGTGCCTGAGTAGTCGGAAATACCAATAACTAAAGCATACTTTGCACCCTTTGGAGTGTTTTCATCTAATTCAACAGGAGTTGCATCTTTTTCAGTAATCATAGATTTTGCAATCTCATCGGCAGGTCTGTTATCCAATGTGGCAAAATCGGGACGAACGCTCCATTGTGTTTCGTTTTCATTTTTTACAAGTTCATCGTCTTTCGAACATCCTTGAAAAATTACGCCAGCAAATAACGCTAAGAATGCTAGGCTAAGTAGTTTTTTTGTTTTCATTGTAAATAAAAGTTTAGGTTGGTTAATTAATTTATTAAAGCAAGCGCAATTTAATTAATGAGTTACGTTGATTTTAGACTTGTCGACAAAAAGAACTGAACTACACAAATACAACCGTTTGCTGGCAATTTTGTCGACGATTAGAGTACCACATTTTTACTAAACAAATCAATAGAAAACTTTTTCCTATTTTTACAGGTAAAATTGATTGATTGTGAGTTTTGAAAATTTCCTAGCTAAACGTTTCCTTAAGGGCTCTGATAGTGTAAGCCTATCAAAACCTTTTATCCGTATTACCATTGTATCTATTGCCCTTAGTGTGGCAATAATGATTGTGTCTATTGCCATTATAACAGGCTTTAAGCAGGAAATAAAATCGAAAGTGGTAGGGTTTGGCAGCCACATACAGATAACCAATTTCGATAGCAATCAATCCTTCGAAACAAATCCTATACCCTCCAATCTGGAGTGTATGAATGATGTTCGGAAGATTGAAGGGATTACTCATGTACAGGTTTTTGCTACCAAAGCGGGTATTATTAAAACAGAGACCGATATTCAGGGGATTGTGCTTAAAGGTGTTGCTTCGGATTTCAACTGGAATTTCTTTAAACAGAACATAGTTGAAGGAGAGGTTTTTTCAACTGAAGATTCCTCCGCGACGAACAAGACGATTATTTCCAAAACCTTAGCAAATCTTTTGAAACTTAAGGTAGGAGATAGTTATGATATCTTATTTGTTCAGGAGCCACCTCGGTTTAGAAGGTTTACAGTTGCTGGAATTTACGATACAAAAATGGTGGAGTTCGATAAGTTGTTTGTTCTGTGCGACCTTCGGCATATTCAACGATTAAATGGATGGAGCGCAACTCAGGTAACAGGTTACGAGTTGTTGGTCGATAATATAGATAACGCCTACGACCTTTCCATTGAGGTTGACGATATTGTTGGTTTTGTTTTTATTGATAATGATTCTCGTTTGAAGGTTCAGAGTATTGTTGATAAGTACCCAAATATCTTCGATTGGTTGAATTTGCAGGATATCAATGCTGCAGTTCTTATTATTCTGATGTTGCTTGTTGCTGGTATAAATATGATATCGGGTTTACTTATCATTATTCTTGAACGAACAGGTGCTATTGGCTTGCTTAAAGCTTTAGGCTCAAGCAATGAGAGCATACGGAAAATTTTTCTTCTTCAGTCGGCTTACATTATGTTTAAGGGGCTAGTTTGGGGTACTATTTTTGGAGTATTGGTATGTCTTGTGCAGAAGCATTTTGGGATAGCCAAGCTCGATGAGCAGTTCTATTTCCTTTCCGAGGTGCCAATAAACCTTAATATTATCCACATACTTATTTTAAATGCAGTAGCATTTGTGGTTGGTATGGCTATGCTAGTGGTACCATCGATGGTTGTATCTCATATAAGTCCTGATAGGACTCTTAAATTCGATTAGTTTCGGTTATAAGTACCCATAAGTATCGGCCAGGTAAGTTAAGTACCAAGATAGGAAGAATGCAATCATTGGGGCTATAAGCCATACAATAAAGAACTTACGCACTTCCGTTTTCTTGAAAATATTTTTGGTTCCTAACTTGGCAACTCCAATTCCAAGTATTGCCCCCACATTAAGCTGCACTAAGGAAGTTGGTATACCTTTAAATAACGATGCTCCCAATAGTAGCGATGCTGAAATAAAAGCAATAATAACAGCCTCCACTTTGCCAAAAAGGAATAATTCTTTGCCGGTATTGCGCAAAATTTTATCGCCAAATATTGAACTACCTATTCCAAAGCTTGGAGCAACCACCATTGTAGCCATTATCATAATCAGAGTTAAGATTCTTCCAGAAGAGTTGTGTATTCCGAGTTCGTTCAAAGTCATTGTCGTTAAAGGGCCGCTGGCATTGGCCACGTTATTTGCGCCGATGGAAAAAGCTACGTACATAGACATACCAATAATTGCACCTTTAAGCATATAGTGTTCATTGAGTCGGGCCGAAATTGTATACCCTCTTCGACGAATTGGCTTGTAAATATATTTGCCAATAAGAAAACACAGTATAAATGATACTATAGGGAGTATAAACCATGTAGGAATAACCTCAAAGAAAAGTTTATGGGACGAAAACTCATTGAAGTATAATCCTGGGGCTACTACTGCCAACACTGTTGACTGACTGGTTGATTGAGGCACTCCAAATAAATTGGCAATTAATAATGAAATGGCCACGGAAAAAAGAATAATGGATACCTGTGCATAGTTCATTAAATCAGGGTTAATTAGCCCTTCCCCAACTGTTCTGGCGGTTGCTTTTCCAGCAATAATTGCTCCAAGAAAAACCATTAACCCGAATAGCCCAGGAATAGCATTCTTTTTTAGGACGTTAGAGCCATAAGCCGCAGAAAATGATGGCCCAGTGCCACTACCACCCATAGTAATAGCTAGGAACATTGAAATTAGAAATGGGATGATTAAATGGCTGAATATTAGGGCATCCATATTGTTTGCGTTGGGTTATTACTCTTATGAGTTTTACAAATATATGATATTGTTCTCTTTTTTGTTTTGGAGGAAGAGAAGGTGTGATTGAAGTTGTATCATAACTGTTTGTTTACTAGTTTGTTTTTGCTCTTAATTGTTGTTGTTGATATTTATCAAAAAGGTCGATTTAAAATTATTCTTTCCTTTTTTTTACCGTTGCAATGGGTTATTTCTACAATAAAGCCTAAATTTGTTTAACTCGAACGAAGTATTGGTTAATAACATAAAACCCCTCAGTATGAAAAAGTTCATTAAACGTTTAGCTTGGGCTATTCTTATTATTTTACTACTATTTATTGCGGCGGCAATAATTGTCCCAATAGTATTTAAGCCACAGTTAATGCAAATAGCAAAAACTGAAATCAATAAAAGTGTAAATGCTAAAGTTGAGTTCAACGACTTTCAGGTTTCGCTTATTAAAGGTTTCCCAAACCTTTACATTGGCCTTAAAGATTTAAGCGTTGTTGGTATCGATAGTTTTGCTAACGATACGCTTATGGCTTTCAAGGAGTTTAGCGTTAAGGTTAACTTGTGGAGCGTAATGGGTATGGAGAATATTGAGGTGAAATCTATTCTGCTCGACCAAGCGCGCTTAAAAGCAAGAATTACCAAGGATGGCAAGGTAAACTGGGATATTGCAAAGCCCTCCGATGTTCCCGAAACCGAAGTTGAGGATACTGCTGCAGGTTCGCCAATTAACACAAGGGTTGCCCTTAAGAAGTTTGAAATTAGGAATGCAAACATTGCCTATATTGATGATTCGTCCAACATGTCGGCTACAATAAGGAACTTCAACCTTCTGTTATCGGGCAATATGGGCATGAGCCAAACCGATTTAAATTTGAAAACATCTATTGAGGCGCTAAACTTTAAAATGGGCGGTTTAAGTTATGTTAAGGATGCTGAACTTGAGTTCAACGCTACTATTGGGGCTAATATGGATAGCGCTATTTATACCTTCAAGGATAATAAATTCAGGATTAATCAACTTGCGTTACTATTTGAAGGTGTTGTAAAAATGCCTGGTAGCGATATTGATATCGATGTTAAATTTAACACCCCAACAACAGACTTTAAGGCAATACTTTCGATGGTTCCTGCAGTTTACATGAAGGATTTTGCTGGGCTTAAAACTTCGGGAAAGTTTGGTATAGATGGTTTTGTAAAAGGTGTAATGAGCGATGCAACATTGCCCAATGCTTCTATCGCTTTGTTTATTGAGAATGGTATGTTCCAGTACCCCGATTTACCTAAATCAGTAAACAATGTTAATGTTAGCACTAAGGTTTGGTTCGATGGTACTAATATGGATAACACTACCGTAAATGTGGATAAATTCCATTTGGAGTTAGGAAGTAACCCGTTCGATGCTCGTTTACATGTGGCTACTCCAATAAGCGATATGCAGGTTGATGGTAATATCACTGGAAAAATTGACTTTGCATCGTTGGCCGATGTTGTGCCGTTGGATAGCATGACCATTTCCGGAATACTTGATGCAAACCTTGATTTTGCTGGAAAGTTATCATATATCGAAAAAGAGGATTATGAGAAGTTTAAAGCCGATGGCTCATTGCGTTTAGCAAACTTTGTGTTTACCAGCAATGATTTACCTCAAGGATTTAAAATTACCGAAACAGTTCTAAATTTCTCTCCAAAATTCGTGGATTTAGCAAAGTTCGAAAGTCAGATTGGTAAGAGCGATTTGAAGATGAATGGTAGGTTGGAGAATTTTATTCCGTTTATTTTCAAGGACGAGACTGTTCGTGGAAACCTTAACTTATCCTCAAATCTATTCGATGCTAACGAATTTATGGGCGGTGAAAGCACTGAGGAGGAAGTTGTTGTTGAGGATACATCGGCAATGAGCGTAATTGAAGTGCCAAGGAATATCGACTTTAATATGAAGGCCAACTTTGCCCGTATTATTTACGATAAACTTGATATAACAAGCCTTAATGGTAATATCGATGTTAAGGATGGTATTGTAAATATGACCAACCTTGGTATGAATTTGCTCGAGGGCTCAATGGTTATGGGTGGAAGTTACAACTCCCAGGATGTCAAGGCGCCTACAACTGATTTCGATTTCAACATGAAGGGTATTGATATTCCTTCTGCATTTAAGGCATTCTCTTCGTTACAGAAGATGGCGCCTGCTGCAAAGGATATGACAGGGAAGGTGTCTACCCAGTTCAAGTTTAAATCTACATTGGATACTGCTATGATGCCTGTAATGAATAGTATTGATGCCTACGGCAAGTTGCAGTCAAACGAAATAGGCTTTAAGGATTCCAAGGTGTTTGGCAAAATAGCCGATGTTATAAAGAATGATAAGTTCCGAAATCCCTCTATGAAGGATGTAAACATCAGCTTTAAAATAAAGGACGGTCGACTTTTCATTGAGCCTTTCGATACAAAGATTGTTGATACCAAAATGAACCTAGGTGGCGATATGGGCTTAGACCAAACCCTAAACTTCAAGGCAAAAATGAGTATTCCGTCTAAGTATGTTGGTGCTGCAACCGATTTGGTTAGTAAACTTGCAGGAATCTCAGTGCCAAAGCCCAATGAGGATGTTAAGTTGAATTTTAAAATTGGTGGTACAACCAGTAATCCCAATGTGGGTTTTGATAAAGGCGAAGCATCATCAGAAGCGAGTTCAACCACAAAAGAAATTGTAGGACAAAAGGTTGATGAAGCCAAGGTTGAGGCCAAAAAGCAGGCTAAAGAGCAGGCCGATAAGTTAATTGCCGATGCTGAGAAAGAGGCTACAAAAATTAGGGAGGAAGCGGCTGTTCTTGCCGATAAAATAAGAGCTGAAGCAGAGGAACAGGCAAAGAAAACCGAGGCCGAGGGTAAAAAGAAAGGGCCTATTGCAGAGAGAGTTGCTAAGGAGGCCGCCAAGGAAATCCGAAAAAAAGGTGAGGCATCAGCACAAAAGGTAATTCAGGAAGCGGATGCTAAAGCAAATCAAATAATAGAGAAGGCTAAAGCGGAAGCGGCGAAACTTGAGTAGTAAATCAAAACCCTCGCAAATGCGAGGGTTTTTGCTTAATATCTATTTCGATTTAGCTCTAAAGTATATTTGTAACGGAACTCCAGAGAAATTGAATGTTTCGCGTAGTTTGTTCTCCATGTAACGCTTATATGGCTCGCGAATATACTGGGGTAGGTTGCAGAAAAATGCAAACGAAGGTGTTTGTGTCGGTAGTTGGGTTACATATTTTATCTTAATATACTTGCCTTTGTAAGCAGGTGGTTGCTGAATTTCGAGCGCAGTTTGCAAGAATTCATTCAACTTAGATGTTGCAATTTTTTTCTTGCGGTTTTGGTAAACCTCTGTAACTGTTTCAAGAACCTTGTGAATTCGCTGCTTGGTTAATGCCGATGCAAAAACAATTGGTACATCCTGGAATGGAGCAATTCTCTCCTTAATCAGGTTGGTGTACTCAACGGTAGTTTTGTTATCCTTTTCAACTAAATCCCACTTGTTAACAACAATAACAACGCCCTTTTTATTCTTTACAATTAGGTTGAAGATATTCAAATCCTGACCTTCCAACCCAAGTGTGGCATCGAGCAGAAGCAGGCAAACATCGGAACTCTCAATTGTGCGGATTGAGCGCATCACGGAGTAGAACTCCAAATCTTCGTGAACTTTTGTTTTACGACGTAATCCTGCAGTATCAACTATAATGAAGTTGTGTCCAAACTTGTTGTAATGAGTATCAACGGCATCGCGGGTTGTACCTGCAATTGGAGTAACAATGTTACGATCCTCGCCTATAAGCGCATTTATTAGTGACGATTTTCCTACATTTGGTCTTCCAACAAAAGCGATTTTTGGGATATTTAAATCCTTTTCTTCCTCTGGTTCGTTTTCGAAATCTTTAACTACTTCATCGAGTAAATCGCCAGTTCCAGAACCGCTGATTGACGATATACAGAATGGCTGTCCAAGTCCAAACCGGTAGAACTCGTTTGCATCGTACAGCAAGTCATTGTTATCGACCTTATTGGCAACAAGGAAAACTTTTTTCTTCGATCTACGAAGAATCTCTGCTACTGCCTGGTCCATATCGGTAATACCAACCTTAACGTCAACAAGGAATAGAATTGTATCGGCTTCCTCAATGGCTAGTTTTACCTGTTTACGGATTTCCTCCTCAAAAATATCGTCGGAATTAACCACGTAACCGCCCGTATCAACAACGGAGAATTCTATACCGTTCCAGTCGCACTTGCCGTAAATTCTATCGCGGGTAACACCAGCTACCTCGTCAACAATGGCATGTCGCCCAGCAACTAATCGATTGAAGAATGTTGATTTTCCAACATTCGGGCGGCCTACTATTGCTACTATATTTCCCATAATTAGTTTAAAGTTTAATTTCAGAATTTAGATGCAAGAAATTTAGATAAATAGGTTATTAAGTTAATCGGTATTTCATTCCGCACTTGATGCGGAATCCATTATTATTGACTGGATTTCTGCTTACGCAGGAATGAAAAAAGAATAATTTATAACAACCTGCACCTCACATCTTCTATGAATTATACCCAAAGCGTTTTAGCTTTTTGTCGTCGTTGCGCCAGTTGGGGTCAACTTTAACATAGAGCTCAAGGAAAACCTTCTTTTCCAAAAACTTTTCCAAGTCTAAACGGGCTTCGGTACCTACCTTTTTGAGCATTTTACCTTGATGTCCAATCACAATGGATTTTTGCGATTCTCTATCAACATAAATAATTGCTCTAATTCTATCAATCCTAGTTTCCTCGTTGTACTCCTCAATATCAACCTCAACGGAGTAAGGAATTTCCTTTTTATAGGCGGTTAGAATTTTCTCGCGAATAATCTCCGATGCAAAGAACCTCAGAGTTTTATCGGTAAGTGTATCTTTTGGGAAAAACTCAGGGCCTTCGGGCAATTGCTCGCTAACCATTTTAATTAGCGCCTCAGTGTTAAACTTATGCAATGCCGATATGGGTAGAATTTTTGCTTCTGGCATAATTTCAGCCCACTGAGCAACTAGCGCCGCAACCTTATCTTGTTCCGATAAATCTACCTTGTTGATTGCAAGAATAATTGGAGTGCCCAACTGCTTAAGTCTATTCAAAAACTCCTCGTTTTTGTTGGGAGTTTCAACAGTATCGGTGATGTATAGGATAACATCGGCATCCTCTAGCGCCGATTCCACAAACTTCATCATTGCCGATTGCAGCTTGTAGGCTGGCTTAAGAATACCTGGAGTATCGGAGTAAACTATCTGGAAATCCTCGCCATTCACAATACCCATAATCCGATGACGGGTGGTTTGTGCCTTGCTGGTGATAATGGATAGTCTTTCTCCCACCAAAGCATTCATTAGCGTTGATTTCCCAACGTTTGGATTCCCAATTATATTTACGAAACCTGAACGGTGTGCCATAATTTAAGATTCTAAAAATTTAGATTTAAAATATCTGACTCAAATTAGAATCTATTCATTTTAAGCATATTCACCTCTTTTTGTGTGAGGAAACGCCATTTACCACGGGGTAGATTCTTTTTAGTGAGTCCTGCAAAGTAAACCCTATCGAGTTTTACAACCCTGTAGAAAAGCGATTCGAATATGCGGCGTACAACGCGGTTTTGTCCTGTGTGAATTTCAACCCCAACCTCGGTTCCATTGCTCTCCTCTGTGTAGTCTATTGAATCAACTTTAAGAATTTCGCCATCAACCTCAACGCCCTGGCTTATTTTCTCCATATCCTCAGCCGATACCTTTTTGTCGAGCTCTACGTGGTAAATCTTTTTCTTCATAAAGCTAGGGTGAGTCAACTTTTTGGTCATTTCACCATCGTTGGTAAGGAGTAGAACGCCTGTACTGTTTCTGTCCAAGCGACCAACAGGGTAAACGCGCTCCTCGCAGGCACCATCAATTAATTCCATAACGGTACGTTTTGCGTGAGGGTCCTCAACAGTTGTAACGTAATCTTTTGGTTTATTTAAAAGGATGTAAACCTTACGCTCTGCATCAAGAGTTTTGCCCTTGTAGCAGATTTCGTCGTTAGGGTTAACCCTTGTACCAAGTTGAGTGATAACTTCGCCATTTACTGAGATTAATCCGTTCTGAATCATCTCGTCGGCCTCTCGTCGGCTGCATAGGCCAGAGTTGGCTACATATTTATTCAAACGAATTAGGCCATCGTCCTCCCTTTCAGTTTTTTCTACTTTTGCAGATTCTCTGCGAGGTTTTGATGTTGATGTAAATTCGTCGTCGTATTTTTTCTTGAATGTTCTCGATTTGTAACCCGATGCATTGTCGGAATCCTCGTTGCGTTTGGGTTTCGATTCAAACCTGTCGCTACGTTCTTTACGGTCGCCAGATTTCTCGAAACGGCTTGGCTTAGCCCCAAATCTATCGCTACGTTCTCTGGTTTCCTCGTTGCTTCTTGTTCCAAAGCGACTCTTAGCGCTTGAGCGCTCTTCGCCTCTATCGGAACGGGTAGGTTTTTCAGCAAAACGACTTTTGCTTGGTCGCTCGCCTCTATCTTCTGTACGGTAGGGGCGTGCATTAAAGCCGCCAATATTTGTAGGTTCGTCTTTATCCTCAGAACGGCTAGATTTTGCAGAAAAACTTTCTTTCTTTGGACGTTCTTCGCGTTCCTCGTAGCGTTTAGATTTAGGAGCAGGACGTTCGCTTCTCTCTTCACCTTCAGGTGTATTGTCCTTATCATCGGGGGCAAAACGATTCCTGAAAGGAACTTCCTCTGTGTTTTTAATCTTTAATGTTCTTGGCTTATAGCTGCTTTCTCCACCTTGCTTTTCTTCACTTCTGGATTTGCTTGGTTTTTCGGATGATTTCTCTTTTGGAGAATAGCTTCGCTTTTTGGTAGGTTCCTCGGCGTTATCATCAACGTGAGGTTTGGTAGTTTCACTTTCCGTGCTAGGATTAACTGACTTAGGAGCCATTGTCCTTGGACGGTAAACCTTTGCAGGTTCTTCTTGGGCGTTAGTCCGCGTCTCGCGTTTAACATCCCCTTTTTTGCTTGTTCTTTCCATTTAACTGTTAAATATTGAACTTGTTAGGCTAACTCTTTAGCCATTTAAAATTAGGGTGCAAAGATAATAATTAGTTTGATGTTATTACTATTTTAGTTTGAAAATAAGCTAATTAGTGATAATATTATTGGCAAATTGCAAACCCACTTAATTTACCTATTAACTAATTTTCTCAATGACTTATTCTCAAAATGCCAAATAGAAATCTGCGGTTAGTTGCTTATACTCATCAGTGTAGTTCCCTTCCGAATCGCGTGTGCAAAGGGTTGATTCCTCTATGGTTTTCTTATCAAACTCTAGTTGAATAAGCATTCTTAGGGTGTTGCGGTTGGGTTTCGGTTGAATGTTCAGCCTTTTGGTACAGTACAATCCATAACCCGATGCCTTTGCAATAAACACATTACCCTCGGTGTAAGGGAAAACTCCGCAGAACTTGCCTTTCTCTGTGAGTAATTTTGATATACCACCAAGGAGTTCGTCGTAGGGTAGAGTGTCGTTGTGGCGTGCTAGGTTTTTATGCTCGAATGGCGATTTTAGCGATTGTTCAAAGTACGGTGGGTTCGATACTATCAAATCGTACCGATTATCTGTTTCTGAAACAAAATCCTGAAAGGATTTATTTGCAATTGCAATCCTATTTCCCCAGGGCGATTTTAGTGCATTCATTTCGGCTTGCTTTGCCGATGGAGTATCAATTTCAACAGCATCAATTATTGCAGTTGAGTTACGCTGTGCAAGCATAAGTGCAATAACTCCTGTTCCTGTACCAATATCAAGAATGCGGCTTGCATCAGCAACACTAGCCCAAGCACCAAGCAAAACACCGTCGGTGCCAACTTTCATTGCGGCGTGTGTTTGGCTGATTGTAAACTGCTTAAATTTAAAGTAGGTGTTGGGCATTGCATTTATAATTGGCCAGCAAAGGTATTATTTTTATATAAATTAGGCTAAATTTCACCATTTACACCCATTCCAAAAAGCGCAAAATCGTACTTAATTGGGTCGTTGGCATCGAATTGGCGAAGTTCTGCTGTCAACTCCTCAACCGCCTTAAAGTCGTTTTGTGGCCTTTGCAGTAATCCTAAAGTGCGTGCAACTCGTCCTGAGTGAACATCGAGCGGAATTAGTAATGCAGATGTTGGTATTTCAGTCCATAAACCAAAATCAATTCCTTCGGTGCTTGGTCGTACCATCCATCTTAGGTACATATTGAGCCTTTTTGCTGCAGAGCCTCCGATGATATTGGGTGTGTGCTTTAGCGTTCGGCTTGGGATATCGGCGTTTACAAAACAATCCCGATAGGCATTGATGGAGTCTGCAATGGACTTATTCCTATTATAAGCACCAACAAAAACGCTTCTCAAACCGCCTTGTTCACTATAGATTGATTTTAGTACCTGAATAAATGCCGCACAATCATTCTCATTAAAAGTACGATGCACAAACCCTTTCAGATATTTGCTATCGGATGATTTGAAATTAATAGCAAACTCGTAGGGATTATTACTCATCGCATTCAGCAAGCGATTCATACTATTCAGAATCGATTTTCTGTTACCCCAAGCAATTGTGGCCGTTATTAATCCTGCAACTTCAATATCCTCAGTTTTGCTGAAACGGTGGGGGATTTGAATAGGGTCATCAGCCAAAAACAATTTTTTGGCATAGCGTTTATATCGGCTATCCAGCAACTCCTGTAGTTCTGCTTTGCTTTGAGGGATAATCATTAGCCAAGTAAACCGTCGTTCATCGAAATTTGCATATCGGCCATTCGGGCTAAGTCTTTATCGTGAGTAACCACCACGAAGGTTTGTCCCATTTGGTCGCGAAGCTTAAAGAAAAGGTTGTGCAGTTCCTCCTTATTGTGCGAATCGAGGTTGCCCGATGGTTCATCGGCCAAAACAACTAGCGGGTTGTTAATCAATGCGCGCGCTACAGCCACACGTTGCTGTTCGCCACCCGATAATTCGGAGGGTTTATGGGTTAATCGGTGTGAAAGACCAAGAAAATCCAGCAACTCTTTGGCTCTATCCTGCGATGAATTCATACTTTTCCCAGCAATTAGGGCAGGCATACAAACATTTTCCAGTGCAGTGAATTCGGGCAATAAATGGTGAAACTGAAAAACAAATCCAATATGTGTGTTTCTGAATTTAGCCAGCTGTTTATCTCTCATCAACGATAGGTTCTCACCGTTCATATAAACATTCCCAGAATCAGGTAAACTGAGTGTCCCCATAATCTGTAAAAGAGTTGTTTTACCTGCCCCGCTAGGTCCAACAATTGCAACTACTTTTTTTTCTGGAATCTCAACTGTAACGCCTTTTAGTACGGTTAAAGAACCAAAGGATTTTACGATATTCTCGACCTTTATCATTATTGCCTTGTTTGTTCGGTTACAAAAGTAATAAATTTAAGCGAGCAGAAATCAGAATCAAAAACGATAAAGACATAGACTTTTTCCTACTTTTGTATTAATAAATTTGAAAAGAGTATGACACTTATTAAATCGATATCAGGCATTAGAGGAACCATTGGTGGTTCGGTTGGCGAGTGCTTAACACCAGTTGACATTGTGAAATTTACATCGGCATACGCGCAATGGTTGCGATTAAGAAACCCAGGAAAAAAATGTAAAGTAGCAGTTGGGCGCGATGCTCGTATTTCGGGCGAAATGGCCAATAGCCTTGTAATTGGGGCTCTTATGGGCTGTGGCGTTGACGTTTTGGATTTGGGCTTAGCAACAACGCCAACTGTGGAGATGGCTGTTATTCATGAGAAAACCGATGGTGGTATTATTCTTACTGCAAGCCATAACCCTCGTCAATGGAATGCTCTAAAATTGTTAAATGAGAAGGGTGAGTTCCTTTCCGATGCTGATGGTCGTAAAATTTTAGAATTTGCCGAGAAGGAAACTTTTTCGTTTGTTGAGGTTGACGATTTAGGGACAGTAGAGGAGGAATACTCATTTGTTGATGAGCATATCAGCAAAATTCTTCAGTTAAAGTATGTGGATACTAAGGCCATTGCGAAAGCAAATTTTAAGGTTGCAATCGACTGCGTTAACTCTGTTGGGGGAATTGCTTTGCCACGTTTACTAAATGCACTTGGAGTTAATCAAGTTATTGAACTTTATACCGACCCAACGGGAGATTTTCCGCATAATCCAGAGCCGCTTCCAGAGCATCTTCACGAAATATCAAAAGTGATAAAGGTGCAAAAGGCCGACGTAGGCTTTGTGGTTGACCCCGATGTGGACCGTTTGGCAATTGTTAACGAGGATGGAACAATGTTTGGCGAGGAGTACACGCTTGTATCGGTATCGGACTATGTGTTGAGTTTCAATGCTGGCAATACCGTTTCGAACCTTTCCAGTACAGCAGCATTGCGCGATGTAACACACAAATATGGTAAAGAGTATTTTGCATCGGCTGTGGGTGAGGTAAACGTTGTAACCAAAATGAAGGAGGTTAACGCCATTATTGGTGGCGAAGGCAACGGCGGAGTAATTCTACCAGAATTACATTACGGACGCGACGCTTTGGTGGGTATTGCAATATTCTTAACTCAGCTTGCCCATTCGGGCAAAAAATGCTCGGAGCTTAGGGCTACCTATCCAAACTACTTCATCTCTAAAAACAAAATTGAGCTGAAAGCAGGCATGAATCCCGATGATGTTCTTGCAAAGATGCTTTCGCAACATCAGCATTTAAAGGTTAACACCGCCGACGGTTTACGAATTGATTTTGAGGATGGCTGGGTACATATGCGCAAATCGAACACCGAGCCAATTATTAGGATTTATGCAGAAAGTAGTTCCACTGAAAAAGCAAATGAACTGGCAGTTAAAATGATAAATCAGATAAAAGCACTGTTTGGAATTTAAACAAAGTTCAAAGTAGAATAATTGTTTTGGTTTCTTGGGTTTGTTGAGAAAGGGCTATTTCTTTCAACTCAACCAGCCTAATTAACAAGGTTGAAGGATTGCTTAATCCTCAAAGTTTATAATTCACAGAATTATTCTAATCAATTTTATAATTATTAGGTAATAATACGCTACCCTAAAATCGGGTGTTAACCCTCTATTTTCCCTAAATTCATAACAATATCTTTACGTTGGTTGAAAAACAATAGTTATGGAAGGAGAAACTGACGAGAAGATTATCTTCTACCTAAGATTTTAACTAATAAGCATAATTAATATAGTTATTAGTCTATCACATAATAAATTTTAAGCATATGAAACTTAAGAATATTAGAATAGGAGCAAAGCTGTCGCTAACCTTAGGTGCAATGGCTTTTATTGCTTTGGTTGTGGGTGGAATTGGGTATTTTCAAATATCCCAATTGTCGAATTCTATGAATAATATAGGGGTGAATAGAATTCCTGACCTTACTGAGTATTTGAGTATGAATGTGGAGCGTATGAAGATTAGGGCGCAAACCCTCGAGGTGTTTATCTACGACAACTCCACCGATGCCAGAAAGGAGTTTGCCGATATTCTTCGCCAGAGGAATGAATCGTGGAGTAAAGTAGATAAACTTTATTCATCAATCCTTTCAAGGCCGAGGCAAACAGATAAAGGACGTGCACTAATGACAAAAGTTGATGCTGAGTATAAAGCATGGAGAGATGTATATGTAGTTCTAGATGAAACTATTAAGCAACTATCCGAAAGTACAAATCCTGATGAGAAAACCCGTTTGTTTAGTACTTATAAGGAGCAGTATCAAAAAATGGTGCCGATTTCAAACCAAATGGGGAAGACATTTGATGAGCTAACCTTTAATAATATTGACAATACAAACTTAATGGTGAAGAACAACCGCAAAAGTGCTACACAGGCCGAGACTCTGATGATATTGGTTATAGTAATAGGTGTTATATTTTCGGTTATTCTTACTATTATTTTAACTAAGGCAGTTGTAGGGCCTGTAAGAAAGGCTGTGACCTTTGCGCAGGAGATTGCTTCTGGCGATTTGATGGCTAAGTTAGAAATTGATCAAAAAGACGAAATTGGAATACTTGCTAAGTCATTACAGAATATGGTTGAAAAACTTAGAGAGGTTGTTTCCTCTGTGATATTCGGAGCTGACAATATTCTTTCTGCTAGTATTCAGGTGAGTTCCTCATCGCAGCAAATGTCGCAGGGTTCCAATGAGCAGGCTTCTTCAACCGAGGAGATTTCTAGTTCAATGGAGGAGATGGTGGCTAATATTCAACAGAATACCGATAACTCTAAGCAAGCCGAAAGAATTGCTCTACTTGGAGCCGATAGTATTAAACGCGGAAGCGAAGCAACCATAAAATCAGCAGAGAGCATGAGGCAGATTGCCGATAAGGTTAAGATAATTGGCGATATAGCCTTTCAAACAAACATCCTGGCATTAAATGCTGCCGTTGAGGCTGCAAGGGCTGGCGAGCATGGTAGGGGATTTGCCGTGGTTGCATCGGAGGTGCGTAAGTTAGCAGAGCGTAGCCGAGTGGCTGCCGATGAAATTGATGTTTTAACAAAGAATGGTGTTAGGGAGGCAGAGGATGCTGGTAGGTTGCTTTCTGATATTGTACCAGAAATTGAAAAAACAGCAAGGTTAGTGCAGGAAATTGCAGCGGCATCAATTGAGCAGAACTCTGGTGCTGAGCAAATAAATAATGCCATTCAGCAGTTGAACGTTGTGGTTCAGCAAAATGCTGCAAGTAGCGAGGAGCTGGCATCGAGTAGCGAAGAAATGAGCAGTCAGGCAGAGCAGTTAACCGAAGGCGTTTCGTTTTTTAGAATAGGAGTCTCTTCCACAAAATTAAAGATAAACAAGATAGATAGTAAAAAAGTTGCTTTCGATACAAAGCAGTTAAAGGACAGTCAATCTTCCAAGTCAACGGGGAATGAGTACTCAAAGGGCGCTAAAATATATTTAAAGGATGAGGCCGATTTGGAATTTAATGCCAAATTCAGTAAAAATAAAGCGGCTGTTGCTGACGAAGATTTTGAGAATTTTTGAGAGGCTCTGGGTTTAGAGTTTTAAGGTGTCTTGCTTAAGACACCTTTTTTCATTGTGGAGAATACCTAATGGAACATAGTTTTATAAGGAGATTTTTTTAAAAAAACTGCGCTTTTATTTGTAATGATTTGTAAGACAAGTGGTTTTGGCTTGTTCTGTTTAAGGTATTCTTACTTAATTTTCTTAAACCCGTATTAGTGCTCTAGTTATTGCAAAAACTCAAGGGTAACTTTACTATACTGATTTTAACTATCATCAAATACCGTAAAGTTATGAAACTCAAAAATATTAAAATTGGGACAAAGCTAATTACTAGTTACGTTTTAATAGCAGCGCTCTGCGCTACTGTTGGTGTACTTGGGATGTCCAAAATTAACCAGATTGCCAAGGCCGATACTCAACTATACGAGAAAATGACAGTGCCGTTGGGCAATGTAACACACCTATCAACGTACTTTCAACAAATAAGGGTTGCCTTACGCGATTTTATTTACGCTAAGGATGATGCAGAAAAAACACAGAGGCTTAATCAGCTAAAAGAGTTCAAGGCTAAGTTCGATAAGGAGATGGAACTTTATGCAACAACAATTATCAGTAAGGAAGATAAGGAGTTAATGGATAGGACTGTGAAGATGCTCGACCATTACCTTTCGTTTATGCCTGAGTGCGAGCGTTATGTTATGTCCAACGACCTCAATAACGCTACTAAATTATTAAAAAGCGATGCTTGGTACAAGGCTGCTGTTGACATTGACAACGCAATGACCGATTTGGTGAAATATAATATAGTGGCTGCAAAGCAAACCGCCAACCTAAACAAGCAAATAGCTTATAGAGCAGATGTTATAATGATTGTTATAATGATAAGTGCCGTTATTCTTGCACTGATAATAGGAATAGCAATATCGCGGGGCATTACCATCCCATTAGCCAAAGGCGTTAAGTTAGCAGAGGCGTTGGCCGAAGGGAATCTTAAGGCTACAATTGATATTGACCAGAAGGATGAGGTTGGATTATTGGCAAAATCGCTACAGAATATGGCCAACAAACTTAGAGAGGTTTGTTCGGTGGTTGCAGTGGGTGCCGACAATATACTTTCGGCAAGTATTCAAATTAGTTCATCGTCGCAGCAAATGTCCCAGGGTTCTAATGAGCAGGCTTCGTCAACCGAGGAGGTTTCAAGCGCAATGGAACAAATGGTGGCCAATATTCAGCAGAATACCGATAATTCACAGCAAGCCGAAAAAATTGCACTTGTAGGAGCCGAGAGTGTTAAGCGTGGTAGCGGAGCAACATTCAAATCGGTTGAGAGCATGAAGCAAATAGCCGATAAGGTTAAAATTATTGGTGATATTGCATTTCAAACAAATATTCTTGCGCTAAACGCTGCTGTTGAGGCCGCAAGGGCTGGCGAGCATGGTAAAGGATTTGCTGTGGTTGCCTCGGAGGTGCGAAAGTTGGCTGAACGTAGCCGTGTTGCTGCCGACGAAATTGACATTCTAACCAAAAATGGTGTTAAGGAAGCAGAAGATGCTGGTAGATTACTTTCAGATATTGTTCCCGAAATAGAAAAAACAGCTCGTCTTGTTCAGGAAATAGCCGCAGCATCTCTGGAGCAACGCTCTGGAGCAGAGCAAATTAATAACGCCATTCAGCAATTGAACGTTGTGGTTCAGCAGAACGCTGCAGGTAGCGAGGAGCTTGCATCGAGCAGCGAGGAGATGAGTAGTCAGGCAGAGCAACTTTCCGAGGCAGTGGCCTACTTCAAACTCGATATTAAGAATCGTAATTTAATGAGAAATAGAACTCAAAAAGGCGGTAATGTTGAGAGTCGGTCTGTGCATCTAGTTAATGCTAAAAGGGAATTTGCTCATATTGACAATGGTAATGGCAATGGTCATGGTGTTAATATTGATATGGTTCAAGATTCTGAATTAGTAAAAACAAAGGCAACCCGAGGAAAGGTGACTCTAGTTTCCGAGGAAAGCGATTACATCGATTTTTAGCAAATCATAAGGTTTAGAATATTATGGAAGTTGCCGAAAATCCGCTAAAAGAGTAGGCAAAACTAAAAAGTAACGGTTATGTATAGGATTGAGAAAAAAACATCTGGGTACTTACTTACTTTTTCGGGCAAAATTAACGCCAATGAAATGAAGCAATGGTACGATGAATCGAGGTTGAAACTGGAAAACGAAACAACTCATTCATTCGGAGTAATCATCGATATGAAGAATTTACTTCCCCTCGATGCAGAAACCTCGACAATAATGAAAAGTGGTCAAAAACTCTTCAAGGAAAAAGGAATGCTTCGGTCTGCTGTAATCCTTAGTTCCTCTGAAATTTGCGGTCAATTTAAGGCAATAGCTTCGATGTCGGGAATTTTGGCAACTGAACGTTACATTGATGCATCCAGCGAGGCTAACCCAATCGACAAGGCCATAAAATGGGTTAAAGATGGTGTAGATTTGATAAAGTAGAGGCTTATCTATGCGGGTTGGTGGTTCGTATCAATCGCAAGCCCGCTTATGTAATGTAACAACAAAGTGAAGGTATTTAACCTATAAAACATTACAGCTATGCGAGTGCTAATACTAGACGACGATATAGATTACTCATCATCGATGAGAGAGGTGATTGAGAACGAGGGACATTCGGTAACAGTTACCAATAGCGCAATGGATGCGCTTAATTTGGAAAACTCATCACCGTTCGATTTGTTAATTACCGATATAATAATGCCCGAAATGGATGGCCTAGAGGTTATTCAGTATGTCAAGAATACTCACCCCGAAACTAAAATTATAGCCATTTCGGGTGGCGGGTATTTTAGAGCCGATGACCTTCTGCTAATGGCCAAAGAATTCGGCGCCAATATGGTACTTACCAAGCCGTTCAATTGCGCTATGCTCAAAATGCAGTTGAACTCACTCGCTGCTGTTTAGTTTTTTAGTTGATTTTAAAATTGTTAATGAGACGGGAAATAAGTATATTAATCAGTTCGAAATATGCTTAAACCGATAGACGATATGAAGAGAGTTCTCGCCCTTTTTACCCGTTGTAACCCCCGTTGCAAGGTTCTAAGTATTTGGAGCATCCTATTAACATTAATAATAGCAAGTGTAATTTTATTCTATAGAGCGGAAAAGGAAAAAGCATTTTTGCATCTTAAAAATGATGTAAAGGATATCTCCGAAATTAAAATAAAGCAATTTGCTGATTGGCACAACGATAGGTTGGCCGATTTGCGAATGTTTTCCGAAAGTCCGTTCCTTGCCGATGCTATTTCGAGTTGGGTTGATAAACAATCGGACAATAATCTGAAGCATAATATCGAAAAGCGACTCGATTTAATCAATGCCAATAAGAGTTACACCAATATAATAATTACTAATGTAGAAGGAGATATACTTATAAACCTTGGCGAGCCAATTGATAGGTTAGATGTTTCAACTCTTCAATTTGTGAAAAAAATAGTGGATGGCAATAATTTTTTCTTCACCAATTTTTATTCTTGTCGTACCCACGAAACGCTCCATATCGATTATTTAGCGCCAATAAAAAATTCTTTAAATCAAATAACTTCTGTAATCATTTTTAGGGTTAATCCTTATCAGAATATTTACCC
Source organism: Bacteroidota bacterium (assembly GCA_029560875.1). Taxonomy (GTDB): domain Bacteria; phylum Bacteroidota; class Bacteroidia; order Bacteroidales; family Tenuifilaceae; genus SB25. The sequence goes on along the minus strand of JAKQKB010000086.1, from coordinate 7,295 downwards.
AATACTGGAGGAGTGGCATACTCAAATTGAAACAGCCCAGAATTTTGTATTCCGCACAGAAGCCGATTCAACGATATTCCTCAATAGCATATGGGAGAAACCTATGCTGGGTTTTAATGTTGGAGAGCAGAATGGTTTTTCGTACATTAAAAATGGGAATTCTGGGTTTAGTAGAGCATTGAGTGAGCAAAATAAAGAACTGTTTGTATACGCCTCGTCAATACAAGGAACTTCATGGTTTTTTGTGAAGGTGATTGATTATAATGAGGTTTATAAGTATTTAAGCGTAAGTCTGATAACCATAATTCTTTTTACAATACTTCTCATAACATTTCTTTCCTTCGCAATGCTTGCCTACTACTATTATTTGCGAAAATCCGATTATGTGAAGAAGTTAGTTGGGGAACGAAAAGTCAGCAGTTATTACAAGGAGTTTCAAACAATACTTTATAGCATTGCCGATGGGGTGATTACAACCGATGTGAATGGTTGTGTTACTAAAATGAACTTTGTGGCGGAAAAATTAATGGGCGTAAAGGAGGAAGATGCTTTTGGTTTACCAATTTACGAAATCATTGAAAACCACGATTGCATTGAAAAGTTGGTTCTGGATGTTATTGGTAAACAGCAAGCGCTAAGTGTTGAGTGTGATGTTTCAAGGGGCGCCGCGGAATCAGGTATAGTTCATATATCTATTAATGCATCGCCAATTTTTGACGAATACGATGAAATACAAGGGGCAGTGCTGATTGTACACGACAAAACTATTGAAAATGCAGCATCAATGAGGATTGCAGAGAGCGAAGCACGTTACCGAATGCTTTTCAATAATATGACCCAGGGTTTTGCTCTGCATAGCATTATGCTCGACGATGGTGGTAACCCCAAGGATTATAAATTTATAGATATTAACAAAGCATTTGAAGAGCTTACTGGCTTGGAGCGAGAGAAAGTTATTGGTCATACTGTACTAGAGTTAATGCCAAGTACCGAAAAATACTGGATTGAGTCTTACGGAGAAGTAGCGTTAAATGGAAGTTCTATACGTTTCGAGAATTATTCTGCCGAACTTGACCGTTACTACGATGTTTGGGCCTTTTGCCCTCAAATAGGGCAGTTTGCTGTAATATTCTCCGATATTACTGAGCGGAGAAAAGCCGAAGAGGAGGTGCGCCAAAAGAATGAGTTTATTCAAACCGTGTTGGATAATTTGCCAATAGGCGTTTCGCTCAATAAAATTAATGAGGGCGATGCTACATATATGAATAAAAAGTTCGAGGAGATTTATGGTTGGAGTAAGGGCGATTTATCCAGCATAAGTACCTTCTTTGAAAAAGTTTACCCCGATAAGGAATACCGGGATAGGTTAATTGAGCAAATAGTTGCTGATATTAATTCTGGCAATCCTGAACGAATGAAATGGAACAACATCATTGTTACTCAGAAGGATGGAGCGCAAAGAGTAGTGAATGCCGTGAATATTCCTTTGCTAGCACAGAATACCATGGTTTCAACGGTTATGGATATAACTGAAATCAAGTTGGCCGAGGAGGCCGCTCGCGAGGGCGAGGAGCTTTTCCGCAGTATGTTTTACGATAGTTTTTCGGTAATGCTCATAATCGACCCAATTACCAGAGCTCTAGTTGATGTAAACCAATCGGCAGAGCGATTTTATGGATGGAGTAAAGACGAGATGCTAAAGATGAGGATTGACGATATAAATACTTTATCATCGAATAAGCTTGAACTTGAGATAAATAACGTGCTGAATCAACGACGAGCAATTTTTAATTTTCAACATAGAATAAAGGGCGGAAGGAAACGAGATGTAGAAGTAGTTTGTAGTAGAATAACTATTAAGGGGAAGCACTTCCTTCATTCTATTGTATATGATATTACTGAACAGAAAAGAGCCGAAGAGCAAGTTGTGAAACTTAAAAAAGGGATAGAGCAAAGTCCTGCAATTGTTGTAATTGCTGATATTAATGGAAATATCGAGTATGTTAACCCGAAATTTGTTGAGGTTACAGGGTATTCTGTTGATGAGGTTTTAGGAAAGAATCCGAGAATTTTAAAATCAGGATATCATCCAAACGAGGTATACAAAGCGATGTGGAATGCCTTATTGGCTGGTAATGATTGGAGGGGGGAGTTGCTTAATAAGAAGAAAAATGGCGATTTATACTGGGAGTCAACAAGTATTTCGCCAATTAGAGACGAGATTGGAAAAATTAAATACTTCATTGCCGTCAAAGAAGATATCACGGAGCGAAAACAAATTGAGTTGGAGTTATACGAAAGAGATTTAAAACTTAAGGAGCAGAACGAGGAATATCAAGCAATTAACGAGGAACTTACCGAAAGTAACGAAAGAATCAGGGCTATAAATAAGGAGCTGATATTTGCCCGCGAGATTGCCGAGGAAAACGATAGGCTCAAGTCGGCCTTTCTGGCAAATATGAGCCACGAGTTACGCACTCCCATGAACGGAATTATTGGCTTTGCGGAGCTGCTTAAACGCCCGCAGATGACCGATGAGGATAGGATTTCCTATACCAAAATTATTGAGCAGAGCGGACAGCGGTTGCTTGAACTAATTAACAACCTAATAGACATTTCGAAGATTGAGGCAGGGCAGGTTAAGGCAATTATAAACACTGTAGATATAGCAACAGAGCTCAATCATTTATATAATTTCTTTAAGTTGGAGGCAGAAAATAAAGGCCTTTGTTTAATACTTAATGGGGGAAAAGATTTGCCCGAGTTATCGTTGGCAACCGATAAGCAGAAGTTTATATCGGTAATTACAAACCTAATAAAGAATGCCATTAAATTTACGCCAAAGGGAACAATTGATTTTGGGTTCGATATTGGACTGGACGATGTGGAGTTTTGGGTTTCCGATACCGGAATGGGTATTCCTAAAAAAATCCAGAACAGAATATTTGAGAGGTTTGTTCAGGGCGATACATCGCTCTCTAGACCATACGAGGGTGCTGGGTTAGGATTAGCCATATCGAAATCGTACGTTGAACTTTTGGGGGGTAAAATATACCTCGAATCCGAAGAGGGTTCGGGAACATCGTTCTTTTTTACATTGCCACTCTCTAAATCAAAAAAGTATAACAAAAAAGGATTTAACGATTCTAAGGAGATAGAGATAACAAACAAAAACTTAACTGTTCTTATTGCTGAGGACGATAAGTATTCCATGGCTTATCTTCGTAGCCTTATGGAGCCATACGTTAAGAAAATATATATGGCTGAGACAGGTCAAAAGGCACTGGATATAGCCCGCGCAAAACAAAATATCGACCTAATTCTAATGGATGTTCGGTTGCCCGATATAAATGGACTTGATGTTACACGTACAATAAGGGAATTCAACCCCAGTGTAAAAATTATTGCTCAAAGCGCTTTTGCATTGCCAGAGGATAAATTGGCGGCAAAAAAAGCAGGATGTAGCGATTATGTTGTGAAACCAATAATTCCGGGCGATTTATACCAGTCCATTATTAACTGTTTCGAGGGTAATAGCGCAAGCCGTCCGCTTAACATAAAGAATTTGTAACTTTACCCAAATTTTAATTCGAATTCTTGATGCAAAAGCGTATTCAACCCTACGCTGTTTTCAGCGATGGTTGTGGAAATATTTTTGAGGACTCTCAACTATTTGCCGTTGGTCGTTCTGGCGAGAAGTTGTACCCACTTTATTTGGATGAGATGATTCCTTTGCCCTATGGTAGCGATTTATTTGAACTACCTGGCCGAAAAACCCTAGGCTATAACCGTAAAGGAGATTTGGTCACTAAAAAGGATGGTTTCGCTTGTGCAGCATTTATTGCTCCTGCTAATACACAGCTATCTATTGCTGCATGGAAAAATGAAGTTGGCGCACCAGTTTTACCTCTTTATGCTTATACTGCAGTAGGTTGGTATAAAGGTCAATTCTATGTTCCTGCTGTAAGGATTGATTCCGATACTCGCCAGGATTGTGAACATTTTAATCAGAAAGTGATTATTAAGCGAGGGAAGGAGATACTGAAGAAATATCCTGAAAACAGGCTAGTGAACCATTTGGTGGAGAATTGTGCTTTTGGTTATTTATGCCCTGCTGCGCGTAACTTTGTGATGGATAGGTGGGAAGCTCCTGTGCCAACATCGCCAAGCTGTAATGCCCGTTGCGTTGGCTGCATATCCTTGCAGGATAAAAAGGAATCGCCAATTTCCGAAACCCAGCATCGGTTGGATTTTGTACCCACTGTTGATGAGATAGTTCAGTTCACGGTTCCTCACTTGGAGAATGCTCCAAATGCCATAATGAGCTTTGGTCAGGGGTGCGAGGGTGAACCCTTGATGCAGTGGGAACTTCTGCGCGATGCAATAAAGGCAGTCCGCGCAAAAACAAGTAAAGGAATAATCAACCTAAATACTAATGGAAGCAAGCCGCAAGCTGTTGAGGAACTATTTAAGGCTGGGCTCGATAGCATTCGTGTAAGTATGAACTCGGCGCAGGAGAAATGGTACAATATGTACATTCGTCCTGTTAACTTTACTCAGGCCGATGCTTGGGAGTCGTTACGCGTTGCAAGGCGCTATAAACGCTGGGCTTCCATTAACTACTTTGTTATGCCCGGAGTTACCGATACGCAGGAGGAACTTGATGCTTTAAAAGGCTTGATTTCCGACACAAAGCTCAGCATGATTCAATGGCGCAACTTCAATATAGATCCCGATTGGTTATTCAACAGAATTGAGTATAAAGATTCTGGCGAACCAATAGGAGTTAAAAATGTTATGGATATCATTAAACGGGACTTTCCTCGCGTTTACTTTGGCTATTTTAATCCTCACAAGGATGTTATTCTAAAGAATTTGGTCGATTACTAATGTCAAATTAATATATACCGATGGAAACCTATTTTTGCAAGAGTTGCAACATCAAATTTGATGCAACTGGGGTTAAGGAGGAGTGGATTGATGCGGCTTTTGGCCCTTGCAGCAAGATGTTGGCAAATTGCCCTGAGTGCAATGCTGTTTGTGATGAGTACAGAGCACCCAAGCAGACTTCTGGTGGGCAGAGTTTTCATAGTCATACGCCTTCATGTGGCTCGTGTTGTGGAGGCTGTGGTTTGTAGAAATGCAAAAGGGCGGAATTTTCCACCCTTTTTTTCGTTTATTATAGTTCTAAAACTACCATTGGTTTACATCGTAGTCTGGAATTTTTTTCACATTCTTGGCGACATCTTGGCCTTTATCGTTTTTTGCAACAATGAATTCAACCATATCACCCTCAATTAGCTCGTCAAAATCGCCATCGGCAACATCAATGTAATGGAAGAATAGGTTGTTGGGCGGATACTGAATAAATCCGTAGCCGCTGTTAATCTTTAGTATTCTGGATTGCTTAACCTCCTCGGAAGTAATTTCCATTGGCTCAGGTTTTGGTTGGCCAAAATCCTGAACGGTAAATAGATTTGAAGTAAGTTTATCGTTACTCTTTAATCCAGAGTTAATAAGGTCGTGCATTGCAATTGGGTATGTTACCTCGCGCAATAACTCTTGGGAAGTACGAGTAGTAACATCGCGCCCTTGGTCGTCGGTATAATCAAAATCCCACGATAGCACCATCACCTTAGTTCCAAGAGAGTTTACTTTGCGGATAAGGGGCACATAATCGCCATCGGAGGTGATAAGTACAAGCACGTTGAAGCGCTTGTAGAATGTTTGCTCAAACGCTTCCAATGCTAACCAAACATCTATTCCTTTATCCTCTCTGCGTCCACCTCTTGGGCGAATTGGCAAGTAGTGAGTTACAACACCTTCGGACATTAGAATATCATCGAATACCCTATCATTGTAAAGTTGGTTGCCGCGTTGGCTTGCTTCCTGAGCGCTAATACGTCCGCGGAAAAAATGTGCTTCAATTACTTGACAGTAATGTGGGTCAGTGTCCTCCTCTTTTGCAACTAGGTTACGAATAAATTCGTGTAGGCCTGCAATATTTAAACGCTTTTTGCGTGGATGAAAGTAGTTGTAATAGTTACTAACGTGTAAAAAGTAGTTGCCATCGTAGAAAACTCCAACACGCAACAAATCCTTTTTGCTGTTCTTCATGGTATATTTCTGTTTTTAATATTATCTCAAAACCAATTTGTAAATATTGTATTTCAACTTTTTGTATGCGTTGTAAATACTATTACATAGATGCTCTAACATATTTTAATATAAACATAAAAGCAACTTGTCCCTTTAACACAAGATTAACGATAAGGTTACAATAATCGAAATAAATTTTACGAAAAACTGTTCTTTATAGATGAACGAACTTAGAAAGTCGAAGTTCGTTCATCTTCAATAAAAAACGTTAAATAGTGCTTTGATGCATATCAATTGCAAACAAAAGTAAGAATTCTTTTGAGTTTGTTTTTGATTTTAAGTCTTTTTCTTACGCTCTAAATACCTATAGTTGTTGGTTTAAGAAATAGTTTATCCAACCTCCAACAGTAATATTATGAATGGGCAATTGTAGACTATTGATACCCTCTTCTATAACGCTTTCATCAATTTTATTTATTCTGCTCTCCATTAGGAATTTTACATACTCTGCCGAAAACTCTGGATGCCCCTGAATTCCTAACATTTTATCGCCAATTTGAATTATACCAACTGGACATTTGGGAGCACTGGCAATAACTTTGCTATTTGGCGGAAGAACCTGTATTTGGTCCTGACATGACATCAGCAGATTTGCTTTGGAGAACGCAGGAAGCATCCAATCCTTACTCTCAACAATATCGAACTGATGTACGCCAACACACCATCCCATGGTCGATTTGAGTACCTTTCCGCCCATTGCCTCGCCAAGCATTTGGTGACCAAAGCAGACCCCAATACAGTATTTATCCGTTTTTGCTATTGAGCGGACAAAGTCTTTTAACCTATCAATCCAATCAATATTATCGTAAACTGAGTACTTGGAGCCTGTAATAATCCAGGCTTCGTGTTCGGAGGCTGATTTTGGGAATTGCCCATCGCAAACATGATAGTTAACAAGTTCGTGTTCTGGAAGCAGATTACCAAATAACTCTGGGTATCCAGCAAAACCTTTTTGAATATGGTCGCAAATGAGGAGTCCAATTTTCATAGTTTAACATTAGTAACCGACAAAACATTTTAATCAACAGGATGGTCAACCGAAGTTAACCAATCCTGTATCTTAGCTGCATAAACTACCAATTTATTCAGCATGGGCGAAAGTACAAATAAAAATTTAGTCGGTCAGCCGATTATAA
>JAKQKB010000021.1 GCA_029560875.1 Bacteroidota bacterium | reverse complement strand
AAGAAGAAGATGCTTTCTTCAATGGTAATGGTGTAGGTAAGCCAGTCGGTATCTTTAATGCAACAGGCGGTGCTCAAACTGGTATTACTACAGCTAGTGCAACTGAGATTAAAGCCGATGAAATTATCGATTTATTCTATTCTCTTAAAGCTTCTTACAGAAAAAAAGCTGTGTGGATTGTTAATGATTCAACAATTAAGGCTATCAGAAAACTTAAGGATGCGAACGGTAATTACTTATGGCAACCTGCTTTAACTAGTGGAACACCAGATACATTACTTGGTAGACCTGTTTATACATCAAGCTATGTTCCTACAATTGCTGCAGGTGCAAAGACTATTGCATTCGGTGACTTCTCATATTATTGGATTGCGGATAGACAAGGTCGTAACTTCAAGAAGTTATCTGAACTTTATGCTGCAACTGATCAAACTGGTTTCGTTGCGACACAAAGAGTTGACGGAAAACTTATCCTTCCTGAAGCAATTAAAGTGTTAGTACAACACGCTTAATGGAGGTAAAGGTTATGAGTTATAACACAAAAAACTATACCGAACAAGGTGGAGATAAAACAGTTATAGGGGGAACACTTGAAATATTAGAGGGAGCAACCGTAAAAGGACTCCCTCTTCCTATTGCTGAAAATTTGCCAGAAAGTACTGTTGCATCGTTAAACACTTTAAAAGAAAATTTTAATGCTTTGCTTATTAATCTTAAAGATGCAGGTTTGATGGAAAAAGATAAATTTACAACAAGTGTTGTAACAATTTCAAATCCGACAGGAGAGTCTTTAATTGCCAACCATTCAAAAATTAGGACTATTACTTATGAAAACAACATAGCAACTATTGATGTTCCTATTGATGAACTAGTGGAATTTGATAGTTCCAATCCAGCACAAGGCATTCATAAATGGATCGGATTGTCTATCGGCACAGGCAGAAGCTCAATAATTGGAGTTACCTATAATGGCACATACGATTTAGTACAAGCAGATGTTAATGAAGCAACAAATGCTGGTTGTTCTGAAGGTAGTTTTGTACTTTGGTTAAAATGTGATGAGGCTATTAATACACCAAAAATTATAACAATTTCAAGAGCAGGATATACGACAGAAACAATTACTATCAATGTTATAGATAGTGAAAATTAAGATAGGAGGCAGCAGATATGGCTACGGTAGACTTATTAAGCAAGGTAAAAATGAATTTAATACTTGAACATTCACAGGATGATGATCTGATTAGTAGTTTCATTTCTGCTGCCGTTTCTTATGCAGAAAGTTTTCAGCATTTAGAAACTAATTACTATCAAACTCATGCAATTCCACCAACTACAGAACAAGCAATCATTATGCTTTCAAGCCATTTCTATGAAAGTCGAGATGGATCAACTGGAGGTTTCTTTGCTGACAACACAAATGCAGCAGAACAAACATGGAAA
>JAKQKB010000019.1 GCA_029560875.1 Bacteroidota bacterium | reverse complement strand
CATCTCCTACCCTTCCCCATCGCTTGTTGGTCATTCCTCCTGTGGAAGTTGCTGCCGCAAGATTTCCATTAACATCGCGTGCAACGCACCCCACTGTTCCCATTTTTTCATGCTCCAGCACACGTTGGAGGTCATCCCACCTGGGTTTAGTATAAAAATAGCCGCTATCGACCATAGTTGCACCATGCAGGCGGGCAAATTCCGAGGCTCCCTTCCCAACAAGTAATACGTGAGGAGATTTGAGCATAACAAGCTTGGCTAATGATATTGGATTCTTCACATCGCCAACACCCGCAACAGCGCCAGCAGCCAAGTTGCTACCATCCATTATTGCAGCGTCAAGCTCATTATGCCCATCATGGGTAAAAACGGCACCCTTACCGGCATTAAAAAGCGGACAATCCTCAAGGTACCTGACTACTTGCTCAACCGCATCAAGGGATGAACCGCCGCCAGACAAAATGCGTTTACCTATATCGAGCGCATTCTTTAATTCATTCTGATAGGTTGCGAGCTGTTCCGGAGTGAAATCTGCTGGTTCCATTCCGCCTGCACCGCCATGCAAAACAATACTCCAGTTCTGTGTAAACCCAATAGTTGACCATAAAAGCAAGGCGGTAGCAACAAGTAAAACTTTACATTTCTGCTTCATTCTAAAATAAATTATTGCTTTGCACTCATCATTGCCATTTTCTCTTCATCAACAAACATATAAAATTTAAAAAGATCATTCCCGTCACTCTATTTCGTACTTACTACCAAGCTATAATTTTTGCCAAGGGAAATACTTTTCAAACTCTACGGGAAAATTCACCAGCTAAAAAGGTTAATCACCACATCAATAGCCATAAAACTTCTATCAAATTGAAAACATCCAAAACTTTCAAACCTTGTAAATGTAGTAAATTTTAAAAATTTGAATTGAAACCATCATAAGATTATAGTTAAAAACAAAAACATTAACCCAGAAAAGGGTTAAAATTAAGAGACTAAATGGTAAAAGTTTTAGAGAGCCAGCATGTTGCTTCAATACTAAAAAAGATGCCCCTAAGCAAAAGGGGTAAAGTTAAGGAGGTGACGTTGGATATGGCTTCAACCATGCAAAAGATTGTCAGGCAGCGCTTCCCGAATGCCGAACAGGTAGCTGACCGCTTCCATGTTCAGCAGCTGGTCTATGAAGCCGTGCAGGACTTGCGGATTCACCACCGGTGGAAAGCGATAGAGCAGGAAAATGCCGAGATGGAGCTATGCAAAGAGCTTGATCAGGAGTACAAGCCTAATATCCTTGAAAATGGGGATACTTTAAGGCAGCTGCTAGCCAGGAGCAGGAACCTGCTTTTCAAGCAGGAAAACAAGTGGACCCTATCGCAATACCAACGGGCAGAAATCCTGTTCAAGCTCTTCCCTGATATTAAGCTCGCAAACGAATTATGCCGTGAGCTAAGCAGTATTTATGGGAGTACAAAGGATAAAGAGGTGGCTTTTACACGCTTGGCAAGATGGTATGAAAAAGTAGAAAGGGCAGGGTTTAAAACATTTAATACTGTGTCAAGAACCGTACAGAACAACTCCCTGACAATACTGAACTATTTCAACAACAGAAGTACAAATGCCTCGGCAGAATCTTTCAACGCCAAAATCAAGGCCTTTAGATCTCAATTCAGAGGAGTGGCAAATATCCCATTCTTCCTGTTTAGACTGGCAAATATTTATGCGTAAATATGAAATCCCCAGAAATTTTGCTTGATCCGATTTACACACTACGGTACAGTGCCATGCCCGGCACACCAATATATTTCAGGCGGTTTTAACCGCCTGAAATTTTATTCTAACAATTGCAGAATTTTTGTCCCTTTTCTCAACCTACTTCCCTAACATAACCCTCACTCCAAAAGAACTCTGGAGAATCAAATCGGAATCAAAGTCTATCGTGGGTTCCAGCTCAATGTGTAGGGTAAAGTGTTGAATTTTATCAAATGGGGTAAACTGTACGCCAATTGGTACAACAACCCCATTAAAATAGTTTACAACGCCACCAACACCAAGGTATAGGTTATATTTTTCCTTATGCAATAGATTTGCACAAAAAACAAACTCAGGCGTAGTATTGTCTATTATGGTATTGCTATACAACCTAGCTTCTGTCCAAATCTTGTTGGAAAAATTATATCCTACGCCAACCTTTGAAAGTGAAGAGGAATAATAAGAAACGCTAAGTTGTGAATAGCCTTTATTGAATAAGCCGAAAAATGCCAAAAATATAATTATTATTCTTAGTTTATTCATATACTATTTATTGTTGGTTAATCCAAAATCTAACAACTCCAGTATTATATTCTGTACCTTCTCCAGTTGTGCTATCAATATAATATACTATATCTTCACCAGCCTCATCATCTTCGGCATTAAGCGTCAAGGTTATACTTGAACTAATAGTTGAACCGTCTTCAAATTTTGTAGAATAAGCTGTGCTAAAACTTTTTTGTTTATCACTATTATCAATCTCAATCCATGTATATTTCATATTATCACCCATGGTTGCTTTTGACCATTTAATAATATGAATATCAAGTTTTTTGTTTTAATCTCATTATAAATCAAATACCTTGACACCCAACCATCCTTCGGCAAAACTTTTGTGAGAGTTTTGACAACATGTTGGCCATTTAATAATTCAGCGTATGTAACAATTACTTTAAATTCTGGTCTACCTGATGGCCAAGGTTCAACTTGCCTCCAAGTTGTTTTACTGACAAATTTAGCCTTATTTAAATAATCTCTAGCATCATTTAAATCACGACTACCTTGTTGCATTTGAATAGGATCAATTTGATTTTCTTCAATAATATCAATTTCAATTGGCTGTTCATAGTCCTCAGGTAAATAGTAATAATATTTATCTGTCTCATAATAAGGAATGGCTTTCCTTGAATTGCTTTCTTTAGGTACTACTACTAAACTTTCGTTCTGACTAATGATAATTACTGGTTTTTCGGGAGGTTCTTGTGAATTCAAAAGTTTTGGCGTTCCAAGGCTATCATAAGAAATTAAATATTCTGTATTCTCGTTAAATTCATTCTGAATAAACGACACATCTAGTTTCTCATTAATTTCATCCCAACTAATTGTACCACTATCATATACTTCTGGAATACTAATTTGAAGCAATTGGAACTCATCAATTATGTTTTCTATAAAATCACCATAAGTTGTTGATTTAAACAGTGATGATTTTTTCTGAAACTCTTTTTGCAATATTTCATTAAATGTCATAAATCCCTTGGAACCATCAGAAATACTTACCTTTTCATTAAGCGATTTCCAAAATCAGTCATAAATATAGCAATATCTTTTACAATTACTCATTTAAAAATCTACTTTTTTATCAAAAATTATCTATATATCTATCCATCAATCATTTACCTTTATAATATAAATAATTATTACCTTCTCCACAACTTTATTTTTGCTTGATCCTGATTTACACACTACGGTACAGTTCCATGCCCGGCACACTAAAAAAAGCCCCGGTCGGGGAAACCCGACCGGGGCGGAGGTGGGGCGGCGACCTACTCTCCCGCTGTTACGCAGTACCATCGGCGCTGGCGGGCTTTACTGCCCTGTTCGGAATGGGAAGGGGTGTCCCCCGCCGCCATAGCCGCCCAAATCATTCCCCCCGGCGCTGCGCCGGGGGGGTATGCCGTACGTGGCGGGCGAGCGAGGTGTTGGCAGCAGCCCGGATCCAGCCGGGAGCCATCGGGCTATTAGTACTGCTCGGCTTTGGCGTCACCGCCTTTACACCTGCAGCCTATCAACGTGGTAGTCTCCCACGGCCCT
>JAKQKB010000054.1 GCA_029560875.1 Bacteroidota bacterium | reverse complement strand
CCAACCCCCGCGCGGGCTGAAATTCAAGCCAAATTAAATGCAGCACAACTAAATTTCACCTGGCATGAATTTAATGCGCAACACGCCTTTATGCGCGATAGTGATGAGCGTTATGATGCGCAAACTTCGCTGATTGGCTATCAACTTGCGCTAAATTTATTTAGCCGAAAATTAAGCGATTAAGCCTAAATTTCAAACAACCCTTTTGCGCTGCTCTGTAAGCCTTTATTTATAAGGCTCACAGAGGCATAAAAATTTCTCGTGGCTATTCTAAAACCTAATCTAAACGGTAGCCATGCCTTAGCATGGTCTCGCCTCCCCATTTAACCAAGCGGTCTCCCTTACCTGCCAAGTCTTCTGCACCCGTCTCATCGAGTATAATTTTTGATTCTGTTGACTTTTGCACCTTAAGTGCAATTCGCGCTGGCATATTTGAGCGCAATAAACCCCTGAAAGTTTGGCTGTCAGGACGTTGTGTAGCCATTATGAGATGAATGCCACATGCGCGTGCTTTTTGAGCTAACTTGACTAGATTATCTTCAATCACCTTACCATTATTGCTCATCACTAAATCTGCTAATTCATCTACGACTACGGCAATGTAAGGAGGTCGGATTGCCTCAGGTAAATTAGAAATTAAATTTACATTTTGCGCTTCCATAAAACGATAGCGACTTTCCATTTCTACAACTAACTCATCAATGCCGTCTGCAATATCATCAATAAATATGTGTTCTTGCCATAAATTCGGATGATTTCGATATGCTGACAACTCCACTCGCTTGGGGTCAAATAAAGCCACTTGTAAGCAATCACCCGTTTTCTGGTGTAATAAGCTTTTAATCATGCCATGTACGCAGACGCTTTTACCCGTATTAGTCGCACCCCCAATAAATACATGCGGTGCTTTTGTTAAATCTTCATAAGCTGGTGTTCCCATCTCGTCTGTTCCAACACAAACTGGCAAAATCATATTTGACGGCTTGCTTCTTAGTGCCTCACTAAACAACTTATCATCTAATTGCTTCCATGTTGACTCTGGTCGCAAGTAGTTTAAATATAAGCTGTTTGCACGGCCATCTTCACAACGTACTAAGCGAATATTATCCTTGGGAACTCCCAATTCAGAGGTAAGATTGTCTAGATTTTTTTCCAAACTATTAACATCAGCGAATGACCTCATTCGTAGTGTATATCGGTCATAGCGCACGCCAGCTAAAGGCTCAGGCACTTCCACACGCAGACCAATTTTCTCAAGCACTGATTGAAGACGATGAGTTTGGTTTTCACCCTCACTACTCAACCCATCGAGATTAGATATGGCTGCATAACTAGCGCCATTGTCCTTAGTAATTTTTGCTAGCTCATTGAGCCAATGCATTCGACTATCATATCGATTAGGAAATGCTACACTCAACTTATCGTAACGGTCCTTGAGTAAAGTAGCACCTTGATGCCAATGGTCATTAATACGCTTAGCAACTTGTCCAATTTCAATTTGACTATTGGGATTATTGGCATTTGGCATATTATCCACGATAAGTGCCAGCCAAAAACGCCACTCTGCTTGAAAGCATGTGCTTAACGATGGAATTTCTCTACCTCCCCCATCTGGTGCTGGAGTGGTAAATGCAGCCATGTTTGGCTCTACTGAAAAATGATAGGCAATACATAACCTTGCCCACTCATGATTTTCTAGCTTTGGTATCACACCTTTTTCCAGTAATTCGTCTTGGGCTTTTTTAGCAAAATCACTTGATTTAATACCGCGTAAGTCTTTCAATTGCTCCATGATAAATTCAGGTGCTTGGCTGTTACCTTGGTGTGTAATTGGCATAGCTTGGTTTTCTCATCAATTAAAATAACTGTCTTCAATAAGGTCGGAACGTGCCCCGCCTGTTAATAAACTTTCTGCTTTAACTAAATAAGTTTTTTGCACATACTGCTCAAGTGTTTTTTTTACTTCGGGTGTAATCTCCGTGTCTTGTGAAAGTAGTATTACTTGTTGATCAAGACTACCCCAATGCTTAAACAGTCGTTGTCTATGGTCTTTATCTAGGCGAGCTAGTGGAGTATCAATAACGTAAGGTGCTTTATATTGTGTCACTTGTGCCAAACCTGAAACTAACGCCATAATCAGTATTTGCATTTGGCCAGCTGACAACGAGGAGGAAATGACAGCACCATTTTCTCCAAGAAGTTCAAAATCACCAGTTGATTTAACTTTAATTTGAGCAATGCGTCTATCATGCGCTAAATTATTGTTGAGTTCTGTAACTGACTGACTAAGTTCATCTAATTTTAAATTTATTAGTTGTGTACTAAGTGTTTCTAACATTTTTTGTGTTTTTTGTGCACGTCTTGCTTTAATCTGATTAGGCTCGCTATCCATAATGCGTTTTTGCAGAGCTTCTAGTTCCGCCGTCTTGCTGTCAAGATTAGACTTTACCTGAGTAAACTTTGTTGTTTTGCCGCTCAAATTTACGGCGCTTTCCTTATGTTTATTGCTAGTATCTTTTAGTTGCGCCAACAGTTCATCATTATTGCTACCTGCTAGGCGATTAAGCTGTGTTTCAAATTTTTCTTTAATAGATTCGCTTGCGGAAATTTTTTTGCACTGTTCATTTAAATCCACATTTGGCGATGCACGACTCTCAATAACTCGTTGCACGTCTGCATGCGCTTCTAAAGTCAGGTAATTGTGAATAATATGTTCAGCACAGTTTTCTGGCAGGGGATACCAAAGTTTGTTCCAAGCATCTCGTATTGCATCGCGAATATCGTCACTTTTTAAGATTTTTGGGCCGACCACGTCCAAAGCTTTTGGGCTAGTAGTGAATGCCTCCATAAAATCATCAATTTTATTTTCACCTTGCATTTTACTAGCTTCATAGTTTAAACGCTCAAACTCTTGCTTCAAACGCATTTGTAAACTTACAACTTTACTACTTGGCAACAGTGCTAAAGGAGAAACTTTAAGTGCGCTTGCTATATTTGCCTCAGCTATATCTATGTCGTTTTTGGCTTGAGCAATATCTGCACGCAACTGCTCTGTACTTTTAGCATCTATGCCACCACCCAATTGATTTTGCAATTGTTCTTCTAATGCCGCGAGCTCATTTTTTTCCTGCGTGAGCTTCATTTTTTCTGATGTTAGAATATCCAAATGTTGTTTTAACGCAGCCAGCTCTTTCTCTTTTTTATCTAACTCTTTTTTATCTTGTTCGCTTACCCCTTTAAGGCAATCGCTGATATATTTTTGCAAATCGGTATTTAAATTTCCTAATAAAGAAATGCCACATAGCCCTTCAAGCCCCTCTTTTAGCCACAAGCCTGTGCCTGCGGTTTCTGCTTGACTGACAATTTTTTCACCATCAAAAAAGAAAAATGGAGCATAGCTAAATGGCAATGCGTGATCGTTTAAGGCATTCTTAAAGTTTTCTGGCTTTATTGCTTCGTGACCATTTTCGTTATCAAGACGCCACATACGCAACTGATCATTTTCCGGCTGCCGATTACGACTTGTGTCATATGCCCAACTGCGCTCAACTCTTAAACCATTATTCTGTGTATGCATTATCTCCATTGCCACTGACATTTTGGTATATGAACGCTGAGAGATTTTCTGCATTTGCAAGGTTACATCATGATGTAACGCATCTTTCAGTATTCCATCATAGCTTTTTCTTTCAGTGGGTATTCCTGCTCGCTTCAAGTGGGGTGTAGCCTCTTCACCATATAAGCATAAATAAATGGCTTCTAGTAGCGAGGTCTTCCCATGGCCATTTACAGCACCAATCAATACAATATTTTTATCATGTTGCGGCTCAGGAAAGTGAAATTCTGCATGGGCATATGACTTAAAATTGTGTAATTTGATGACCTTAATCCACATCGTCTTGCTCCCATAAATTGGTATCTACAAAAATGTCATCAAACTCATTCGTTAGGCCTGCACGGCGACCTCGATGCAAGTTTTCTCGTTCCCATGCAACCAACTTTTCAATCACCCCCGAATCTACGCCATTTTTTTTACAAACTTCTAATAACAATTGATTAGATTTACTTTCTCGCCAAAGTGGCAAGTCTTTAATTATCTCGTATTCAGAGCTGGCCATATTGCCTTTCCCCTTTGGTTATAATATCTTCAGTCCAAATAGCACGAATGGCCTCTATTTCTGCTGGGCTAATCAACATTTCACCGTATTGTGATTGCATCTGCAACAGCCGATCTAAAATCATTTTTCTAGTGGTAATAGTAAATGGTCCTGGTATATGCTTTCCATTCACATACTGAATTAGTCCGTTTCTTCGTTCTGCCTGTCTGTACTCTGGGTTGTTGCGAATTTCAACCAACCAGTCTCGAAATTCTAATAATGGCAGAAATTGTGTTTTACCCACGTCAACAAAACCCTGTAAGCTTTTGTCCTTATCAACTACTGTGCAAGTCCAGCAACCAAATCTACTTGAGTTGGTTCCACAGCCTGGGGCTTCATCTTGCGAAAGGACAATGGGACATTCACCACCAGCTGCATCTCTATAAAGTTGTATCAATTGGCGATGCTTTCCACCCCATGGTGGCTGATGACTAGCGAGCATCTCCCAGACCTCATCTGTTGATAAATCAACAATTGGACGATATACAAATGCACCTGCCAAGGAGCCATGAGGTGTAAGATTGCTTTCCGTCAAATTCTGGTAAGAATCAATCACGGCCTTACGTGCCGAAGACTCACTTTTACGCACACCTAATACAATAATCGCTGCACCACTAGTCTGTACCTTGTCCAAAATAAATTGACTTGTAGGCTGAATTTTTAACCTATCAGTGCACCAGCGCATATTTCGATTAGGTGAGGGGTAACCTTTTCCTATTAGCAAAACCCAAAAAGTTTGCTCGGGAGCTGGGGTCGTAATTTTTGTGGTAATTGGAAGATTCAAGATGTCAGCGGCATTTTGAATTTGCGTCAATACCGATTTCATATGAGTTACTACCAGCGGGCTTTCGACTAAAGTGTCATTAGATACGAAGTAAACGGGTCTAGTGCGTAGCGTTGGAGGTAATTGCAGTAGTGCTTCAAAAACAATATGAGCAATCAAGGTGCTATCTTTTCCACCTGAAAAAGCTACCACCCAGGGATAAGGTTGTGTATCACTAAGATACTCCTCACTTACTTGCGATACTAGCCCTTGCATATCGTTGACTGGAATTTTTTCAACAGCTTTAATTGGCGTGATGATTTCAGGTGATTTTTCAGCTAAATTTAGTGCCATTTTTATTCTAACTACAACATAAGCGTGACTAATAGTTTACATTACAACGTAATTATTAACTAGGTTACGTAACTTAAAGTTTCATTTAGTAACGTAACTACATGAACAATTCGAAAGTCATATTTTCTAAAAAATTAACTGAGGCCATGCAAAATTCTGGCTATAGAGCAGAACCTGCTGTGTTAGAAAGAGAGTTTAATTTGCGTCATTATGGAAAGCCTATGACTTTACATGGGGTGCGAAAATGGTTAATAGGAGAGTCTATACCGCCTTATGAAAAAATCATTACACTTGCACAATGGTTAAAAATACCACCCGAAGACTTAACTTTTGGCTTAGAGATAAAACAAAAAATTAAAGAAGAAAACGCTTATTGGTTAGAGGCAATTTCGTATCAAGAGCGCGAAGTTTTTGAGGCCTTTTTGGGTCTGCCTCCACTACAGCGTAAGGTTGTACGTGAAGTAATTGTGGCGTTTGCTAAAGCGTACAAAGTGGCAAGTTAAGAATTTTCAAAGTCATTGATTATCAAGTGGTTGGCAATAAAAAGGGCAGAATTTCTGCCCTTTTTAGTTTGCTAGATATGCAATTAAACTTCTAACTGCGGACGACCTGCTTCTGGCCAATCTAAGTGGTAGAACTGACCGCGTGGCTGGTCTTTACGCTCATAGGTATGGGCGCCAAAGTAGTCGCGCTGACCTTGCAACAAGTTTG
>JAKQKB010000008.1 GCA_029560875.1 Bacteroidota bacterium | reverse complement strand
CTTAAATTCTATTAGTAAACGCAATTTTTTGCGGAGGTACTTGTTCATATTTTTTTCGGACAAAGAGAGGAGGATTAGAACCTTCCCCATCTCTTTGCGCCGAAAGGATAAATGTGTTACATTCGCCTTCGAGCAAAAAATTGAATATATGGCACACTTAACCAAAGAACAAAGGTATGTAATTTCCGCTTTACTAAAAAGGGGTTTAAAACAAAATGTGATAGCGAAGGAGTTGTGTGTATCTTGTAGCACGATCAGTCGTGAGCTTAAGCGTAACAGTGGGAAGAGAGGTGGTTACAATGCTGAGGTTGCCCATTCTTTATCCCAGGAAAGGAAGGAACGCTACTGTTACAACAGGAAGTTTACTCCTTCGGTTGAAAGACGTATTCGTAGTTATCTTGAAAACGAGCAATGGTCTCCCGAGCAGATTTGTGGTTATTGTAAAATCAACGGTATTGAAATGGTTAGTGTTGAGCGGATTTACCGGTTTATTCGTAATGATAAGCATAATGGCGGAGAACTGTATAAACACCTAAGACACAAGCTCAAACATCGTAAACGAACGCTTCAAAACAATTGTAAGGTAAGGATAAAGGACAGGGTAAGCATTGATGAAAGAGATGATAAGATTAATAACAGAGAGGTTTTTGGACACTGGGAAGGAGATCTTATTGCGGGGAAAGACCAGAAAGGATTTGCTCTTGTGATTACAGAGCGAGTGTCCAAACAGACTTTTATTGCTCATCTGCCAAAAGGAAAAGTTGCAAAAGAAGTGGCTAAGACTGTTATTAACCTGCTTTTACCGTATAAGAAATGGGTATCGTCAATAACATTCGACAATGGACTTGAATTTGCTGAACACCAAACAATAGCTCAAGGATTGGGAACCAAA
Organism: Bacteroidota bacterium; assembly: GCA_029560875.1. Lineage (GTDB taxonomy): Bacteria > Bacteroidota > Bacteroidia > Bacteroidales > Tenuifilaceae > SB25. The sequence continues at coordinate 547 of JAKQKB010000008.1, read as the reverse complement.
ATATTTTTCACCCATCCCTACTGTTCCTGGGAAAAAGGACAAGTTGAAAACATGAACAAATTAATTAGGCAGTACATTCCAAAAGACAAACCAATAACAAAAGATAATATGATGGATATAAAGACAATACAGCATAAATTAAACAGCAGGCCGAGAAAAAATCTCAATTACCAAAAACCGTTTGAAATTTTTTATAAGTTTGTAAATGGAAAAATTGCATTTGCTAGTTGAATCTACGCAACTAAAAAACAGCGACAAGAGATTTGTCTGTAAAATATAATTTATTACCTTTGCGGCGCCGTTACGAGATGACGGCTATTCAAATCATTTATAAACAATAAAAACAACAACTTATGGCAGCAAAAATCAGATTGCAAAGAAGAGGCCACAAAGGTTACGCCTTTTATTCAATCGTAATTGCAGACTCCAGAGCTCCACGTGATGGAAAGTTTATTGAGAAGATTGGTACCTATAATCCAAATACCAATCCCGCTACAGTAGATTTGAATTTCGACAGAGCCCTGTACTGGGTAATGGTAGGCGCACA
>JAKQKB010000124.1 GCA_029560875.1 Bacteroidota bacterium | reverse complement strand
TTTCTAATGAATCCAAAGTAACAGAAGCACCTACTAAAGCAATTGACCAAACTAAAGCGACTAAAAAAACAAAAAATTTCTTTTGCATTTTATCCTCCCTGATAAAGTGACTTTCTTATTAAAACCGAGAAACAGAACATTGACTCTCTCTTATAACAGAGTGTGTTTAATGAACTTAGTATAATTTTACGCTTTTTCATTCTACTACTCTACTTTACCTAAAATATATACTAAGTCACCCTGCTATCTTTGTCAAGCAAAAAATAGATGAAAAAAAGGGCTTTTTATAAAATAAAATCCAAAACCTTGTCGTAATGGTAGTTCTACCTCTATAATATTTTTCAATATGACAAATCAATGATGTGCTAAAGTCAGGATTTTATTCAATTCTTTAAAATAATTGCTTTCTATATAAATCTCCGTTCAATGAATTGAAAACCGCTGATATAAAATCGTACTTGGAGTTAATTTTGTTGCTGGAAATAAAAGCAGCCCGTTTCGTATTAGAAACGGGCTGTTCATTGTAAATTGCAGTTTTAGTTTCCTTTCTTATCCGGTTAAGCATTCCGGACTTTCAGGAAATACTATTTACGGCTTTTGCTGATTATTGCAGTACATTTATTTTTTTTGTTTTGCTGTTGGGTGAATAGTTCTGTTGTAATGGCGATGAAGTTTTACTTTGAACTGAAGAAACCCGCGTACTGAGAATAGCTGTATCAGCCGTAATTTTAAAGAATGCACGGTTGCTTAAGCCGTGTGAGGTTAGTTCTGCATCGGAGAGTTCTATACTATTATCTTCCAGGCGTTGCAGCAAGATGTATGTACCATCTACAGTATCACAGCCATACAAATTGTAGGTATTAGCGTTAGGAACAGGATCCCAAGCTAAAGCTATTATGCCTGGATAGGATTCTATAACAGGATTTTGGGGTGCAGTAAGCGTTACCGGTGCAGTAACAGTAAGATTTACATAAACCTTGTAAGGAGTATTAAGAGCATCTCCAAAGAACCAGGTTTGAGCTGTGTAACTACCTACAGGAATATTAGTAGCATTTACTAGTAAACTTACCGGCATTGAAGCACCCGCGGCTAAAGTTCCGGAAACAGGATTTGTACTCAACCATTCCATAGGAGGAAGAATTGCAGTAGGTCCTGTAATATCATCAAGCATTATGTAACCATATTGATAACCATCAGCTCTGGGATAATAGAAACAGATATAGATATCTTGACCTGCATAAGCCGCAAGAGATTGACTGAATTGATACCAGTTTGTATCTGTTAACGGACCTATAGATGCCAGAGTTTGAGTAAAGGAAGCAATATCGTTATCAGTTGTAGACACCTTTACTGAGAAGGATTCACTGCTGTTATTAAATTGTTTATACCAGAAACCAAGGTTACTGCTACTATCAACTCTCAGCTTAGGAGTTATAATATACTGAGGTGCACTTGCTCCATCAGCAGCAAATACCCAGGTGTGATTACTGTTATAACCATAACCGGTATAAATATCACTGTAATATGCTACTGAACCAGTCCAACCGGTAATATCCAGGTCTTCAAAATCCTCATTTAATGGTCCATCGGGGAACATATCTCCACCCCAGATTCCACTATCAGCAGTCCAATCAATGGCTGCGGTTCCTGTATTTTGCAAAGTTAAACTGGCAGAAGTACTGCTACCAGTTACTACAGAAAGATTGTAGGTTGTAACCGGAGCATAGAGTTGAGCATAATCCATAAATATATTATGGGTTAAGGTAGTATTTTCCGGAATAGTTACAGCAGCAGCATAATTCTTATAGCCAGTAGCAGTGGCAGTTAACTGATAGGTATCGCAAACAATGTTTTCAAAGTGATAATTACCATCAGCTAAGGTAGTAAAAGTGCGTCCAGCAATAGAAACAACGGCACCTTCAATATTTTCATCACTTCCAGCTTTACGAACTCTACCGGTTATGTTGCCATAAACAAGCGGAGCCGCCAAAGGAGGCATAAGAACATCATCCAGTTTTAGAATAAACTGATCAGTGCAGTTATGATGCTGGAAAGCGATATAAATATTTTGTCCAGCATAAGCACTAAGGTCAAAAATCCGATTATGCCAATCACCATCAGCCAGGGTTTCACTAAACAGGGTTGTAGTAAAGGAACTGAGTTCATTATTAGTAGTAGATATCTTTACGGAATAGTGTTCTGCAGGCCAGTTAGGATCCTGAGCTCCAATCCAATAGTTAAGTTCATCTCCACTGACAATAGACAGACGAGGGGTAATTAACCAGTTATCGGGAGTTAAAGCTCCCCGGGTAGAATTTCCGTTTCTAAAATCTGAAATGCCTTTTTTATCATTGATATAAGAAGCACTGGCAGCACAATAAGTTCCGGTGTGAGCAACAGTTGAACCTGAAACAGTGTATTGATACCAGTTATAACTATCACCATCGTTATCAACAATCATCCAACCATCAGGAGCGAAAGTGCCTTCAAAACCTTCTGCCACATAATCTGCATAACCCTTTAAAGTAATGGTCTTCGTTCCGCCATTGGTAACAATTTCTACGGTAGTAGAGTAGATACCTCGGGCTGGAGGATTAAAAGTAAAGCCGAATGAATGGCTCTGGTTTTGAGCCAGAGATATAGCAGGATTAATATTGGAAGTAAAGGGTGTTCCACTAAGTCCATTTATGGAGGTTATGGTCAAATTACCTGGACCTACATTCTTCAAAGTGAAAACATCACCGGAAGAAGAAGAACTTCCCGAATTGGCATTGGTTACCCAATTACTACCGGTTAAAACTGCCACTGGTTGCGTAGCTACAGTCACTGTAAGGGAAATAGGAACAGCCATCATATCTCCTCTATCAGCAGGATTGGGAGCTATGTAATTGGCATCGTTAAAAATATACATATAGCAATTCTTTGTTCCCTCGGAGACACCTACTGTATTGAAGTTCAAAGGCAAAGTGACTGAACCGCCGGGTACTATGCCACCGGAGAAGTTATAAGAACTAAGCCATTCTGTTCCATTAACATAAGCATCCATTATAAAATCCATTCCATTAAAAACCCAGCCATTGGTTGAATTATAAGTCAAACCATTATCGGTATAAGCATCTGTTGCCAGAGATTGAGGTCTTCCAGCACCAGTTCCAGTTGTCGTTGTTGGGGCTACAGTTACAATAAAATCATAGCCAGCAGGTATAGTTACAGCAGTTGGAAGTGTATAGGTAGATAGCAGATAATAGTTTGCACCAGGATCGGTTAAAGTAATTGTGTCCGAAGTGTGTAAAAGAGTTACGGATCCCGTAGGGCTGACTGAATAAATCTTCCATTTGAACTTATTATAATTTGTTCCCCATTGGGCTCCAGAAGGACTGTAGAAGTAATGGCGTAACTGGCTAATCGTAATTGCACCATCCATCAGAGCAAAATCACTTACCAGGAAATAGTTTCCGCGTTCAGTTGTTGCTGCAGAATAATAATTTGCATCATTAATTGTACAATAGCTGAACCAATTGGCATAACGGTCGGGAGGAACAGCATCAGTAATTTTGGGTATAGGTGTTCCATATTTATCAGGACTGGGTTTTCTCTGATCACTTACAAAGGAAGGACTGTGAGATGCACCACGAGTTACAGGAACAAAATATCCAGCATACAAAGTATTGGCAGTTCCACCAGGATTGGAAAGCACTACTTCGGAACTTCCTGTTTCTCCTTGATATAAGGAGACCGACACACTTGTTGGATTTGCAGTAAGTTCACCCCAGGTTAAACCAAAATTCTGAGTAGTAGTATTGCCTGCAGTGATAACAATTCCGCTTTGGGATGTCGGATGATAAAAAGTTCCGGGAGCAGAAACATTAGCGGAAACAGTTCCGGTAAGGATATTATTTATTTGGTAAAAGCCGAAATCGTCAGTATAACTTTGTTTAGTCCCAACTGTTACTAAGGCATTAACTATTGGTTGTGTGGTTCCATATTTATAAACATATCCACTTAAGTTGCCAAAAGTAGGAGCTGGCGGTGTAGAATTATCACTTACTGCAAAATCATCTACCATAAAAATAAAAGCATCGTTGGATACACACTGAACAGCAAAATATTTAGCAGCTTGAGGCAGAGTATAAGAATATTGGGTCCAGGTAGTAGGTGCTTCAATATAAGTTGTAGCAGATCCTGCCAAATAATTTGTAAAGGCGGAATATGTATTCGTGGTTGTGGAGTATAATACTTTAAACCGTTCTAAACCATAATCAGAAGTGTATGATTTTGCCCAGAAACTTAAGGTGGCATTAGTATTTAAAGTTAGCTCAGGTGAAATTAACCAATCATTATTAGGGGGTGTAGTTGCAGCAAGACAATAGGCACCCTTAGAACCAAGATGAGGGTCTAAAGCTGTTCCGGCTTGTGAAGGGGTACATCCTGAAGGATTGAAAATAATGTATGAACCTGTATAACCTTGATTGGGGAATGTAACACCAGTTACAGAATAAGTAGCAGATCCATCCCCATCATATTGTGTCCAGGGGGAGAAAGTTAAAGCGAAATCGGTGTAATTTTCAAAACCATCAGAAAAAACAGCATATTGAGCACTTCCACTTAAAGCGATAGTTATAGTGCCACCATTAGTAACAATCTGAAAGTTTACATTATCGCTACCGTAATCCAGAGGAGCATAAGTAAACCCGAAATCGTGTGTTTGTCCATAAACTAAGCTGATATTAGAATTAAAATTGGTAGAGAAATCCGTTCCTGCTAAATTTGTTACGGAGGTTACAGTTAAAGTTCCTGTTCCGACATTAGCTAAGGTAAAGATATTACCAGACCGGCTTTCATCTCCGGGAGCTAATGTTCCAGCAGACCAGGTAGTCATATTAATTGATGCCTGAGTTGGTATCGGATAATAAGGTCCGGCTATATCATCAATAATCCAGGTTTTGGAGTTGGAGGTAGCATTAGTGGAATAAGTTTCAAAGACAAAATAGTATGAACCTGCAGGTAAAGTATTAACGGTATAGGAAAAGGATTGAGCACTGGTAGAAAGGACTGCATTAGTACCAAAATAAGTCCAGGGTCCTGTGGCACTGGTAGAATAGCCCACTTTGAATTGTTCACCCCTTAAAATTGTTCCGGCTCTGGCTTTAAAAGTAAGATTGGGACAGGTATCATCAATGGTTAATGCTGGGGTTCTTAATTGTTTACCGCTGGCTGCAGTTCCTGTGGCAGTAACATTATAACGGGCAGAATAAGAACCGGAAATGGCATTAGAGGTAGAGCGAGCAAAAGTACTGGCAGTTACAGACCAGCCGGAAGGTGGGAAAGTAGTTCCTTCAAATCCCTCGGAAAGAGTTGGGAAAGAAGAAGTAGGAGCAATGCCAATAACAGCTGCCTGGCTATTAGTGAAGTTCTCACCTCCAGGATTTAGAGCAGTGAGAGCATAATAACCATTATAAGAACCATTCCAACCCCAGTTAATATGGAAATTGGAACCCTGATAACCATCCAGAACAAAAGCATGACCACCGGACTGACTGCTGGAACCACTATAATATATTGGTCGTCTGTTATCCAGTTCACCTTTCATCATTGCTTCCCAGGTTGAAGAAGAATAGGATGACTTTTCCCGATATTGAGTAGAGCTGGCATATTTGAAATAAGTGGTTAAAGCATTAGGAACATCTTGACTGTAAGCTCCGGAACCATTAGGATTATATTGCATATTTACTGCTACACCGGCATGATAACAAATTGTAGCTACAGCAGTATTAGTGCTGGTTACATTATTAGGCATTGCAGCCCAATTATAAGCAGTGGAACCAAAATCGGCAGAGAGGGTTCCGTAAGGAGGACAGTTGTAACTGTGTGATCCGTTTCCTACTGCCGGGAAAGACCAAAAACGCATTATTTGAGCCATTGCAGTAGCTACGCAGCCAACAGGACATCCCGAAGGACAATAGTAATTATAATAGGTTCCTTGTCCCCAGACAGTTGTAAGCAAAGGAGAAACATCCCGATAATCTCGTTCTGGTACAAAACTGAAAGGATCACGATTATACTTTTGCCATAAAGATTGTGTTTCCCAACTGGCAGTAAGCTGGCGGGTTTTAATATCCTGAAGTTGAGCATTCCAGCTCTCCAACAGGGACTGTAATTGAACAGGAATTTCCGTTTCACCCCAGTTATTACTGGAGCTATAGCCCAAAACAGGTATGGAAGCATCATCTGCAGCAATTAAAATAAACCCTTTAGGCATCAGATTAAAGACATAAATATAGGATTCACCGGTTTTGGAATCCAGCATTTTTTGCGTAGATACGACATAATCAGTACCTAAGCGTTCCAACACAAAGTTTTTTGCTACTTTTGTTGCCGTTTCTGAATTTACCGGCAATGCTAAAAGAAACGATGTTGCCAATAGCAACATTAGCGAGATGAAAAGCATTCTTTTCATATTATCACCTCCATTATATTTTCTTGAATCTCATTACAATTACTTATTCATTTTTTATAGTTTTAGCTGTCAAGTATTATTTTCACTTTTTTGTATTTTTACCATTTTTTTTTGTATGAGGAGAAGGTTAACCTACTACAATGAGAATAAATTAAGATATATTTTTAATTCCTCTTTTTTTGTTTCCATAGCTTAAGAAAACTCCTTTTCAATCTAATAACAAATATTTTGAAATTCCAATTTGATTTTGGCAGACAGGAAATAAAAAGAATTATTCTTAATAGCTTGGTAAACCAGTATTAAAAACAATGTAATCTCTAAATCAGAAAAAGCAAAGCAAAAAAAACTGGACAGAATTATAGCTATTCCTATTGTGGCTATCTATGATAAAAAATAAAGTTTCAGAAAGTATAAAACTTATAAGGTAGAGCAATGAAGAAGTTTTTAATAATGCTCTTTGTTCTG
>JAKQKB010000236.1 GCA_029560875.1 Bacteroidota bacterium | reverse complement strand
TTGAGTGGTACGAATCAGAACCTTCCTCTAAAAACGAAAGAACTATGCGTTCTTTTTCTTTAATTGAAAATTTGTTTCTTGTTTTCTTTTTCATAAAAAACACCCCAAATGTTATGTCTAACTTTTGGGGTGCAGTTCATTCGAGGGCTTTTTAGTATATTATAACTTGCGTTTACAGAGGTAATATGGATATTGCCGCACCACCGCCGGGTGCAAGTTTTAAATGTAACTCAGAGTTACTATCAACCTCCAATTTTTTAATCTCATAAGCAGTTGGATTATCGTTCCAATGAGCATCTGGTGCATCAACGTACATTGTTGCTTGGTATTTCTTTCCTTTATCAAGGAAATCCAACTTAATCATTAAATCGCGAGCATTCTCGTCGGTAACAGAGCCAACAAACCATCTTAAGGTTCCTCGTTCCTGACGGGCTACGGTAATGTAATCGCCAACCTCGCCATTTAGCACCTTTGTTTGCTCCCAATCCACAGCAACATCACGGATAAATTGAAATGCAGGATGTCCCTCGTAGTTCTCAGGTAAATCGGCAGCCATTTGTATTGGACTGTATATAACCACATACAAAGCTAATTGCTGAGCAAGCGTATTGTTAACCTGATTGTTTGGTTTATAGGGTTTTAACTTGATGTTAAAGATTCCGGGAGTATAGTCCATTGGTCCAGCCAACAAACAGGTGTAAGGAATAATGGTTAAATGCTCAGCAGGATTTCCTCCATCGGTTGACCATGCGTTAAACTCCTGTCCACGAAAACCTTCCTGCGAAATAAAGTTTGGATATGTCCTCCGCTCTCCTGTCGCCATAAATGGCTCATGAACATTCACAGCAACCTTATACTTTGCAGCGGTTTCCAATACTCGGCGGTAATGGTTTACCATCCACTGTCCATGATGGTACTCGCCTTTAGGAATTATTTTACCAACATAACCTGTCTTTACAGTATGCAAACCAAGACTACTCATCAACGCAAATGCAGTATCCAACTGCTGGTCGTATGTGGTAACGGCCGATGATGTTTCGTGATGCATTATTAGGTCAACACCTTTTCCCCTGCCGTATTCAACAACCTCTTTGAGGTTGTAATCCTTATAAGGCGTAACAAAATCGAATACTCCCTCACGGTCTTCAAAACCAATCCAGTGCTCCCAGCCGGTATTCCACCCTTCAACCAGTATTGCACCAATACCATTCTTTGCAGCAAAATCGATATAGCGCTTGGCATTTGCAGTTGTAGCACCATGCTTACCACCAGCCATAGCCCAGGTGGATTTATCGAGGTGCATTTCCCACCAAATACCCACATACTTTGTGGGCTTAAACCACGATACATCGCCAAGTTTGTTGGGCTCGTTAAGGTTCAGAATTAGTTTAGACTCTATTAAATCGCCTGCCTTTTCTCCTATCTGAATTGTTCTCCAAGGCGAATTGAATGGAGTTTTTGTAACAACCTTAATTCCAGAATCATTCCCAACCAATTCACTCTGCATTGCTAAATTAATAGTATCAACCTTTAAGGTTATTCCAGCATAGTTTTCAACTGCTGCCTCGTGAAAACTCAGGTGAATACCATCGTCCGTTTTCATTGTTACAGGGGTATTAACTGCATTCTCAGGAATATAGGTTTGAGCCAGTTCATTCTTGCTCTTGCTGTTTATCGCATCAATTTTACTAAAACGTGTAGTTTTATATAGATGCTCGTAGATATCCCAATCCCCGGCTTGCCACCAACACATATGGTTTCCAGCAAGGTTAAACTGAGTATTTTCATCAATGATAGCAACATCCTTCAAATTCTCCTGCTCAGGAAATTCGTAACGAAAACCTACTCCATCATCAAATACCCTGAAAACAACGGAGAAATTTCTTTTCAAATCTTTCCGTTCACTAAGGAAAACTCTTAATTCATTATAATGATTTACAACATAATGCTGCTCGCCCCAAGGCATCTCCCAACGCTCGTTGAACTCTCGGCTTTGAACGCTATCAATCCTCAACCCTTTTCCCAACGATTCAGCATCCTTAAAATCAAAACCTAGTGTTGAAGGTTTAATAATCTGTTTTCCGTCATAATAGACGCAATAGGAAGGCTGCGTTTCACCTATCAAGGCAAAATTCAACACTAACTTACCAGACTGCGATTGTACTTTATAGTTATTATCGGCACAGGAATACAGCCCTAATGCCAAGACTACAAATGCAACATTAATTATTTTAGTTCTCATCCCTGAATGGTTTAACTTAAACAAACAGTTCTAATTATAATCGAAAAGGTTACTAATGAAAAATTCCCTAACCTAAAGGATAAAGTTAGGGAATTCTCAACCAAAAAACACAAAAAAATTAACTTGTATGTTGCACAATACTAGGTGCTATATCAACAGCGGCCTGTAATTGCCTTGCCGCTATTTTGGGATTACTAATCACATTACAACCACCAATGCACCCACCCTCGCAGGTCATTACCTCGATTAAATTTGCTGTAGGATTTTTTGGGAATGACTTAAGCGTTCTTATTGCGGCCTTATCAATACCGTTTATCTGAATATCCTTGATATTGCTATTATTTGCTACCCTTTTAACTGCTATAGAAACTCCACCCGACACAGCAAAACCACGAGCCTCAGCGGCAGGAATATCTTCAATATTAATTGGATCTATAGAATTGAGATCTATTTTTGCAGCCACCAACCAAGCACCATACTCCTCGAAACTTAATGCATAATCTACATTAGGATTATGAAAAACCTCCCAACGCTTAGCAGGACATGGGCTAACAAAAACGATACATGCATCGGAATGTTTTGCCCGTGCTTCTTCTGCGCTATAATACATTGGAGTTTTTGTATGCGACACATAAGGTTTTATCACATCGATATGCTTATCCACCAATGATGTATATGCAGGGCAGCAACTAGTGGTAATAAATTTATCGCCCTTGCTTAACCTATCAGCAACCTCCTCGGCCTCTAACATTGCAGTTTTTTCAGCACCGTGAGCAACCTCATAAACATCCTGAAAACCAATAAGTTTAAAACTGTTAATAATTCTGCCTAAATCAACTCCAAACTGACCTGCAATTGCGGGAGCAAGCAGTGCAACCAATGGCTTCCCCTCACGCTTCCTTTTAAAAATATCTACTAAACTTGATTTTTCGACAATAGCACCAAACGGACAAGCCGATAAACACTTTCCACAGTTGATACATATAGAAATATCAATAGATTCTATCCCATCCTCATTCTTAGTAATAGCACCAACAGGGCAAACCTCCTCGCAAGGTACAGGCATATAAACAATAGCATGAAATGGGCAAACTTTCGTACACTGCCCACAGTTTACACAGGTAGTATGATCAATTTTAGCATGTCCATCAACAATTGATATTGAACTTTTAGGACAATTTACCATACATGGACGAGCAACACACCCCCTACACAAATTCGAAACCATATAGCTGGTTTTACGGCATGAGGAACAAGCCTCATCAACTACGGTAAGAACCACATCGGTTAACTCGGTTCTTTCAATGGCCATACGAGCATACTCCGAAAGAGGTGTTAACTCATCAACTTCATCGTGGATATTAAACCCCAAAAGACCCATTAACTTATACTTAAGTACCGCTCTATCCTTATGTGTACAGCATCTGACCGATGGATTATGCCGAGGACGCATTTCCAAAGGAACTCTATCAATCCTTTCCACAAGTTGATCCTCCATTAACAACCGAACCATACGTGTAACGAGATCACGTCTTATCAGCATTGCATTATTAGTAACAGCCATAACAATGATCTCCTATGAATTTAATTCGTTTTGAATTTCAGCGATCAACGATTGAATAGTCACCTGCGACAGGTTTCGTCCGTTTATTTTAGCAAAAGGAGGTCTTCCATTTTCCGGAAAATCGCATAAGTTTAAACATGGAGAGCCTTTAATATTCACCCTATCCTTTAACTCTAAGGGCAAGTGTTCGTTTAGCATTTGTAGTTCAGCGCCGCCCATCAAATAGCAAAGCGTGCCTGAGCAAATAACAATATCTACATTCTTTTTCATAACCAAATCATATAAATTGAACATTAACTTCTTTCAAGAATTTTTCTTCGAGCAAACGCGTAATCTTGCGCATTACATTTCGTCTAATCTCTAGTTCTACCGGAAGTGATGGGTCTTGATGCGCAATATTAATCTTAGTTCCTACTAATAGATTAATGACATCTGATTCGAGCATTAATTTTACGATAGAAACGGCTGGTCCTGATCCCTGCACTTCTGTTCCATGTAGCTGCTCAAGCATTTCGGCAACCCTGCCGATGGTGAGAATTCCCTCGGTTACTAAATCGACCCCATCCATCTGTGACGCGGGGGGAAGACCCGAACTATCGATAGTTAAACCAACATTAATTTTGATACCCAATTCTCTTGCAATAATTATAGATGTGGTACCACCACAGATGATTTTCTTACCATCGAACGATTGGGCTATTTCGGCCAACTGCCTATCCTTCGATTCATCGAAAGGTGGTCCCGAGCATATAAGCAACCTTCGTGGACTTCGAAAATGAATTACAGCACAGGTTATATCGTCCTGCGGTTTGTAAACGTCGTTTGCACAAGACTTACGCACAACGCTTCTGGCTAAGTCGTGAGCGGAAACTGAACTGTTGCTCGTTAGGTAACTACAAACAAACTGCCTATACGCATCATCGCCAAAACCAAATGGCATCTGGGCTGTTCCGATTCCCGATTGGGTTACTCCATCGGAAACAATCACAATCCTGTCATCCATTTGTAGCTTGAAATGTGAAAGAAACATCTTCCGGGTTTTCCCATCCTCCAAATCGATGCAGAGCATTTGCTTTGGAACATCCAACGGTAACCCATTACGAACCAAAATCCATCCCGGATTATCGAATTCAATAATTCGAGTATCTCCTCCGCACTCAATATCGGCAATGGTAAATGTTGCATAACTGATTTGACGCAAGCTATCCACCGGAAGTGTTTGCATAATTATTCTAGCCGTTCGATCAATTGGTTGCTTTTCGAGTGTAAAATTTACAGCCATAGATGCCGTAAGCGTAGCCAAAACATTAGCCTTAACACCACTTCCAAGACCATCGGAAACCACCACAATGGTGCGCTCCTCCTCCTTTATTTTCCTTGATAGAAACACATCACCACAAACCTGACGTCCAAACTTGGAAAGCTGTGCACAGTCCACATCAACATGAAATATTTTAGTCGGTATTGGCATGGTTTTCCTTGTAAAGTTCCATTATTGAGTTGAGCATGGTTTCGGTTCGCGATGCATTTTCGCCCAGCAAATAGGCAATCTGCTGAACTGTTTCAAGGTTTTCCTTGATAACCGATTTGGTTCGAACCACAATCTCATCGCTTCGGACATCAGGATTACTTAAATCCCGCATTATTGCACAAACCGTTTTATGCGCCTGAATTGTAAATATTGAGACCTTGAGCATATTTCCATTGCCTTTAACATCCCTATCAAGAATATCTCGGCCAGTACTCAAAACCATCGAGAATAATTTATGGAATGGAAGCATCTTGGTTAGATTAGCACCAGCCATTCCTGGATTAGCATCGTAAATTAATTGAATTTCCTCGCCCAGCATCCGTGCAGCACTTTGATTGCACTCCACAACCTTTAAACTCTCATCTACAATAATCACCCCGCTAGGCATTCGTTGCAACAATACCGTCGCCTTATCGTGAGCAACCCTACGCATGTAGGAGATACACATATTCCGTTCAGCCTTTCCATCGAGCATTGCAATGGCAAATTCTTTACAACTATCGTAACCACAACCGCCACAATTCAACTCATCCTTACTCGACAATTTGCCTGCCGATCTCAACGCATCGGTTATTTCGCTTATTGAGTACTGTCTTTTGGGCGTGGCAAACAATGTCTCTCCTGAACCTGTAATATCAATGCTAGATACCAACTCTTTCCCTGAGCCAATGGAGGTTTGCTTTTGCTTTGTTAAGTTCAGTACTTGATTTTGCCGAAAGGCCATCGAACCCTGATTTATGGCTCCTGGCCCATTTATACAGCCACCCGTACAGGCCATCAATTCAATAAAAACCTTAGAGGGAGAATTCCACTGCTCTATATCCATTAGCACCTGTTTAACGGCATCGATACCACAAAAAGACATGAATTGGACATCGGATAAGGAATTATCTTTATTTATTCCAGAAATCATTCCTCCATCAACAGGATAAATAGAGCCGGATACCGCCTCGACCGGTTCGAAAAATGAGTTATTAGATATTGGCTTTTCGAAATTGACCCATTCCTCCTCCATCCAATCCATCAACTCGCGAAAGGTAATGCAGGCATCTACCAACTCAGGGCTTCTATCCGATTCCCTCTTCTTGGCAATGCAGGGTCCAGCAAAAACAACATGTACATCCTTGCCATAGCATTCCTTTAAATACTTGGCATGAGCCATAAGAGGCGATAACGCAGGTAATATCTTGGACGAAGATTGCGGATAGTGTCGATTGATTAAATCAACTATCACCGGACATGCCGATGAAATCACAACCCCAGCATCGTTCTTACACAAAAATTTTCGGGTATGCCTATTCACCATCTCAGCCCCAAGAGCTGTTTCCGAAACCGCGAAAAAACCTAACTCCTTAAGGGCTGAAACCATAGCCTGTGAATCTACCCCTTGGAAAGAACTAACCCACGATGGCGCCAAGGAAAGAATCACCTTATCGCCTTTCCTAATCAACATCTTTATGATATCAATATCGGATCTTACCTTTTTAGCCCCAACGGGGCAAACCTCAACGCATTTTCCACAGGCAATACACAAATCATCTATAACTGAAGCACAATCATTGGCAATTTTTATAGCCTTAACCGGGCAATACCGAATGCATTTGTAGCAATCCTGGCAGTTGTTCTTTTCGGTGTATATGGGTTGTGCTATATTCATAGTATAGGTTTGAAAACTTTATTTAATATTGGGAGAACATTGGTTGGAGTAACCGCCTCGTATTTTTGATTATCAATCCATATTACAGGGCCTTTATTACAAGATTCCGAGCAAAGTTGCCCCTTAAAAGCAACCTTATCCTCTATATTATTAGATTTCAGATACTCTTTAATAACCTCCAAGGTTTCCCTATTCCCCCTTGAAAAGCAAGAACTTCCAAGGCAAATCACTATTTGAATTTTAGCATCTTTCATAAGATTGATATATTTTGAGTTAACAACTATAAACCAAAAACTAAATTGATAGTAGAGAGGAGCTGTTCTTGTACAATGCAATAAGCGATGTATAATCCTCACATATATCGCTAGCCAAAGAACTTTGCAGCTCAACAATACCCTTTGGAATCTCAATACTTCTATGTGTAAAATTCCAAAGCATTTTGATGGAGGAATTGCAAATTATATCGGCAGCAACCTGTGTATCCTTTGAAGGTGTAGCCATTATTGCCAGCACAACGTTCATCCTATGAATAATATCATTGAAATGAAGAGTACTCAAAACCCTAACCCCAGCAATTTCTGTATTCATCAATAATGGGTTGATATCAAAAGCGGCAACAATTCTGATATTACATTTACAAAATCCTTCGTCGGCCAACAAAGTTCTGGCCTGCCGACCACACCCCACCAAACAAGCCTCTTCCACCCTATAGTATCCCAAACAATTCGAGATTAGCTGAAGCAATAAACCCACACTGAATATCTCTCTCACACCATCGGAAAAACCCAACAAGGAAAAATCCTGCCGAATTGTAGAAATATCAACATGCTGGAAGTCTGCAAGAGACGAGATAGAAGTCTCGGTTCTTCCTTTTACTGCAAGTATCCTTAAACTTTTCAGGTAGTTCTTAAGCCTTATAAGTAAATCGGCGTCGATTGTTTTTACAGTATCTGATATTGACAAAGGTGTTTGCATTTTCAAAATATTTTAGTTTTCAACACATTACAAAATCACCTAAAATCGATTAAAGAGCTAGTTAGACAATATCTTTTTTAAGTATTCATCTATTGCCTTTGCTGCTTTACGCCCGGCCTCCATTGCCAAAATCACAGTAGCGGCACCAGTAACAGCATCGCCACCAGCAAAAACGCCTGTACGTGTAGTTGCCCCTGATGCATCTGTCACATAAACCCCACCCCATTTCTCAGCAGTAAGGCCATAAGTAGTATTAACCACCAATGGATTTGGAGATGTTCCCAACGACATTATCACCATATCACAAGGAACTATAAATTCAGAATTAGGAATAACCTCCGAACTCCTACGCCCCTTTGAATCGGGTTCGCCAAGCTGCATCTTTACACATTCCAAATCTTTCACCCATCCCTTTTCATCTCCTCGTACCTGAACCGGATTGCTCAGGAAACAGAATTCTACGCCTTCTTCTTTTGCATGATGCACCTCTTCAGCACGAGCAGGTAATTCGGCATCGGATCGTCTATAAACAACTTTCACATTAGCGCCAAGCCTTATAGCGCAACGCGCTGCATCCATCGCTACGTTTCCACCACCAACAACAACTACACTTTTTCCAGTATAAACAGGAGTATCATAATCAGAATCAAACGCTTTCATAAGGTTGATCCTTGTCAAAAACTCATTGGCAGATACAACTCCGTTAAGATTCTCGCCAGGAATATTCATAAATTTTGGTAATCCCGCACCGGAACCAATGAATACTGCTCCGTAGCCCTCTTTATTCATCAAATCGTCAATCGTAATTGTTCTACCAATAATTACATCTGGTTCAAACCTGACACCGAGTTTTTTCAGATTATTGATCTGTTGATTTACAACATCTTTTGGAAGTCGAAACTCAGGAATTCCATAAACAAGAACACCTCCAGGCAAATGCAAAGCTTCAAAAACCGTTACTTTATAACCCCATTTTGCTAAATCCGAAGCGCACGACAGCCCTGCAGGTCCCGATCCAATTATAGCAACCTTACCTTTTACAGTATGAATTGGTGCAACCAGCTCAATATTGTTCTCACGACTCCAATCTGCAACAAAACGCTCTAACTTTCCAATAGCAACGGACTGTCCCTTTATCCCTCTAATACAGGCCCCTTCACACTGAGACTCCTGAGGACAAACTCTTCCGCAGATTGCAGGTAAACTTGAGTCCAAATCAATAACCTTTGCGGATTCAAGCAAATCGCCATTTTTAAGGTGATTAATAAATTGAGGTATCTTTATAGAAACAGGGCAAGCAGCAACGCATTTCGGATTTTTGCATCCCAAGCACCTTGATGCCTCCTCCTGAGCGTCGGCCAAACTATACCCCAAGCAAACCTCGTCAAAGTTATTCCTGCGAACAGATGCTAGTTGTTCCGACACTGCAACCCTTTTATTTACATCTCTCATTATGCAGTCCTCCCAATTTTACAGATATGATTTTTATGCTCTAATGCCCTAAGTTTTAACCCCTCCTCTGTTCTATACATGTTCAATCGACGAATCGCCTCATCAAAATCAACCTTGTGAGCATCAAATTCAGGCCCATCAACACAGGTGAAAACTGTTTTGCCATCAACCGTAACCCTGCAAGCACCACACATTCCAGTCCCATCAACCATAAGGGTATTTAAACTTGCAATAGTTGGTATGCCGTATCTCTTTGTGCAATCAGCCACAGATTTCATCATCATCATTGGGCCTACAGTAATTACATAATCGTACTTCTTACCATCAGAAACCAACTGGATTAAAACATCCGTAACCAAACCCGAATAGCCAGCACTACCGTCGTTTGTTGATATATATAAATTGTCGCTAACAACCCCAATTTCATCTGAAAGAATAAGTAATTCACTAGTCCTTGCTCCAAGAACTACATCAACGCTTGCTCCACATTTATTTAGAAATTTTACCTGCGGATAAATTGGTGCAGCACCAACACCTCCAGCGATAAACAAGAAGCGATGTTTTGCAATATCTTCAACACTCAAATGGGTAAACTCCGAAGGTTGTCCTAATGGTCCTGCAAAATCAAGAAAAGAATCACCCTCCTCTAAAGTGCAAATGATACGAGTACTTGCCCCCAATGCTTGAATCACAATTGTAACAGTACCTTTTACCGTATTATAGTCGGCAATTGTTAAAGGAATTCGTTCGCCTTTACTGTACGCTCGCACTATCACAAATTGGCCAGGTTTTGCCGACAAGGCCACACGAGGAGCTTCAACCTCCATTAAATAAATATCCTTAGCTAAAATCTTCTTCTTTACAATTTTAAACATGACCAAAAATTTTAAAGGGGCGTAGAACTTACGCCCCGTGAGTTTATCTAGAAGTTAACTGATTGACCGTAGTAAATTGCTGTAAGCAACTTTTTAAAGTCTTCGGCATTGGTTGATCTTGGGTTGCAACCTGTACAAGCATCTTCAACCGCATTGTTGGCAATTCTATCCAAATTGTTCTTGAAATCGCTCTCCTCAACACCGTACTCTTTCAGAGTTGAAGGGATCTCCATTTTACGGTTTAAATTTTCAACTAATTCAACATAAGAATCAACAAGTTCGGCGGTAGTGCTTCCTTTTAAACCCAAGAATTTTGCAATATCGGCATATCGCTCAGCACAACACTTTTGGTTATAACGCACTACATAAGGCAAGTAAATTGCATTAGCACAACCATGTGGTATATGGAAAATGGCACCAGTCTTATGGGCTAAACTATGAGTAATCCCTAACAGAGCATTGGAGAACGCCATACCTGCTAAGCACTGTGCAATATGCATTTTCTCGCGAGCAAACTTATTGCCATTGTAAGAATCAATCAAATTGTCAATAATCATTTGAATTGCCTTTAATGCTAAAGGATCAGAGAAGTCGCTACGAGCCGATGCAACGTACGCTTCAGTTGCATGGGTCAATGCATCCATCCCTGTATGTGCAGTTAACTGCTTAGGCATAGTCTCTGCCAATGCTGAATCGAGAATTGCGATATCTGGAGTGATCTCAAAATCAGCCAAAGGATACTTTATCCCTTTCGAATAATCTGTAATAACGGAGAATGCGGTAACTTCAGTAGCAGTTCCACTGGTTGAAGGTATTGCAATAAATCTTGCTTTGTTTCTAAGCTGTGGGATGTTGAAGGGTTTTGCAACTTCTTCAAATTTTGCCTCGGGATGCTCGTAAAAAATCCACATTGCCTTAGCGGCATCAATTGGAGAACCTCCCCCTATAGATACAATCCAATCAGGATTATACTCACGCATTGCCGCAGCACCTTGCATTACAGTCTCTACGGAAGGATCAGTCTCAACACCTTCAATCAATCTAACATCCAATCCTGCTTCTTTCAAATAGGACTCAACCTTATCCAAAAAGCCAAAGCGCTTCATAGAACCACCCCCTACTACAATCATCGCTCTTTTTCCTTTAATGGATTTAAGAATCTCTAAAGAATTCTCGCCAAAATGGATGTCTCTTGGTAATGTAAATCGTGCCATAATCTTATTTTTTAGTTTAAATTATTGTTATTTAATTAACACTTCGATTTACATTTTCCAACACTCGTGCCAATAAATATTAGACATTGATTAACAATGCATTATATCAACACGCATAGATTTTATACATTATTTTACTGTATTATTTTAGGACAAAAGAGTCGATTCTTATTGCTCAACATTAGGACAGTGTCCTATTTCTGATCAAAACTCATCTGGAAACAAAAAAAAGGGTCTATAAATTAGACCCTTCTGCAATTTGTCAATCATAAAATGGTTATATCTGAATTGAATACTGCTTACATTTTAAGTACAGAGTGTTGCGGCTTATACCTAATATTTTTGATGCTTTGGATATATTACCATTACAAAGTTCAATTGTTCTACACACAGCCTCGCATTCAATATCGGCCAAGGATTTTAACTTTGTTTCTTTTAAATTTTCTTGATTCGTCAACAGACTAGATTCTCCGGAATACTTCTTTCTAAACTCTTGCTCATTCTGAACATCTAGCAAAATTTGACCGTTGAGATTCACGGTTTTCTCAATAAAATTTTCAAGTTCTCTAATATTGCCAGGCCATTCGTACCTAAGCAACATTTGATATGTTTCACTATCGATACTTGGCACCTCCTTGTTAAGTTTTATGGCCTTGCTATTCATAAAGAATTTAATAAGCAACGGTATGTCCTCCTTACGCTCTCTAAGAGGGGGAATTTTAAGAGGAATGACACTTAATCGATAGTATAAATCTAGTCGAAAATTATTAGAATCGATCAGTTCTTTAAGATCCTTATTTGTTGCAGCAATAATTCTTACATCCAATGGAATAGTTTTGCTCCCACCTACCCTGCAAATTTCGCCTTCCTGAATAGCACGTAACAGTTTAACCTGCATATCCATTGGCATCTCGCCAATTTCGTCCAAAAACAAGGTTCCACCATTAGCCAGTTCAAATTTTCCGGGTCGTCCACCCTTCTTTGCACCAGTAAAAGCGCCATCCTCATATCCAAACAATTCACTCTCAATTAATGACTCTGGAATTGCGCCACAATTTACTGCAACAAAACTAGAATCACGCCTTGAACTCTCGTTATGCATCGCTTGAGCAAAAACTTCCTTACCAGTACCACTCTCGCCAGTAATCAATATAGTAGAAGGGCTATTCGCTACATTTCTGGCAAAATCTATAACGCGTCTAATCGATTCGCTTGTCCCGATAATATCATCAAAAACATAATGGGCATTCATACCTGTGTACTTATTCACAATTTTGTACACCCTTTTCATATCCCTAAAAGTAAGTACTACGCCATGTACATTAAAATCATCGAGAATTATTGGCATAGCATTCATCATAAATGTTCCTTTTAACGGAATATTTTTAATGGCAATCTCCTCATCAAGTATTCTATTGGAGCAACTAATAACTTTCCAGATATCGTTCCATTTATCGAGATAGTCGCTTATATGTTTTCCTCTTAAAGTGTCTCTTTCAATACCAAATAAGTTACAGGAGGTATTATTAACCCTAGAAATATACCCTTCGGTGTCCACTGTAAAAACTGCAAAAGATAAGTTATTAATTATGGCATCTAAATGCCTTGATGTTTCATGCAGCTCTCTATTTAGGATAGTATTCTTCAAATCCTGTTCAATTGACTTAACGGCAGCCACAACAAGGCCCAGCGTATGAGGATGAACAAGATTATATTTCCCTGTCAAATTGATAAGACCTATAATATCTCCTTGCGAATTATGAATTGGGGCCGATGAGCAAGTCCACCTATGATATGCATTAATGAAATGCTCCTGAGCCGTAATCTGTATTGGTCTATCTTCCTGTATTGCCAACCCCATAGCATTGGTACCTACACTATCCTCGGCCATATAAGCCCCCTTGATCATATTCAAGGCCTTTGCATCCCTAACAGTTTCAGAATCACCCAGCAAATCAAGAATACATCCATTACCATCTGTGAGAATTATTACAAAACCAGAACCTTTAACAATTTTGTATAGATTTTGAATAATCGGAGTTGCAGTATTAATAAGCGATTCATTTTCTAATAACAATCTATTTAGATCATCGTCTCTCAAAATCTTTTTTGGGAAAAGTAAATCCTGTTCGATTCCGTAATTTGCACTTCTAGAATGTGATTTTTCAATTATTTCATTCATAGCAACATATCATTTATAACGTCACCTTCTCAACCCTCACTATTTAATGCAATTATACGAAGATTTAAATTTATTGTTATTTTATTAACAGATATTTTTAAATATAATAAAAGAATGCTAAAAAGCATTCTTTTATAAATGATATACTTTAAATATTTTGAAGACAATAACAAAAAAAACGAAACTATAAATTTAGGCAACACCGCCTTTACCACCAAAATTCATTGGGAATGGAGGCATTCCTTCGGTTCCCTCTGGTAACTTAATTGTTCCCATATTGGACTCAAACTTTGCAATATTATCCTGCAACGCCAAAAGCAAGCGTTTTGCATGGTCGGGCGTAAGTATTATTCTGCTTTTAACCTGAGCCTTAGGGATACCTGGCATTACACGTACAAAATCAACTATAAACTCCGATGATGAGTGTGTTATTACAGCAAGATTAGAATAAACTCCCTGTGCAACCTCATCGCTTATCTCAATATTAATTGGGTTCATTTTATTATCGCTCATAGCAAAAGTATTTTAAAGGATTAATGATGCTAAATTAAAGAAAATAACTGGAAAATATACTTTTCGAAGTTATTAGGCTGAAGCATTAAACAAAAAAAAGAGTTGACCCTTAGGTCAACTCTTCTCTATTATCAATTGTTTCGATTAATCTTCAACAGTAACAGAACTTTTTGATTTTTCAATCAAATCGTGGTCGTCCTTGGAGTAAACTACTAATCTGTCGAACTCACGAAGACCTGTACCCGCAGGAATTAGGTGACCACAAATTACGTTCTCCTTTAATCCTTCCAAGGTATCAACCTTACCGAAGATTGCAGCCTCGTTAAGTACCTTAGTTGTTTCTTGGAACGATGCAGCCGACATAAAGCTGTTTGTCTGAAGAGCTGCTCTTGTGATACCCTGAAGTACCTGACTCGATGTTGCGGGAACCGCATCGCGAGCTTGGATTAACTGCAAGTCTTTACGCTTAAGCTTAGAGTTCTCATCGCGAAGTGCTCTGGCGGTGATAATCTGACCTGGACGGAATCCCTCAGCATCGCCTGCCTCCATCACAACCTTCTTATCGAAGATGTAATCGTTCTCCTCAATGAACTCCCACTTATCAACAATTTGCTTTTCAAGGAAACGAGTATCACCTGGGTCGTCAATCTCAACCTTACGCATCATCTGGCGAACAATCACCTCAAAATGCTTATCGTTGATTTTCACACCTTGTAAGCGGTAAACTTCCTGAACCTCGTTAACGATATATTCCTGAACCTTTGTAGGACCTTTAATTGCAAGAATGTCGCTTGGAGTAATAGCACCGTCGGAAAGTGGAATACCTGCCTTAACGTAATCGTTCTCCTGAACAAGAATTTGTTTTGACAGAGGAACAAGGTATTTTTTAACCTCACCAGTCTTTGATGTAACGTTGATTTCGCGGTTACCACGTTTAATCTTTCCAAATGTTACCTCACCATCAATTTCTGATACGACAGCAGGGTTGGATGGATTACGTGCCTCGAATAACTCTGTTACACGTGGAAGACCACCGGTGATATCACCCGATTTACCCATTGCACGTGGAATCTTAACAAGAATTTCACCTGCTAGTACTGAAACTCCCTCATCAACCACAATGTGCGATGATACTGGGATGTTGTAAAGACGAATAACTTCACCTTTCTCATCAGTAACTTTAATTGCAGGGTTCTTGGTTTTATCACGTGAATCGATAATAACCTTCTCACGGTATCCTGTTTGCTCATCTGACTCCTCACGGAAAGTAACATCCTTGATTAGAGAGTCGAAAGCAACCTTTCCGGCAACCTCGGAGATGATAACTGCATTCCATGGATCCCACTCGCAAATAAGTTGTCCTTTTTTAACAGTATCCTCGTTGTTAATATACAACTTAGAACCGTAAGGAATAGTATGTGTAGATAAAGTAATACCAGTGTTTAGGTCTACAATACGCATCTCGGCCAAACGACCAATTACGATATTGAATTTATTTCCTTCCTCATCCTCACGGGCAACGGTTTTCAACTCCTCAATCTCTGCTCTACCGTCGAAACGTGCCACAATCTTAGAATCGGAAATGATGTTCGATGCAGTACCCCCAACGTGGAATGTACGAAGTGTAAGCTGTGTACCAGGCTCTCCGATACTTTGTGCGGCAATAACACCCACAGCTTCACCCCTCTGAACCATTCTACCGGTTGCAAGGTTACGTCCGTAACATTTACCGCAAATACCTTTACGTGACTCGCAGGTTAGCACCGAACGGATTTCAACTTGCTCAATTGGAGAATCTTCAATATCGCGTGCAATTTCCTCGGTAACCTCTTCCCCTGCAGCAACAATTAGTTTACCAGTTAATGGATGGTAAACATCGTGAACAGTTGTACGGCCAAGTATTCTTTCGTATAGAGTTTCAACAACCTCCTCGTTTTTCTTAATAGCAGTTGCTACCAATCCACGAAGCGTTCCACAATCTGGCTCTGTAATAATAACATCCTGCGATACGTCAACCAAACGACGGGTTAGGTAACCTGCGTCAGCGGTTTTAAGAGCGGTATCGGCAAGACCCTTACGAGCACCGTGGGTTGAGATGAAGTACTCAAGAACCGATAGACCCTCCTTAAAGTTCGAAAGAATTGGGTTCTCGATAATCTCATTTCCAGTAGCACCAGATTTCTGAGGTTTAGCCATAAGACCACGCATACCGCAAAGCTGACGAATCTGTTCCTTCGAACCACGAGCACCAGAGTCAAGCATCATATAAATTGAGTTGAAACCTTGGTTATCGCCCGATAGATTCTTAAGCAGTGTAAGAGTTAACTTTGCATTTGTATGTGTCCAAATGTCAATAATTTGGTTATAACGTTCGTTATTAGTAATAAGACCCATGTTGTAGTTTGACATAACCTCGTCAACCTGCTCATAACCCTCCTCAACAAGCGAAGCCTTTTCTGCAGGAATTACAACATCGTTAAGGTTGAACGACAAACCACCCTTGAACGCCATATAGTATCCTAAATCCTTAATATCATCAAGGAATTGTGCTGTACGAGATGTGCCAGTCTTCTTCAAAGTAGTACCGATAATATCACGAAGCGACTTTTTAGTCAATACCTCATTAATATATCCCATTTCTTTTGGTACATACTGGTTGAATATAACACGGCCAACAGTTGTTTCCTTTAGCGGATGTGTTACATTACCCTCAGTATCGGTTAAGGTTAAACGAACCTTAATGATTGCGTGTAGGTCAACAGCCTTCTCGTTGTATGCAATAATAACTTCCTCTGGTGAATAGAAAATTAAACCTTCACCTTTAGCACCTTTACGCTGTTTAGTGATGTAGTATAGGCCCAACACCATGTCCTGCGAAGGAACGGTAATTGGAGCTCCGTTTGCAGGGTTAAGAATGTTGTGAGAACCTAGCATCAATATTTGCGCCTCAAGTACAGCCTCATTGCTCAATGGCAAGTGAACTGCCATTTGGTCCCCGTCGAAGTCGGCGTTGAACGCTGTACAGGAAAGTGGATGTAATTGAATAGCCTTGCCCTCAATTAGTTTAGGCTGAAAAGCCTGAATACCTAAACGGTGCAATGTGGGGGCACGGTTCAACATTACGGGATGGCCTTTAAGAACGTTTTCAAGAATATCCCATACTACAGGATCCTTGCGATCAACAATCTTCTTTGCTGATTTAACGGTCTTAACAATACCTCTCTCTATTAACTTACGGATAACAAATGGTTTATATAACTCTGCAGCCATATCCTTTGGTAATCCGCACTCGTGCATTTTAAGCTCAGGACCAACGACAATTACCGAACGTGCAGAGTAGTCAACACGTTTACCAAGTAAGTTCTGACGGAAACGTCCTTGCTTACCTTTCAAACTGTCGCTAAGAGATTTAAGCGGACGGTTTGCATCGGTTTTAACTGCGTTAGATTTTCGTGAGTTATCGAATAACGAGTCAACAGCTTCCTGAAGCATACGCTTCTCATTACGAAGAATAACCTCAGGAGCCTTAATCTCAATAAGTCTCTTTAAACGGTTATTTCTGATGATAACCCTACGGTATAAATCGTTCAAGTCCGAAGTAGCAAATCTACCACCATCCAATGGAACTAAAGGACGTAATTCTGGTGGAATTACAGGAATAACCTTTAGAATCATCCATTCTGGTTTGTTAATCTGCTTAGATTCACGGAAAGCCTCCACTACGTGCAAACGCTTAAGGGCTTCACTCTTACGTTGCTGAGAGGTTTCTGTGCTAGCTTTATGGCGTAAATCGTACGACATTTCATCCAAGTCAATTCTTGAAAGAAGAGTGTTAAGAGCCTCAGCACCCATTCCTGCAATAAACTTATTTGGATCACTATCGTCAAGGTATTGGTTTTCCTTTGGTAGAGTATCTAAAATATCAAGATATTCCTCTTCTGTTAAGAAGTCAAGATACTTAATACCATCGGCAGCCTTAATACCTGGGTTAATAACCACGTAACGCTCGTAGTAAATAATTGCATCCAACTTTTTGGATGGCAATCCTAATAAATAGCCAATTTTGTTGGGCAACGATCTGAAGTACCATATATGAGCAACTGGTACAACAAGATTAATGTGACCCATTCTTTCACGACGAACTTTCTTTTCTGTAACCTCCACACCGCAGCGGTCGCAAACTATACCCTTATAACGGATACGTTTGTATTTACCGCAGTGGCACTCGTAATCCTTAACAGGACCGAATATACGCTCACAGAAAAGTCCATCGCGTTCAGGCTTATATGTTCTATAATTGATGGTTTCGGGTTTTAGCACTTCTCCACTCGAACGCTCGAGAATCTCCTCTGGCGATGCAAGTCCGATTGTAATCTTTGAAAAGTTGCTTTTAACCTTATTTTCCCTTCTGAACGACATAGTATGAATATTAAATAGTTAAGCTTTGCGTTTAAAACTGGGAGTTTTTACCTCCCAGTATGATATTGCAAAACGTGTTAATCAAGGTTAATGCTTAACCCTAAACCACGCAGTTCGTGTAACAATACATTGAGCGATTCTGGAATACCCGCTTGAGGCATAGACTCACCCTTAACGATAGATTCGTATGCTTTTGCTCTACCAACCACATCGTCGGATTTGATGGTAAGGATCTCCTGTAAGATATGCGAAGCACCGAATGCTTCAAGAGCCCAAACCTCCATCTCACCAAAACGCTGACCTCCAAACTGTGCTTTACCACCAAGAGGCTGCTGTGTAATAAGTGAGTATGGTCCAATAGAACGAGCGTGCATCTTATCGTCAACCATGTGGCCTAGTTTAAGCATGTAGATAACACCAACGGTTGCAGGTTGGTCAAAGCGCTCACCTGTTCCACCATCGTAAAGATATGTTGTGCCATAGCTTGGCAAACCAGCTTTACTAGTATATTCAGTGATCTCTTCGAGTGTAGCACCATCAAAAATTGGAGTACTAAAACGTTCGCCTAACTTCAATCCTGCCCAGCCCAGAACAGTTTCATAAATCTGCCCAAGGTTCATACGCGAAGGCACACCAAGAGGGTTAAGAACAATATCGACAGTTGTTCCATCCTCAAGGAATGGCATATCCTCATCACGAACAACTTTAGCAACAATACCCTTATTACCGTGGCGACCTGCCATCTTATCTCCAACTTTAATCTTACGCTTTTTAGCAATATAAACTTTTGCCAATTGCATAATACCTGCTGGTAGCTCATCCCCGATGGTTACATTGAACTTCTTACGCTTGAACTCAGCATCGTACTCTTTCCACTTAAGGATATAGTTCTGAATAACTGCTTTAATAAGATCGTTCTTCTGTTTATCGGTAGTCCACTTGTTAGGATTAACATTCATATAGTCAATCTCTGCAAGCATCTTTTGGGTAAACTTAACTCCACGTGGTATAATTTCCTGACTCAAGTTATCATAAACACCCTGAGATGTTTTACCATTTACCAAGACAAATAGTTTGTCAACCAATTTGTTAAGCAAATCTGCAGCGTGACGATTGAACTCGTTATCTAATTTCTCAAGAATAGCCTTGTCGTTAGTTTTTGACTTTTTAGCCTCTCTCTCATCCTTAATAGCACGCGAGAAGAGCATCTTGTCAACCACAACTCCATATAGCGAAGGAGATGCTTTTAATGATGCATCTTTAACATCACCGGCTTTGTCTCCAAAGATAGCACGAAGAAGTTTTTCCTCTGGAGTTGGATCAGACTCTCCCTTAGGAGTAATCTTACCAATAAGAATATCGCCAGGAACCACATTAGCACCAATGCGAATCATACCATTCTCATCGAGGTTTTTAGTTGCCTCTTCGGAAACGTTAGGAATATCGGAAGTTAACTCCTCCATACCTCTCTTGGTATCGCGCACCTCAAGGATATACTCATCAATGTGGATTGATGTAAACATATCGTCGCGCAACAAACGCTCGCTGATAACAATAGCATCCTCAAAGTTATAACCTTTCCAGGGCATAAATGCCACTTTAAGGTTTCTACCTAGCGCTAATTCACCGTTGCGAGTTGCATAACCTTCGGTTAGAATTTGGCCTTTCTTAATCTCCTGACCTTTTCTAACAATTGGCTTTAAGGTGATAGATGTATTCTGGTTTGTTTTCTTGAACTTAGGAAGTTTGTAACGCTTTAATTCAGGATCGAAGCTAGCAAAAACCTCATCCTCAGTCCTATTATAACGAACTATAATCTCCTCAGCATCAACATAATCAATAATACCATCCTCCTCAGCAACAACTTGTACACGGCTATCGCTAACAACCGAAGCCTCAAGGCCTGTTCCAACAATTGGAGCCTCAGGGTTAAGTAGAGGTACAGCCTGGCGCATCATGTTCGATCCCATCAACGCACGGTTTGCATCATCGTGCTCAAGGAAAGGAATAAGTGATGCCGCAATAGATGCAATTTGGTTTGGAGCAACGTCCATCAAATCCACAGTCTCTTTCTCAGAAAGAGGGAAATCACCCTCATAACGAGCCTTAACCCTTGGATTTACAAATTCACCATTGTCAGTTAAAATAGCATTTGCCTGAGCAATAATTTTTGCTTCTTCCTCTTCTGCGCTCAAGTAAATAACATCGTCGTTGGTTAATCCAACTTTTCCGTTATCCGATTTACGATAAGGAGTCTCAATGAAACCTAAATCGTTAATACGAGCAAATACGCAAAGCGAAGAAATAAGACCGATGTTTGGTCCTTCAGGAGTTTCAATTGGACATAAACGTCCGTAGTGTGTATAGTGTACGTCGCGAACCTCGAAACCTGCGCGCTCACGAGACAAACCTCCTGGTCCTAATGCCGAAAGACGACGCTTGTGGGTCATCTCAGCAAGAGGGTTGGTTTGATCCATGAATTGCGAAAGTTGGTTGGTACCAAAGAACGAGTTAATTACCGACGATAGAGTCT
Source organism: Bacteroidota bacterium (assembly GCA_029560875.1). Taxonomy (GTDB): domain Bacteria; phylum Bacteroidota; class Bacteroidia; order Bacteroidales; family Tenuifilaceae; genus SB25. Next base: position 10,527 of record JAKQKB010000236.1, on the reverse strand, counting down.
TAGAGTTAATAAGATCTATTGGGGTAAACACCTCGTTATCGCGAACGTTCATTCTCTCGCGAATTGTTCTAGCCATACGAGCTAAACCAACGCTGAACTGAGCAGCTAACTGCTCACCAACTGTACGAACACGACGGTTACTTAAGTGGTCAATATCATCAACATCTGCCTTTGAGTTGATTAGTTCAATCAAATACTTGATGATTTCGATGATATCTTCTCTTGTAAGTACCTTGGTATCCGACGCTGTATTTAGATTAAGTTTTTTATTGATACGGTAACGTCCAACCTCACCTAAATCGTAACGTTTATCAGAGAAGAATAATTTCTCAATAACGTCGCGGGCAGTAGCCTCATCGGGTGGCTCGGAGTTACGGAGCTGCCTATATATATGAACCACAGCCTCTTTTTCAGAGTTACAGGGATCTTTCTGCAGCGTATTATAAATAATGGCAAAATCAGATATGCTCTGGTTCTCTTTGTGAATAAGGATCGACTTAGCACCCGAATCAACAATGGCATCTACGTGTTCATTCTCAATAACGGTTTCACGATCGAGAATAACCTCGTTACGTTCGATGGAAACTACCTCTCCAGTGTCCTCATCAACGAAGTCTTCAACCCATGTTTTTAAAACGCGAGCGGCTAGTCGTTGGCCAACAACCTTCTTAATGTTTACTTTAGAAACTTTAATTTCGTCAGCCAAATTAAATATTTCAAGAATATTTTTATCGCTTTCGTAACCAATGGCACGCAACAAAGTTGTTACAGGTAACTTCTTCTTCCGATCGATATAGGCGTACATCACGTTGTTGATGTCGGTAGCAAACTCAATCCACGATCCTTTGAAAGGAATAATACGTGCTGAGTAAAGTTTTGTACCATTAGGATGCACACTCTGACCGAAGAATACGCCTGGTGAACGGTGAAGTTGGGAAACAACCACACGCTCAGCGCCATTAATAACAAAAGTTCCCCTTGGAGTCATGTAAGGAATAGTGCCCAAGTAAACATCTTGAACCACAGTATCGAAATCCTCATGCTCAGGGTCGGTACAGTAAAGTTTTAATTTTGCCTTAAGCGGAACGCTAAAGGTCAATCCTCTATCCAAACATTCCTCAATGGAATATCTAGGAGGATCTACATAATAATCAAGAAATTCCAGAACAAAGTTGTTTCTGGTATCGGTAATAGGGAAATTCTCTAAAAATACCTGAAAAAGCCCCTCATGCTTTCTCTCTTCAGGTGTTGTTCCTAACTGAAAGAATTCAACAAAAGACTTTAGTTGAATCTCCAAGAAGTCAGGATAATCAAAACGACTCTTTGTTTTAGAGAAGTTAATTCTGATGTTATTGTTATTTTGAGACATTGCGTTGGAATTTGTTGAACCGTAAAACATAACAATAAAAAGGCTTAGAATCTATTTTCATAGATTCTAAACCTTATACCTAATATAGGCTTGTGCTATTTAAGTTCAACTTCTGCTCCAGCTTCTTCTAGTTGTGCTTTAAGAGACTCAGCTTCTTCTTTAGAAGCGCCTTCTTTAACTGCTTTTGGAGCAGCATCTACAAGGTCTTTAGCTTCTTTAAGTCCTAAACCAGTAAGTTCTTTTACTAATTTAACAACTTGAAGTTTAGCACCACCAGCTGATTTTAGAATAACATCAAATGAAGTTTTTTCAGCAGGTGCAGCACCACCAGCAGCAGGTGCAGCGGCAACAGCAACAGCGGCTGCAGCAGGTTCAATGCCGTATTCGTCTTTTAGAATCTTGGCTAATTCGTTAACTTCTTTAACTGACAAGTTTACCAAGTCTTCTGCAAATTTTTTAAGATCTGCCATTTTGCTAAGTATTTAAATTGATTTTAAACTAAAATTATTTTTCCTTTTCAGATAGTGTTTTAACAACACCAGATAGAATACTTCCACCAGACTGTAGTGAAGAAACAACATTCTTGGCAGGTGATTGTAACAGTGCAATAACATCGGCAATAAGCTCGTTTTTGCTCTTAAGCGATGCAAGTGCTTCTAGTTGGTTTTCACCTACGTATATTGACTCCTCTACAAAGGCAGCTTTCAGTAAGGGTTTTGGAAATTCTCTACGAAAATCCTTGATCAGCTTAGCTGGTACATTACCAGTTTCAGTAAACATTACTGAAGTAGACCCTTTAAGCGTTTCGAAAATTGCAGAAAAATCAGATTTTCCGCTACGCTCTAAGGCTTTCTTCAGAAGGGTATTTTTTACCACAACCAATTTTACCTGCTTCTCAAAGCAAACTCTTCTAAGTTTGCTAGTTACTTCAGCATTTAGTTCCGAAGTATCCGCAAGGTAAAAATGAGGATAATGTTTAATCTGCTCGGTAAGCTTATCAATCAATAAATTTTTATCTTCCCTTCTCATAGTAAATTGGGTCTGTGATACGGTTATTAATTCGCCGCTGAGATTGACTTAGTGTCTATGGATAAACCAGGGCTCATCGTTGTTGAAATATAGATACTCTTAATATAAGTACCCTTTGCCGATGTTGGTTTCAACTTAATAATAGTGTTGATAAACTCCATAGCATTGTCGACGATTTTCTCAGGATCGAATGAAACCTTCCCGATTGATGAGTGGATAATACCGAACTTATCAACCTTGAAGTCAATCTTACCCTGCTTAACCTCATTAACAGCTTTATCAACTTCCATAGTAACAGTTCCGCTCTTTGGGTTAGGCATAAGACCACGTGGACCTAAAACACGACCTAGTGCGCCAATCTTTGCCATAACTGTTGGCATAGTAATAATAACGTCTACATCAGTCCATCCACCTTTAATCTTCTCGATATACTCATCGAGACCTACATAGTCGGCTCCTGCTTGTTTCGCAGCTTCTTCTTTGTCAGGTGTACAAAGTACCAAAACGCGTACCTTTTTACCTGTACCGTGAGGAAGAGTAACCACACCGCGAACCATTTGGTTTGCTTTACGTGGGTCTACACCTAAGCGAACATCGATATCTACCGATGCATCGAATTTAGTGTAGGTAATCTCCTTCAACAGTGCTGCTGCTTCAGAAAGTTTGTATTGCTTATTAGCATCGGTTTTCGACAGAGCAATCTTCCTGTTTTTAGTCAGTTTTGTCATTGCGCAAAAGAGGTTTAATGTTAATTAACTGGGAATTCTCCAGTTACAGTTATACCCATGCTCCGGGCTGTACCTGCTACCATCTTCATCGCAGACTCCAGAGTGAAGCAGTTCAAATCGGGCATCTTGTCTTGCGCAATTTGCCTAACTTGTTCCCAGGTTACTGAGGCAACTTTTTTCCTGTTTGGCTCAGCCGAACCACTTTGTAGCTTGGTAACTTCAAGCAACTGTACTGGTACGGGAGGGGTTTTCACAACAAAGTCGAAAGACTTGTCGCTGTAAACAGTAATCACTACAGGTAAAACCTTACCCGCTTGTGATTGAGTTCTTGCATTGAATTGCTTGCAGAACTCCATAATGTTTACTCCTTTAGAACCAAGAGCAGGACCAATTGGCGGTGATGGGTTAGCCGCACCACCTTTAACCTGGAGCTTTATAAATCCAGCAACTTCCTTAGCCATAATGCTTGTGCTCTTTAGTTTTTACTCCTTTTCTACTTGCATAAAACTTAACTCCAGTGGAGTTTTTCGGCCGAAGATTTTCACCATAACCTTCAGCTTCTTCTTCTCTTCGTTTACTTCTTCGATGATACCAGAGAAGGAATTAAACGGTCCGTCTATTACCTTAACTGTTTCACCTACGTAGTAAGGAACATTCAACTCCTCCTCGCTATCGACTAACTCATCAACCTTTCCAAGGATTCGATTCACCTCGGCTGTACGAAGAGGCATAGGATCACCTGTTCTAGGATCACCTAAAAAGCCCATAACGTTGGGGATGTTTTTCAAAATATGAGGAATTTCACCTACCAATGCTGCCTCAATTAGGACATAGCCAGGGTAAAGAATTCTATCCTTGCTGATTTTTTTACCATTTCTAATTTGGTAAACTTTCTCAGCAGGAATAAGAACTTGAGAGATAAAGTCCTGTAGTTTCAAACGATTAATTTCGTTATCAACGTACTCCTTTACCTTCTTCTCTTTTCCCCCAATGGCCCTAAGAACATACCATTTCTTTACATTCTCTTCCATTTCAGTCCTTAGTCCGAGTATTAGTTAAGCATTCGGTAGATAACCTTCATCATGTTCTCAAAACTGATGTCCATAACGAATACCACCAGTGCTATTAATAGGGAAGCTATCATAACAATTAAAGCACTGGATTGAAGTTCTTTCCATGTTGGCCACGAAACTTTTTGCACCATTTCGGTGTAAACTTCGTGAAAGTATTGTGTTATCTTCATGATAAACAAAGATTATTTTAGCACGGGAGGAGCGACTCGAACGCCCGACACTCGGTTTTGGAGACCGATGCTCTACCAACTGAGCTACACCCGTGTATAAGGTTGATAGGATTTACACCTATCAACCTTGTTGGTATTATTCTACAATTTCAATTACCTGACCAGCACCAACGGTACGTCCACCTCCGCGGATAGCGAAACGTAGGTTTTGGTTGATAGCAACTGGGTAGATAAGTTCAACTGTAATAGTTACGTTATCGCCAGGCATTACCATCTCAACACCTTCTGGAAGAGTAATCTCACCAGTTACGTCAAGTGTACGTAGGTAGAACTGAGGACGATATTTGTTGTGGAATGGAGTGTGACGTCCACCTTCCTCTTTCTTCAAAACGTAGATCTCAGCTTTGAATTTAGTGTGAGGAGTGATTGAACCTGGTTTTGCAATAACCATACCACGTTTAATCTCGTTCTTGTCAACACCACGTAGAAGAAGACCTACGTTATCACCAGCTTCACCACGGTCAAGAATCTTACGGAACATCTCAACACCAGTTACAACTGATTTTTTCTTCTCAGCACCTAAACCAACTAACTCAACCTCATCACTTGTGTTGATAACACCAGTTTCAATTCTACCAGTAGCAACAGTACCGCGACCAGTGATTGAGAACACGTCCTCAACAGGCATTAGGAAAGGCTTTTCGTTATCACGAGGAGGAATTGGAATAAAGGTATCAACAGCATCCATTAACTCCATAACTTTCTCAACCCATTTTGGTTCACCGTTAAGTGCACCTAGAGCAGAACCACGGATAACAGGAGCGTTGTCGCCATCGAATTGATAGAAATTCAAAAGTTCGCGAACTTCCATTTCTACTAACTCAAGCATCTCAGGATCTTCCACCATATCGCATTTGTTAAGGAAAACAACGATACGAGGAACGTTCACCTGACGAGCAAGTAGAATGTGTTCACGGGTTTGAGGCATAGGACCATCAGTAGCAGCAACTACAATGATAGCACCGTCCATTTGAGCAGCACCAGTAACCATGTTCTTTACGTAGTCAGCGTGACCTGGACAGTCTACGTGAGCGTAGTGACGGTTAGCAGTTGAATACTCAACGTGAGCGGTATTAATAGTGATACCTCTCTCTTTCTCCTCAGGAGCATTGTCGATAGAATCGAAAGAACGGAACTCTGATAGACCCTTTTCTGCAAGAGTTTTAGTAATTGCAGCGGTTAGAGTTGTTTTACCATGGTCAACGTGACCGACAGTACCAATGTTCACGTGAGGTTTCGACCTATCAAATTTTTCTTTAGCCATAACTTCAGGTATTTATTTGATTAGAATTTAAAAACTTGATATTCATTATATTTGAGCCAATGGCGAGAATTGAACTCGCGACCCCTTCCTTACCAAGGAAGTGCTCTACCCCTGAGCTACATCGGCCTATAGGCAGAGCGGGAGACGAGACTCGAACCCGCGACCCTCAGCTTGGAAGGCTGATGCTCTACCGACTGAGCTACTCCCGCTTATAGTTACCGACTTTCGCATCAAAACTTAACGTTTTGGGTAGCGCTGAATCAATAACGCCTATATTGGTGGGGAGAGCAGGATTCGAACCTACGAAGGCATACGCCAGCAGATTTACAGTCTGCCCCAGTTGGCCGCTTTGGTATCTCCCCAACATTTTTTAATTCTTTGAGCCGATGGAGGGATTCGAACCCCCGACCAGCTGATTACAAATCAGCTGCTCTGGCCAACTGAGCTACATCGGCGTTGTGTCAAAGATTAAAAGGATTCAATGAACGTTTACCTCTCAAAATCGGATTGCAAATGTATAACAATTTTGCAATCGTGCAAAATTATTTTTCTTTTTTTCGTGATAAATTGATACGATTTAAAAGTATTGCTGATAATGAGAAGATTAGGAATTGAGCACTCAGATGTAAAAAAGCCCCTGTTAAGGGGCTTGCATTAAACAGTGTAATATTTTAACTGGATTCTAAATCCCGCGTAACTTGTCTTTATGCTTTTGGATTTGAATTTTTAATGCATCGATTGAATCGTCAACAGCCTCCTCGAAAGTTTTAGATTGACGTTGAGCAAACAGTTCGGAACCTGGAACCTTAAGCCTAATCTCAGCCACTTTATTATCCAATTCTTGGCTGTTCTGCAATCGTAGAAAAACTTCAGCATCAACAATGTTGTCAAAATAACGCTCAAGCTTGCTAACTTTTTTCTCGATAAAATCAGTTAACTTCTTGTCTGCATCAAACTTAATTGACTGAATCTTGATGTTCATAACAAATCCTCCTTTTAAATTTAAGCTCGCGGATGAGCTTGGTTATAGTTACGTTTTAACTTCTCGAAAGTGCTATGTGTATAAACCTGTGTTGCAGATAAGTTTGCATGTCCGAGCAGTTCCTTTATAGCATTCAAATCTGCCCCGTGGTTGAGCAAATGAGTTGCAAAGGTATGTCTTAATACATGGGGACTGAGTTTCTGCAATGGGGTTATCATGGATAGGTAGTGCTTTACTACTTTATAAACAAGTTTTGGATAAACAGGTTCACCTTTTGTAGTAAGAAAATATGACTGTGAACTGTTTATATCAACCTCCTTTCGAACATCATTATATTTATTTATAATAGGTTTTAGGTCGGGATGGATAGGAATTAACCGTTCCTTGTTGCCTTTACCTATCACCTTTACAGAATCCGATGCTAAACTTATTGAATCGGTTTTAAGCCCAACCAATTCAGATAAGCGCATCCCTGTCATATAAAAAAGTGTGATAATTAGAAGATTGCGTTGCCCCTCGAAGGTATTATCGAAAAGCACCTCGGGTTCCAGCTTGCTCATATCCGATTCAGGAACAAACTCTGGCAGGCGCTTACTTATTTTGGGAGATACAACCTTACTTAAGGGATTGGTTTTGACAACTCCTTCACGAATTAGAAACTTGAAGAATGAACGCAATGAAGATAATTTTCTATTTGCGCTCCGAGGAGTAACACCTTGAGATATCATATTTGACACCCAAGCCCGAACGTGACGATGAGTTAATGAAGAGTAATCTGCATTTTCGGGATCTAAACCACAGAATAGCATAAACTGCCTAACATCATCTCCATAGGAACGGAGTGTGTAGGCAGAGTAACCTCTCTCAATTTCAAGATATTTTAAAAAGGAAGCCAGCATATTCATTGAATGCAATATAATTGTTTTGTTGAGAAAAACAAAAAAAATCAGGCAAAAAAAAGCCTGATTATGCACTCAAAGAATGTTAAATTTTACTCCTCAGTCCTTTGTAGGTTTTGGATGTAAATGGCTTTCTTTATTTCTTCTCTACGCTCAATAGAAGGCTTGGTAAACGCCTGACGTGCACGTAGTTCTTTCATAATGCCAGTTTTCTCAAATTTACGTTTGAATTTTTTGAGAGCCCTTTCAATATTTTCGCCTTCTTTAATTGGTACTATAATCATGTTTGTAAAATTTTATGAGGTGCAAAATTATGCTTTCTTATATTTTTTTCAAAATGTTTTTGCGATTTTTTTTTATTTCCAATCACACTCTCTTCGAAAGTCCAGTATTTTAGAGCATTCCTACTTAACAGTAAAATAGGGTTTAATTTTCTCATATCTATCTTTAGGCAGAAGTTTGTTATCCAATAACTCCGCAACATTGCCTATAGAACCTCGTTTACTCCTATAGTATATGATTGATTTAGCCTGATAATCTGTAATATAAGGGTGCCCCTTCAACTCCTCGTAGCTTATCAAATTTAGATTAAGTTTTCGGATTAGAGAACTATCGATATAAATATTCTCCTGAATTGATTTAACTACTTCAGGATTCAACCCATAAACTTCCAACAGTTGATTTGTACAGTAAAATCCCCCCAGCGAATTTCTATACAACACAATTCGTCGGGCAAATGATCTGCCAATACCCCTAATTTTAGTTAATGCAACTGAATCAGCAGAGTTAATTTCAACAATTACCTGTTCCGTCGGAGTTTGAGCCCGAGAACTATCGGTTTGGTTAATTGAGGTTATCTGCACCCATGGTCTTAATCGCTTAAATGTGAATGAATCAATTACATGGATCTTTGAAAGATCATCGGGAGTCTTAAATCGTCCACCTTTATTACGATAGTTAATTACTACCTGTGCTTGCTTGGGCGATAAACCCAAATCTACCAAACTATCAATGCTAATAGTATTTGGATTAAAGTAGAATGATTTAAACTCTTTGGAGATAGGTAACTCTTCAAACAAAACATTTCGTTTAGAGTTAAGTTCATCGTCAGGTTCAGAGTATTGGACTGACGTAAAGAAACTATCAATCTTTTCATAGGTTTCTTTATCAACAAAGTTCGATGATGAGATTGGACGATAAACAAACGAAGCAATAATTAGTATAAGGAGAATAACTGACAGAACTATTGTTCCATTCTTTTCGCTTTTGGAGTATGTTAGAAAGTGCTTTATTCTACCTTTTAATATTCTATTTTTCATACTATGAATAAAAAAATCAATTCACTAAATACTCACATACCATTTAGTCTTTGCGGTATGTGAGTACAGAATAACATTAGTTTGCTATGCAATATCTATCTTTGATTCCAAGTATACATCCTGAATTGCGTTAAGAATTTTTACGCCTTCGTCCATTGATTTCTGAAATGCCTTACGGCCACTAATTAACCCCATTCCGCCCGCACGTTTGTTAACAACGGCAGTAAAAACGGCCTCAGCCAAATCGCTTGCCCCACTGGATGCACCACCCGAATTAATTAATCCAGCCCTACCGTTGTAACAGTTTATAACCTGATACCTTGTTAAATCAATAGGGTGATCAGATGATAGTTGAGAGTACACCTTATCGTGAGTTTTTCCAAAGCTAATCGCTTTAAAACCACCGTTAGTTTCAGGTAACTTTTGCTTAATAATATCGGCTTGAAGTGTTACCCCTAGATGGTTGGCTTGACCAGTTAAATCTGCTGCTAAATGATAATCGACGCCATCTTTTTTAAATGCATTATTACGAAGGTAGCACCAAAGTACCGTGGCCATACCCAGTTCGTGAGCACGCTCAAAGGCCTGTGCAACCTCAACTATTTGACGTGTACTTTCATCGGAACCAAAATAAATAGTTGCACCAACAGCAGTTGCACCTAAATTCCATGCTTCCTCAACCGAACCGAACATAATTTGATCGTACTTATTTGGATAGGTTAGCAACTCGTTATGGTTAATTTTAACAATAAATGGAATGCGATGTGCGTATTTACGAGAAACCGAAGCAAGAACACCAAAGGTAGACGCTACTGCGTTTGCCCCTCCCTCAATAGCCAACTTCACGATATTCTCCGGATCAAAATAAATAGGGTTTGGTGCAAAGGATGCTCCTGCGCTATGCTCAATTCCTTGATCGACAGGAAGAATAGAAAGATACCCGGTTCCTGATAATCGGCCATGACTATACATTGATTGCAAACTACGTAAGACCTGTGGGGAACGATTGGTGTGATAAAACACACGCTCAACAAAATCAGGGCCAGGGAGATTTAGATGTTCTTTACTAACAGTAGAACATTTGTGATTGAGCAAAAAACTGGATTTTTCGCCCAGCAATTCGACTATCTTATCAATATTCATTTTGGGTAAAGTTTTTACGTTTACACAAACCTACAACAAATATCAATTGAAGTCAATAAAAACTAGAATGGATAGCCTATACCAAAGTTGAAGTTAAAATCCTTCCACATAAACTTTTGTTGTAAAGGAACCCATGGTCTAAAATCGCTTGAGGGATCTTTTGCCGGATCGTATACCTTATAACCAAAATCTGTACGAATAGTAAAAAATCCAAGGTTCATCCTAATTCCTATACCGCTACCTAAGGCAACCTGCTTGTAAAATTCCTTTGCATCAAATATTGCCCCCTCGCGAGTATCTACTCCTGGGAGTGACCAGATATTACCAGCATCAAAGAATAACGCTCCCTCCAGTTGCCAAAAAACCTTAAACCGATACTCAAGGTTAGCTTCCAACTTTATATCTGCAGTTCTATTGGGGTACGATTCTCCTGTAGCAAAGTAGGATCCAGGACCAAGAGCCCTTGCCTGCCAAGCTCTTACGCCGTTGGC
>JAKQKB010000235.1 GCA_029560875.1 Bacteroidota bacterium | reverse complement strand
GACCATTTTCTGAAATAGCCGAACTGCTCATTAACTAAATACTTTTTGTTCATTTTAAATGATTTAAGTTATTAAACAAATTTGCCAAAATATTGGCGGTCAAAATTACCCTATTTCAACCGATTCATTAGGATTTATTTTGATGCTGATAAACATAAACGACAAAAGGAGCGGATGCTCCTCTTAAGTTGTTCAATGATAACCTGTCTCCCTGAACTTGTTTCAGGGTCTTCCTTTATTCAGAGGGATGCTGAACAAGTTCAGCATGACGGGATCTCTTATAAAATCACGGATTAAATCCCTCGAACCTTCTTTTCCCAGTTCCAAGCGGTTAATAAAGCATCTTCCAGGGTACTTTTAACTTTCCAACCCAATTCACTTTCAGCCAATGAAGTGTCAGCCCAAACCTTATCAGGGTCTCCTGCTCTACGTCCAACAATCTCGTAGTTTAACTTCACTCCCGAAACTCTCTCGAACGCCTTAACAATCTCCAGCACTGTTACGCCTTTTCCCGCACCAACATTGAAAACTTCGAAGTTACTTTTGTTAGAACCCTTAAAAAGTCTATCTAGTGCTAAAACATGCGCTTTGGCTAAATCCATCACGTGGAAATAATCACGAATGGCTGTTCCATCGGACGAATCGTAGTCATCTCCAAATATCTGAAGTTTTGGACGTATGCCAGCAGCAGTTTGTGTAATAAATGGTACTAAGTTATCGGGCTTGCCTAGAGGCAACTCACCAATCTCTGTGGAAGGATGCGCTCCAATCGGATTAAAATACCGCAAAGCTATTGCTGAAATATTGGTGTTAGCCAAAACTGCATCCTTAATAATATCCTCTCCAATCTTTTTCGTATTACCGTAGGGAGATAACGCAGGTTTAAGTGGTGTCAACTCGGTAACAGGTAAGATATCGGGTTGACCATAAACCATACATGAACTTGAAAACACAAAATGCTTACCACCAAACTCCCTTAACAATGACAATAAATTTATAATAGAGAGTGTATTGTTTTTGTAATAAGACAGTGGTTTTTCAACGCTCTCGCCTACAGCCTTTAACGCTGCAAAATGGACAATTCCTTCAATATCATTATGCTTTTTGAATAACTCCAGCATTTGGGTGTAATCTGAACAATCTGCCTCAATCAATACTGGTCTCCGACCAACAATACGCTCAATACCATCAATTGATTTTGGATTAGAATTGGAGAAATTATCAACAATCACAACCTCGTAGTCAGAATTCATCAACTCTAAAACTGTATGCGAACCTATATACCCAGCGCCACCTGTAACAAGAATTTTATGCATTGTTGATTAAATTTCCAATAAATTCTATCATGCCGTTTATTTAATTAAGCGAGAAAACAATACTTTCAAAAGTATGACACCAGTGGTAGTTATACTTTTGAAAATATTAATCTTACAAAACCGAGTTAGATATAAATCTGTCACTAAAAATAAATTACTAATAGTGTATTAACAAAATTATTATATACTTCAAGAAAGAGAGGATTTGGTCAAGAATTATCTATTCCTATACATTTCGACATAGTAATTTTGGTAATTGCCACTTGTAACATGATTTAACCAGTCCTCATTTTGAATATACCAATCGATAGTTAACTCTATTCCCTCCTCAAACTGAAGCGAAGGCTTCCAACCTAACTCATTCATTATTTTGGTGGCATCTATGGCATATCTTAAATCGTGACCAGCTCTATCAGTAACATAAGTAATTAGTTTTTCGGAAGTACCAAACGCCCTTCCTAATTTCTTATCCATCACCTTACAAATCACTTTTATTAATTCAATGTTTTTCCATTCGTTAAATCCACCAATATTGTAAGTTTCACCGACCTTACCACTATGAAAAACCTTATCGATTGCATTAGCATGGTCAATTACATAAAGCCAATCCCTTACATTCTCACCCTTGCCGTAAACCGGAAGTGGTTTATTGTTTCTAATATTATTGATAAAAAGAGGAATAAGTTTCTCGGGGAATTGATTGGGGCCATAATTGTTAGAACAATTTGTAATAACAAATGGCAGTTTAAAAGTATTACCATAGGCTCTTACAAAGTGATCGCTACTTGCTTTTGAAGCAGAGTAGGGAGACTGTGGGCTATAAGGTGTTGTTTCATAAAAAAAACCTTCATTTTCTAACGATCCATAAACTTCATCAGTGGATACATGGTAAAATAATTTACCATCCATATTACCCTTCCAACTTTCCTTTGCAGCTTGAAGCAATGCCAAGGTTCCCATTACATTTGTTTGAGCAAAAGCAAAAGGATCGGTAATTGAGCGATCAACGTGCGATTCAGCTGCTAAATGGATTACTCCATCAATATTATTTTCAGAAAAAATTGTTAATAATTGAGAATAATCGCAAATATCAGCCTTTATAAACTTATAATTCGGAGCATTTTCAATATCAGTCAAATTCTCTAAATTACCTGCATAGGTTAATTTATCAAGATTTATAATTTTATAGTTGGGGTATTTCTTCACAAAAAGTCTCACTACGTGAGAACCTATAAAACCTGCACCTCCGGTAATAAGTATGTTTTTCATTATTTTGTATTTGCTAATTTGATTAAATACTGTCCATATTGATTCTTCTCCATTGGCTTTGCGACCTCGAGCATTTTTTCTTTTGTTAGCCAACCTTTCTCAAATCCAATCTCCTCCAAACAAGCAATCTTTAGTCCTTGCCTATGCTCAATAGTTTCCACAAAATTACTTGCTTCAATTAACGAATCGTGTGTGCCAGTATCAAGCCAGGCGAAACCTCGACCCATCAATTCAACACCAAGTTGATCGTTTTTAAGGTAGACCTGATTAACGGTTGTAATTTCTAACTCGCCCCTAGCCGAAGGCTTAATAGCTTTGGCGATACGAACAACATCATTGGTGTAAAAATAAAGTCCTACTACGGCATAGTTCGATTTTGGCTGTTTAGGCTTTTCTTCGATAGAAACAACATTACCTACTGAATCGAACTCAGCAACACCGTAACGCTCAGGATCGTTAACATAATAGCCAAAAACGGTAGCCTTTCTATTTACTTCAACGTTACTCTTTGCTCTCTTCAAGAGTTCAGAAAAACCATGCCCGTAAAATATATTATCGCCCAAAACCATGCAGACATCATTATCCCCAATAAATTTCTCTCCAATAATGAATGCTTGCGCCAACCCTTCTGGCTTTGGTTGCTCTGCATAGGAAAAAAATACACCAAAATCAGAACCATCGCCTAGCAACCTTTTAAAATGGGGTAAGTCCTCGGGTGTTGATATTATCAAAATATCCCGAATACCTGCTAGCATTAAAACGGATATAGGATAATATATCATTGGTTTGTCATAGATAGGAAGCATCTGTTTGGAAACTCCTTTTGTAATTGGATACAGACGTGTTCCTGCTCCTCCTGCAAGTACTATCCCTTTCATCTTGATAAGTTTTAATTTTTAAGGTTTAATGGAACACCCATTTGGGTAAATTTATTACTAGTGTTTTTTTGCTTTTCAAAACATGGGTGCTTCATAATTATCTGCTTAGATAAAAGTCTTTATACCATTCAATAAACTGATTTATACCATACTGAATGGTTGTTTGTGGTTTATATCCTAAATTCTCAACTAAATCATCAACATCTGCCCAAGTTGCAGGAACATCTCCAGCCTGTAAGGGTAAAAAATTTTTAATGGCTTTTTTACCTAATGCGTTCTCTATAGCCTCTATAAAATCTAATAGTTTCACAGGAGAACTATTCCCAATATTATAGATCTTGTATGGAGCAACCGATGTGCCGGGGTTAGGTTCTTTTCCAGACCACTTATCATCTTTACGAGCAAGGTTGTCTATAACACGAGTTATCCCCTCCACTATATCATCAACATAAGTAAAATCGCGTTGCATATTACCATTGTTGAAAACATCAATGGATTTACCCTCGGTTATTGCTTTCGCGAAAATAAAAAGAGCCATATCGGGTCGTCCCCAAGGTCCATATACTGTAAAGAATCGCAAACCGGTTGTTGGAATACCATATAAGTAACTGTAAGTATGAGCCATAAGCTCGTTACTCTTTTTGCTTGCAGCATAAAGGCTAATTGGGTGGTCAACATTATGAGTTGTGGAGAAAGGCATATTCTCATTCAAACCATATACACTAGAACTACTGGCGTACACTAGATGTTTTATATTGTTATGCCTACATCCTTCAAGAATATTAAGAAACCCATTAATATTACTATCGATATAAGTAAATGGATTTTGAATACTATACCTAACCCCAGCCTGAGCTGCAAGATTGCAAACTTTATCGAATCTTTCTTCAGTAAAAAGTTTTAGAATAGCATCTCTGTCCTCAAGCTTTAACTGAATAAATTTATAGTTCTTATACTTTGAACTCTGAACAAATTTCCCGTAGGTAATTTTATCCTTTTCTATTCCTGTATTATGAAGTCGTGAGTATTTTAGATTTATATCGTAATAGTCGTTTATACAATCCAACCCCACAACCTCATCGCCCCGCTCTATCAACTTTTGAGCAAGATGAAATCCAATAAAGCCAGCAGTTCCTGTTACTAAGATTTTTGCCATAGCTAATTAGGATACAATTGTCTCGATTTATAGAAATACCAAGGATTAATACGATTTACCAATAGCCTTAACTTTAAATCCTATTTCCATTAATTTTTTATGATCAAGTATATTCCGACCATCAAAAATGAAAGCAGGTTTCATCATTCCATCATAAATTCTTTTCCAATCGTATGTTTTAAACTCATCCCACTCAGTAATTACGGCAATAGCATGCGCTCCTTTACAAGCCTCGTAAGGGTCATTTACAACTTTTAACAACTTGCGATTTTCATCCTTGGATCTTGTACCAAGATAATCCAGATCGTCATACATTTCTTTTTCAGGCACTTTAGGATCAAAAACATAAACATTTGCCATATCATTCAGAAGATGGTCAGAAACGTAAATGGCCGCGCTCTCGCGTGTATCGTTGGTGTCCTTCTTAAATGCCCATCCAAGCATTGCTATTTTCTTACCCGACACCGTATTGAAAAGTGTTTGAATAATATTCATTGCAAACCTACGCTTCTGGTAGTCATTAAGAATAATAACCTGCTCCCAGTATGCTGCTGCCTCGGGTAAACCAAAGTACTCACACAAGTAAACTAGGTTTAAGATATCTTTTTGAAAACAAGAACCTCCAAAACCGACGGATGATTTCAAGAATTTCGAACCAATTCTACTATCAGAACCTATTGCATAGGCAACCTCATCTACATCGGCACCGGTAACCTCACAAAGAGCAGAAATGCTATTGATTGATGATATTCTCTGTGCAAGAAATGCGTTTGCAGTTAACTTTGATAATTCCGATGACCATAGGCGGGTTTGAATGATTCGCTCCCTAGCAACCCAACTAGCATAAACAGACGTTAATGCCTCTATTGCGGCTAAGCCTTCTGGAGTTTGATCTCCTCCAATAAGAACTCTATCTGGCTGCATAAGATCTTGAATAGCAGTTCCCTCTGCAAGAAACTCGGGATTCGATAGCACCTGAAACTTTATGCCATTACCTGTTTCTGAAAGTATTGTTTTAACCGCTTGAGCAGTTCTAACGGGTAATGTTGATTTTTCGACAACAATTTTATCGGTAGTTGAAAGTTGGGCAATTTGCCTTGCGCACAATTCTACGAAACGCAAATCGGCAGCACGGCCTTTACCAACCCCAAATGTTTTTGTAGGAGTATTAACGCTAATAAATATCATATCAGCCTCTTTGATACCGGTTTCAATGTCGGTATTAAAGAAAAGGTTTCTGCCTCTTGCTTGTTTAACTACGTCAAGTAATCCGGGTTCATAGATTGGTAAATCGTCAGTATTCCAGGCGGCAATTCTATCGGAATTTATATCAACAACATTTACCTTGATATTAGGATTTTTAAGGGCTATTACAGCCATTGTAGGTCCACCTACGTAACCAGCGCCAATACAGCAGATATTTTTAACTTGCAACATAAAAAATCAATTAAAATTAAAAATTATAAACTCCAATAGGTTAATTCACTAATTCTAGAACGAAACACACCCTTTACATCCACAAAAACGCATCGTTCACTCGCATATTGCTTAAACCACGATTCTGTTAAATTTAAATATTGATAATGACTCACTGCCACAATAATTGCATCGTACATTCCTGTTTGTTCGTTTGCCATATCAAAACCATACTCCTCCTTAACCTCGTGAGCATCTGCAAAAGCATCAACAACATCAATTTTATCAATTCCAAAAGATTTTAACTCATTATAGATGTCTACCACCTTGGAATTTCGGATATCACTAACATTCTCCTTGAATGTAACACCCATGATAAGCACGCGAGCATCCTTAGGGTTCTTGTCTGCTGTAATTATTTTTTTTACAGTTTGCTTGGCCACATAACCACCCATTGAGTCGTTAATAAATCGCCCAGCACTTATTATTTGGGGATGATACCCTACCTCTTTAGCCTTATATACAAGATAGTATGGATCAACACCTATGCAATGTCCGCCTACTAAACCTGGGAAAAATCTAAGAAAATTCCATTTTGTGCCGGCAGCCTCCAAAACCTCAAAGGTATTTATTCCCATACGGTTAAATATTATTGAGAGTTCATTCATGAAAGCGATATTGATATCGCGCTGAGTATTCTCAATGATTTTAGCAGCCTCTGCAACTTTTATAGAACTAGCACGATGAATGCCTGCTTTTATAATTAATTCGTAAGTTTTAGCAATCTCTTCCGACGATTCGGCATCACAACCGGATGTAACCTTCTTGATAGTTGTTAAAGTATGCTCCTTGTCGCCAGGATTGATTCTCTCAGGAGAAAAACCAACCTTAAAATCAGTAATATATTTTAGCCCAGATAACTCTTCCAACAATGGTACACAATCCTCCTCTGTGCATCCAGGGTATACGGTTGATTCATAAACCACATAATCACCTTTTTTTAAAACTTGGCCAACCGTTCGTGTTGCAGCAAGCAAGGGCTTTAAATCAGGTAAATTGTGCTCATCAATTGGTGTAGGAACTGCAACAACATAGAATTTTGCCTTTCTGATATCGTCTAGATTTGCTGTGTACTCAATATCACACCCAGCAAATGCATCAGAATCGAGTTCACGGCTCGGGTCAATACCCTTTTTCATTAATTCAACCCTATCGGGTTTAATGTCGAAACCTATTACGGATAATTTTCTAGCAAACTCAAGGGCAATTGGAAGTCCTACGTATCCAAGCCCAATTACAGCCAGTTTCTCTTTCTTTGCTAACAGTTCCTGATACATATTTTACAGATTTATAAGATATTTTTACAAAATGGATGATAATCGCCAACCAAACCAAGTGGCGAGGTGTTTCTTATGCTATAAACTGTTTGTATCGATTTTTTTGCATCGGCTAAACCAAACCCATTTCCAGCCAATATTCCCTTGTAACTATTGGTATGCAAATCGGTAAAACCCTCGCTGAATTCTAACTCCTGATTTTCAATAGTAATAGAACGGAATGTGCGTTGTCCTTTATCCTTAATATTCTGAGGAATATCGTTATAATCAACACTTAAAAACCAACGTACCCTAGCCCTTTCGAGTTCCAAGTATCCTGCAGCCTTGTCGGGGTTTGATACATGAACTTTATTATCCTTAACATCACCAAAAATCCAAGTAAGCATATCAAAAAAATGCACACCAATATTGGTGGCTACTCCGCCCGACTTTTGAATATCACCCTTCCACGAGATAAAATACCAACGCCCACGACTAGTGATGTAGGTTAAATCTATATCATAAATTTTATCCTTTGGTCCCTGCTCAATTCTATTTTTAAGTTCTATAATGGCAGGGTGCAATCGTAACTGTAGAATAGTGTTTACTTTTCGACCAGTTTCTTGCTCAATCTCCTGTAAAGCATCAATATTCCATGGATTCAAAACAATTGGTTTTTCACATATGGCATCAGCCCCATGGCGAAGAGCAAAACGGATATGAGAATCGTGCAAATAGTTTGGAGTACAAATACTTACATAATCTATTTTAGTTCCTTGGCGTTTTAATTTGTCAATATGCCTATCGAAACGCTCATACTCTACAAAAAAATCAGCATTAGGGAAATGACTATCCATAATTCCAACACAATCATGCTTATCAAGGGCCGCAAGCAAATTATTATTGGTTTCCTTTATAGCTTTTAAATGACGCGGTGCAATAAACCCAGCAGCACCAATTAATGCAAAATTCTTCATAGTTTATTCAATTCTAGAAACATTTTCTCCTTCTAACCTATATTTCTGTCCACTCTCAGGACAAATTGCAATGTTATTCTCATCAAATTCAAGCCTATGTCCAAATTCACTCATCCAGCCAATCTGACGGCTAGGATTGCCAACCACTAAAGCATAGGACTTAACATCTTTCGTAACCACAGCACCTGCTCCAACAAAACTATATTCACCTAAAGTAATACCACACACAATAGTTGCATTTGCACCAATTGTTGCCGATTTCTTTACATGCGTTTTCATATACTCGCTTTTGCGATTAACAGCGCTACGCGGATTTATTACATTAGTAAAAACCATTGATGGACCTAAGAAAACATCATCGTCGCAAATAACACCAGTATATATCGACACATTGTTCTGCACCTTTACATTCTTACCTAAAGTTACGCCAGGAGATACTACCACATTTTGCCCAATATTGCAATTTTCGCCAATTACACATCCAGTCATAATATGGCTAAAGTGCCAAATCTTTGTTCCTCTGCCTACCTCAGAACCACTATCTATTACGGCGGTTTCATGAGCAAAAAAGTTTGTTTCCATCCGTATAAATTTTATCAAATATAGTTTATTTGAAAAACGAAAGTACCTTATCGCAAATAAAATTAAGGGTCGCCTCATCCATTTCGGTATGCATAGGTAATGAAATTACACTATTTGCAAGGGAATCGGACACTGGATAAGATGAATTACCATTAAAAGTTCGATAAGGTTCAAAAGCTTTCTGTATATGTAGAGGAACTGGATAATAAACCATTGATGGTATTCCGAATGAGGCCAAGTGCTTTATTAAATCATCTCTATTGGCATCTATAACTCTAAGTGTGTATTGATGAAAAATATGATTACTCCATTTTACCCGGTTAGGGACAACCAAATGGGAACAGGACTTTAACTTAGAATCGTAAAAATCGGCAGCAGATATTCTTGCAGTATTGTACTGCTCAAGGTATTTAAGTTTAATGGAGAGTATGGCAGCCTGAATTGTATCGAGCCTTGAGTTAACTCCTATCCTATCATGATGATAACGCACTTTCATTCCATGGTTTGCAATAGAGCGAATTTCGTTGGCTAAATCGTCATTATTGGTAAATAATGCACCACCATCACCATAGCATCCAAGATTTTTAGAGGGGAAAAACGAGGTAGTTCCAATATCGCCAATGGTCCCTGCTTTTACTGTTGTTCCGTTAGCCAAATAGTAATTGGAGCCTAATGCTTGAGCATTATCCTCAACAACAAAAATGTTATGTTTATTGGCAATACGCATTATTTCATCCATATTGGCGCATTGTCCAAATAGGTGAACAGGTATAATTGCCTTTGTTTTAGGAGTTATAGCCTCCTCCAATTTCTTTATATCAATTGTAAAACTAGTAGGATCAACATCTACTAAAACAGGAATCATGCCTAAAAGAGCAACAACCTCCACTGTTGCTATAAAAGTAAAATCGGGAGTAATAACCTCATCTCCAGGCTTTAGCCCCAAAGCCATTAGTGCTATTTGTAAAGCATCGGTACCATTTGCACACCCGATAACGTGTTTTACACCAAGGTATTTTGCTAAATCATCTTGAAATTGATTAACCTCTTTACCTTTTATAAATGCAGCGCTATCTATTACTTGATGAATTGCTGTATCAATTTCTGATTTAATTTTGTTGTATTGACCTTTAAGGTCGCACATCTGAATATTCCTGTTTTCCATAGTTATACAATGTTTAAAGCAAAAAGCCTGCAACCGCAGGCTTAAGTTATTTATTTAGCGTAACTTATGGCTCGGGTTTCCCGAATGACCGTAATTTTCACTTGACCAGGATATGTCATTTCATCCTGTATCTTTTTGGCAATCTCAAATGATAGTTTATTTGCTTCATCGTCGGAAATCTTTTCACTTCCAACAATTACACGTAATTCTCTACCTGCTTGAATTGCGAATGTTTTGAGAACTCCGGGATAGGACAACGCCATATCCTCCATCTCCTTCAAACGCTTAATATAAGATTCTACCACCTCACGACGCGCACCAGGACGAGCGCCAGAAATAGCATCGCAAACTTGAACAATCGGCGCAAACAAGGTTGTCATCTCTACTTCGTCGTGGTGAGAACCAATGGCGTTGCAAATCTCTGGTTTCTCTTTATACTTCTCAGCCAATTTCATACCCAAAACTGCGTGTGGCAATTCAGGCTCATCATCGGGCACCTTACCTATATCGTGTAATAACCCTGCACGTTTAGCAACTTTTGGATTTAACCCTAGTTCTGATGCCATGATAGCACAAAGGTTTGCCACCTCGCGCGAGTGCTGCAGTAGATTTTGTCCGTAAGAGGAACGATACTTCATTTTACCGACCAAACGAATTAACTCAGGATGCAAACCATGGATACCTAAATCAATAGTTGTGCGTTTACCTACCTCTACAATTTCGTCTTCAACCTGTTTTTGTACTTTTTGAACAACCTCCTCAATGCGTGCAGGGTGAATCCTACCATCGGTAACGAGCTGGTGTAAAGCCAAACGGGCAATTTCCCTACGAACAGGATCGAAAGCTGAAAGGATAATAGCCTCAGGGGTATCGTCAACAATAATTTCAACGCCAGTTGCTGCTTCTAAAGCACGAATATTCCTACCCTCGCGTCCAATAATTCTACCCTTAATTTCGTCAGAATCAATATTGAAAACCGTAACCGAGTTTTCAATTGCAGCCTCTGTGGCAACACGCTGAATGGTTTGAACTACAATTCTCTTAGATTCCTTAGCTGCAGTCATTTTGGCTTCATCAACAATCTCATTGATGTATGACATCGCAGAAGTTCTAGCCTCAGCCTTCAACGATTCAATTAATTGTGTTTTAGCATCTTCTGCAGAAAGACCCGAAATAGCCTCTAACTTATCAACCTGAGTTTTATGCATTTTGTCCAGCTCCTCTGAACGCTTTTCAATAAGTTCCACCTGAGCATTCAAATTCTCTCGAATAACATCTACCTCCTTATGCTTACGTTGAAGTTCCTCAATTTTTTGAGTTATAAGCACCTCTCGTTGCTTAATCTTATTCTCAGTTTGGGCTATTCTTGAGTTTTTCTCAGTTATAACTTTCTCGTGTTCAGTTTTGAGCTGTAAGAACTTCTCTTTAGCTTGTAAAATCTTTTCTTTTCTAATTACCTCTGCCTCTGTTTCTGCTTCTTGTACAATCTTATTGCGCTTGCTTGCAAGCAACTTGCTCCAAAGCAAGTACGATAAAAACCCACCTAGTATGAAGGTTGAGGCTGCAATTATGATGTTTATTCCCATAATAAATTTATTTAATGTTAATATATAAAAAACCCGCATTACGCCCTAATTTTATGTAGAAACCCCAATTCAACATGGGTGGAGCGGCCATCTGTGTCAGACTTCCAACGTCCCAAACAGGAATCCCGAACTAGCGGTGAAAAGGCCTGTCTTTGACAGAACGAGTCCTACTCCAAGTTTTGTAGTGTTGAGTTTCGCAAAAATATTAAGGCAATAATGCGGGCAATGCTATTTGAAAGAACTTAAGTTTTGCTTTTCAATATAGGAACCTAGCCATTCGTCCAACTCCGATAATTCCTCTGTTACAGTTGTACTATCGAATTTTCCCTCACACTCAATAAGTTTAATCACAAACTGCAAGGCTGCCATAGCCAAAAAATCCTGAACATCCTTATCGGTGTAGCGTTGCTTATACTGGAGAACTTTATCGTTAATCATTTTTGCTGCCTTGCGTATTTTCTCCTCATCAGATCTTTCAATCTTTAGTGGATAATACCTATCGGCAACATTTACTTTTATTGAAAATTTATCCTCCATTATAGCAATACTTGGCCTATCTGTTTAGTAAAGCAATACATTTGTCAATTTCCCGCACCATACGGTTAACCTTAATTTTGGCCTCGTGCACTTCAGCATCGGATGCCTCAACTGCCTTAGCCAACTTTAAGCGAGAATAACGTTCCTCAAGCTCTTGAAAAGCTTGCTCTTTGGCTTTAAGTTTATTCTCTAACTCAGCCTTTTGAGCTTTAAGCAATTCATAATCCTGCTTTATCCTCTCATAGGTAAAAACAAGTATCTGAATCTTTTGTTTAATTTTGCTACTTATTTCGCTTGTGTCAACGTTCATATCTCATATAAAGTTCTACAAAATTAATCATTGGTAAATCAAAAACAAAATTTTATGACACTAAGTGTAACGTTAATTGCTAAAAGTAAAAGAATTAGACTTTTAGGCTTTTAAAAAGCCGTAAACTATTCATAAGTCCTTTAAGATTTATATATTTGAGGGCTTTAAAACGGTTTATGATGCAAAGGTTTCTCCGCTCAAAATTTTTAACATTATCATTAAGTATAGTTCTGTTTTACAATTCATTACTTGGTCAAAACGTTGAACTATTCAACCCGCTTGCTATACCACTTGCAATATCGGGGTCATTTGGCGAAATTCGGACTGACCACTTTCACTCTGGAGTCGATTTTAGAACTGCCGGTAAAACGGGTTATAGGATTTACGCTTCCGAAAAAGGCTTTGTGTCAAGAATTAAGGTTAGCCCTGTAGGTTTTGGAAAAACTATCTACATTGAACACCCCAATGGACTTACCACTGTTTACGCTCACCTTAATGGGTTTAGTGATAAAATTGCAAAGTATGTGGAGAGGGAGCAGTATGCACTGAAGTCGTTTGAGGTTGAATTCTTCCCTAAGAGAGATGAGATAACCGTTGAAAAAGGCGAAGTAATTGCGTTATCAGGCAACTCAGGATCGTCGGGAGGACCACATCTCCATTACGAGGTTAGGCATACCGCATCGCAAGCACCAATTGCTCCTTTAAAATTTTTCCCTAGTTGGAAAAGTGCCGACACTTCAGCCCCAACAATTAAAGCTGTTTATCTATATCAAATCGATAGTGTTGGCTACTTAATGGATAGCCTCAATCGCACTAACTTAAAATTTATTCGCAATAAGAATAACTACAAGGTTTCCGATACAATTTTAACTCAAGGCAGAATAGGCATAGGCGTTGAGGCATTTGACTTCATTAATGAGAATAGCAACCGTTGTGGCTTCCATCAAATAACACAAACCGTTAACAACCATTTGAGCTATACTCTAAATTTGGATTCGTTTTCGTTTGCCGAAACCAAGTATGTGAATAGCGTTATTGATTACAGAACAAAAATACTGGCTAACGATGAAGTTGTTAAACTATGGAGTGATAACAACAATAAGTTCAGCGGATTAAAAACCGAAAATTCCAAGGGATTTATTGATATTGAAGCCAATAAAACCTACAGAATAAGCATTAAATTGGATGATCATTACAAAAACACATCTACCATTGAATTGATTATCAAAGGAGAACCTTTGCCTAACAACAATAAATTAACTACCATAAACGGCAAAGGAATACTACTAGACTACAAGAAAGAGCATATCATAAACACTGATAATTACGATATAATAATTCCTAAAGATGCGCTATACCACAACATTATCTTCAATCATTCCATAAGTTCGAACGAAAAATATCAAAATATCTATCAGATAAACAGTTCAAAAGTTCCAATCCATAAACGTTTCACATTACGAATTAAACAACCGACATTAAATTCTAAACTTCTGGATAAATATTTTATTGCCTACCTAAATGGTAAAGGTCCAGAGTTCTGCGACACTAAACTTATAGACGGTACGCTCGAAACATCGTGCTCAAAATTTGGAAACTATGTTGTTGCAATGGACACGACTCCACCAAAAATAAAACCTTTGAATATTGCCGATAAAATCAGAATTGAGAATGAGAGTCAAATCAGATTTCACGTAGAAGACAGTACGGGCATTTCAGGATATATAGGCTATATCGATAACAACTGGGCTCTTTTTGAGTGGGATCCAAAAACAAACACACTACTCCATAACCTCAATGGTAATAAAACTGCAAAGCAAAAATGGCATTCGTTAAAACTTGAGGTTATTGATAAACTAAACAATAAATCAGAATTCAAGTGTGAGTTTTTCTGGTAATTAATAACTTTGCAAAAAACATAGTTTGTTAACTCTATTCTACTTCATACTATTTCTCGCATCAATTTTACTGGTTGCCATTCAACCTTGGTGGATAATGTACAAGTATAGCAACGCAATGGCGTTTATACTGCACAAAGTAATTAAGTATAGAGTAAAAGTGACCCGCAGCAATCTTAGGCTCGCCTTCCCAGAAAAAAGTGAAGAAGAACTTGTGAATCTAGAGAAAGGGATCTACCAAAACTTAGCAGATATATCCGTAGAAGCCCTAAAGGGCTTTACTATGCGAAATAGTAAAATAATTAAAAGACATAAAATTCTAAATCCGGAATTACTTGATTATTATTACAATAATGGACAAAGCGTTATTGGTGTTGCTGGGCATACAGGGAATTGGGAATGGGGCGCCATTTCCGCAGGAATCCAGTTAAAACACTACCCAATAGCAATTTACAAAGCATTGAGCAATAAACTAATCGATTGGTTTATGAAGTGGAATCGTTCCGTACGAGGAACACTTATGGCTCCAACTTCAAGTACATTTGACACGTTTAAAAAATATCAAAATCAGAAATGTATATACTTGCTGGTTGCTGACCAAAGTCCATCCAATACCTCATTATCCTACTGGATTAATTTCTTCAATATGGAAACAGCATGCATTCATGGGCCTGAAAAGTATGCAAAAATCCATAACTATCCTGTAATATTTATTGACATACAAAGGGTTAAAAGAGGTTTCTACGAAATTGAACTCACTACGCTGGTCGAAAATCCCAGAAAAATGGCCGATGGAGAACTAACCAAGCTATACATGAACAAGTTAGAAGAGGTAATTAGAAAAAATCCAGAAAATTGGCTTTGGTCGCATCGCCGTTGGAAACACCTAAGAACAACAAATACAGTTAATTAACATTTTAATTGCCATTATTAAAGAAAATGGTTCTATATTTGGAGAGACAATACTATTTAAAACAAAATCCAATGAAAAAGTTAATAATTTTCTCAATAATACTAGTAAGCATAGTAATTTCCGAAAGTACATTTGCCCAAAAATATCGAAAAAAGGAGGTTTCTCTCATCTCGTTGAAGTTAAACATCAACTCAGACTATAGGAGTAAAGTTGATGCTTATAGCGGTTACTTCAACGAACCTAAAAATAAGAATGCTAATAGGGTTGACAATCAGATAATTTACACTGCTTGGGATTTAATAAGCGAAAAACTTAAAAACGAAGTGGGAATGATACTTCTACCACTTGATGCTTATGGGAAAAAATTCTCGTACGACGACTATGGATTTCCAGATATTGGCATAAATAAAGCCCTCAACAAAGGGCAATCAAAATACTACATTAAAATTGACATTGACCTTAGTCCTGAGTTCTCAGCAAAATACATTACCAAATCACAACCCGACTCCGCCAATCAAATTATTCATCTTAAAAGTGATGAAATTAAACCAATACTTACTATCAACTTAACAATATACTCCGATAAGGGGATTATTCCGGTGGCTAACTGCACAGGTGATGCAACCACTGAAGAAATTATTACCCTAGATCAATCATTCTTCGATGGAATAATCAACAACGACATCGACCCCAGTAAAAATACCTTGTATAATCTTATTGAGAAAGCATCAAAAAAACTTATTATCAGCGTTTACTCCAACAAGTAATGGTTTTACAAATCAGCAAGGATAAGCAATACTCCTGCATCGGATTAATGTCTGGCACTTCGCTGGATGGGCTTGATATTTGTTTATGCACCTTCGACAAAAAGGAAAATGGAACTTGGAGATATTCCATAATTAAAGCAGTTACTCTTCCCTACCCTAAGGTTATTAGAGAGTTGCTTGAAAGTGCGCCTCACTTAAATGGGGAACAACTCACGGAACTCGACTATAAATATGGGCATTGGTTAGGAAAAACCACAAAAGAATTTATACAAGAAACAAAAGGAATGCCTGCATTTATTGCATCGCATGGGCATACCATTTTCCATAATCCGAAAAATGGATACACGCTCCAAATTGGCAAAGGTTCCGCCATTTCAACAGAAACAGGGATACCATGCATTTCTGATTTTCGTTCATCAGACGTTTGCAGAGGTGGACAAGGTGCTCCACTTGTACCCATTGGAGATAAGTTGCTATTCTCAGAATACGATATTTGCCTTAACCTAGGAGGAATAGCCAATTTAAGTTTCGACAACAATAATTTAGAAAGAATTGCCTACGATGTATCGCCTTGCAATATGCTGCTGAACTACTTGTCGAACCAAGCGGGCAAGGAATACGATTTTAATGGAGAACTTGGCAAGCAAGGCAGTGTTTGCAATGAACTTCTGGGAAAACTAAACGATTTAGAATACTACAAAGCTGATTTTCCAAAATCCCTTGGACGAGAGTGGTTCGAGTTAAATGTAGTGCCACTAATAAGCACTCCCGATATTAAGTTAGAGGATAAGCTGCGAACATCATATGAGCATATTGCACACCAAATAACAAGCACTACCAATAAAATTAAAGGAAATAATTTATTGATTACAGGGGGTGGTGCAAAAAATATTTTTCTAATCGGCCTAATTAAGCAAAAATCGAACAAAGAAGTTATAATTCCCGATTCACAAACAATCGACTTTAAAGAGGCGTTAATATTTGCCTTTTTAGGAGTTCTCTTTATGGAACAACAGCATAGCGCTCTCGCCACTGTAACAGGCGCTAAGACCAATTCCATTAGCGGTTGTTTTTACTACTAATTCATTCAAATTAAATTGGTCAAATTAAACTCTTGGTTCAAAAATTTATCAAAAAAATATTAGGTTTGTCATTCCGATAATTTTAAAAACTTCAAAACTATGAGAAAACTCACAGTAAAAATGCTTGTTGTTATTGCAATAGGTTTAATAGCAAAACCAGCATCAGCATGTACCAATTTCCTTGTAACTAAAGGTGCATCGGTTGATGGTTCAACTATGATTACCTACGCAGCAGATTCACATTATCTTTTCGGTGAATTATATTTTAGACCAGCAGCCGATTACCCTGCTGGAACACTAATGAAAATTTATGAGTGGGATACTGGAAAATATTTGGGCGAAATTCCTCAGGTTGCCCATACATACTCTGTAGTTGGAAACATGAATGAGTACCAGGTTTCTATAGGAGAAACTACCTATGGTGGAATTGAAACCTTACAGGATAGCACAGGATTAATTGACTACGGCTCATTGATGTACCTAGCACTTCAACGTTCAAAAACTGCCCGCGAAGCTATTAAGGTAATGGCAGAGCTAGTAAATACCTATGGATACTATAGTTCAGGAGAATCCTTCTCTGTGTCAGACCCCAACGAGGTGTGGATTTTTGAGATGATTGGAAAAGGAACCGATATGAAGGTTGACAAGAAGACCAAAAAATCTTATAACGCCAATAAGGGAGCCGTTTGGGTAGCAATACGTATTCCCGATGGATACGTTTCTGGCCACGCTAATCATGCTCGTATAACCACCTTTCAAATGGAGAACTTAACTACATCTATAAGTTCAAAAAATCTTGATAAGATTTTTAACCCAGAGGTAGAAGTTGTATATGCTCATGATGTGATTGATTTTGCACGCAGCAAAAAACTATTCAACGGTAAGAACGAAGAATTTAGTTTCTCCGATATCTATGCTCCACTTGACTTTGGTTCTGCTCGTGGTTGCGAAATTCGTGTTTGGTCATTCTTTAAAGAGGTTAACAAATCCATGTGGGACTATGTTGACTACGCAACAGGCCACAATCTAACTAAACGTATGCCTTTATATATTAAGCCTGAACGCAAATTATCTGCTAAAGATATGATGAATTTCATGCGCGATCATTTAGAGGGAACAGAGTATGATATGAGCAAAGATCCCGGTGCTGGGCCTCATGGATTACCTTACCGCTGGAGACCTTTAGGATGGAGTTACGAAGGTAAAAAATACGTTAACGAACGTGCTACTGCAACCCAACAAACCGGCTTCTCGTTCGTTGCGCAAGCGCGTAACTGGTTACCAAACCCAATTGGTGGAATTTTCTGGTTCAGCGTTGACGATGCTGCTTCAACCGTTTACTTCCCAATGTATTGCGGAGCAACTTCGGTACCAGAGGCTTATGCTGAAGGTAAAGGAGATATGCTTACCTACTGCGACGATTGTGCTTTCTGGACATTCAATAAAGTATCGAACTTTGTTTACCTCCGTTACGATTTGATGCATCAGGATGTTAAGAAATTACAGGACGAACTTGAGAACCGCTTTATCAACAACTCTCCTATAGTTGACGCAAGTGCCAAAGAACTTTACGCACAAGATCCCAGACTTGCCATTCAATACATTACAGATTACTCTGTAAATACAGGAAACTATGTGGTTAATCGCTGGGAAAAACTTTTCCAATACCTTCTAGTAAAGTATATGGATGGTAATGTTAAGCAAGAGGAGAATGGTGGATTTAAATACAATCCCTACAATGCTTGTCCGGCTCCTGTTAAAAATCCACAATACCCAGATTGGTGGAAAAAGAATGTGATTGATGCTACAGGAAATAAATTATTAGTGCCAGAAAATGCTGGTGGACATTAAAGAAAAGGGGCTTAAGCCCCTTTTCTTTTAACTTTTTACAAGAAATATTTTCCGAAAAGTTGGTATAATTATCAAATTTTCATATTTTTGCGGCCTATTTGGTGCGTAATCTCTTACTAGGACTTAGGAGCCAGTAATATTCCGCATTTGTGAATAAAACTTAAAAAAATATACTAAAATGAATCTTATTAAAGTAGCTGAAGAGTCGTTTGCAGTAAAGAAAGAGCATCCGGACTTTAAGAGCGGTGATACTGTTGTTGTTCACTATAAGATTATCGAGGGGAACAAAGAGCGTATTCAGAACTACCGTGGTGTAGTTATCCAAAGAAAAGGTACAGGCGCTACTGAAACTTTCACGGTTAGAAAGATATCTAGCGGTGTTGGTGTTGAAAGAATTTTCCCATTCCATTCACCATTTATCGATCAGATTGAGGTTGTTAAGGAAGGTAAAGTTCGCAGAGCACGTATTTTTTACCTACGCGATTTAACTGGTAAAAAAGCTCGTATCAAAGAAAAGAAAAGAAGAATTGACACCCAAGAATAAACTAAAATCCCCAAAAAAATGGGGATTTTTTTTTACCTAACACTTGTAGATAAAAAATTAATCTTTATCTTTGCACTCGCAATTCAAACGGCTCCGTAGCATAACTGAATAGTGCATCTGACTACGGATCAGAAGGTTGCAGGTTTGAATCCTGCCGGAGTCACAAAAAAGCCAATCTTAATAGGTTGGCTTTTTTGTGTTTAATACAATGAAGATTAATGCACGGGAGTTTTTCCAGGTACATTTCAACGCACATATAAGCACCAATTTGAGAAAAAAATGAAAAAGCCATGTACAATTTTGAAAAAGTACGTGGCTTTTTGATTTGAATATAATACTATTCCCGTTTAAAAGTGTTCTTTGATACTTACTGGATGGTTACCTCAATTTTAAAATGGGGAAATTTTAATTCATCTGGTATATTATTTAAATCTGCTGTGGATACCTCAATCATTTCGGGTTTAATATTCTGCGAATTCATTAAAAAATTTCGGACCATTGAGTTTCGCTTGGCTATAATTGAGTTCAATTCTGTAATAATTTCTGAAGAATTGTATAGTCGACCACATACAGCCTCAACTCCAAGAGAATCAACTAAAGGCTCACGAATACGTAGATACGCCAAGAAATTCTTATCTGTCGATGAAAGGGTTGTTACCAATCTATCAACCTTTGTAGAATCAGTATTAGGATTCGCACTTGACACATATTCCCTTTTAGCCCGTATAGTTGCGATGTAATCGCGCTCCTTCACAAAATCTGTAAATTGAACAAGCCTAAAAATTAGATTTGGTTTCTTTTGCATAATTAGGGCAATATTGGAAAGCGTTTTATGTTGTTTTTCATCAAATTCCGACTGGGCAAACTCAAAGGGTAACTTTTCAAGATCCTCAGGGTTTGAACCAGTTAATCCAGAAAGGGCATTGAAAGGAGCAGCTGCAGTTTTAATGAGAAAATTACCTAAAGTTTTCCAAACAATTTTAGAGTAACTAAACTTTGGTTCGGAGGGATTACCCTCAACGGGCAAGTCGAATGAAATAATATCGTTGGCATCCTTAAGAATATAAAGCGCCAATTTTATAGGTACTTTAACTGCGGTTGAATCTTTGGTTTTTTTCCCAAACTCAAGTTCCTCGAATCGAACACTATTCTTATTCAATAGTTTTGTTGGGGTCATCTCAAGTGATAAATCGTAGTTAAACCAACCTTGCGTAATGGGCGAGGCAATAAAATATTCGGAATAGGGAGAAAAACTAATCAACCCAAGTCGGTTTACTTTCAAGTTAAAATTAACAAAATCTGGGTTCAACATATTAAGTATCATTTTACCTGACAAACTTCCAACTTTATTAGTGCTTAATGAAAATGTCAAAGGAACTTTTGTTGCACTTTCAGTGAGGCCGACCAAAGAAAGATTAATTTTGCTTAAATCGTAGTTGAAAGGGCGATTTAGGGTATTGTCTGTAAATAGAATATCTCCACCAATAACCTTAATTGTATCGATACGGTAAGTTAACGGGGTTTGTGCGGTTGAATCAACCTTAACCGTATCAACGAGTGCAGCCAAAGAGTCCGATTTAAAGTAGGGTTGTAAAACGCGTTCAAAATTAGTCATATCGCGATTCAACGTCGCATTTATTTTAGGATTAGTAACCGAAATGGAAGAGATGTTGAAACGCGATGCGTTAAATTCTACACTACTAATATTTGTTTCAACCCTATCAATCGCCAGCAATAAATCATTTTGGTTATCATTAATAAGTAAAGAGTCAACAATTACATTTCCGGAAACAGAAAGGTTCATGGCTTGCTCAAACTCACCCATAATTTTAATTTTTGAAGTGAGTAGTCCGTCAAAACTATTAACAGCCAAGAAATCTTTCAGATAATCCTTCATCGGACTAATGCTCAATGTTTTAGTATTAAGCAAAATGGTATAACGTTTATTCTGGTTATCTACCTCAGCACTAATTTCGACTTCTCCTCTTTCACCTAATCGGAAGTTGATACCCATATTAGACTGGCGGCTATCCCATGATATTAATGGTATATCGAGGTTGAGATCGTCTAACTCAATGTGGTTTTTATTTGCTGATCTTCGTAAACGATAAGTCCTTTTGTCAGTTGCAAATTCCTCACTGTAAAGCGGAATGCAGCATTGGAAGTATCCACATTTTCCGTACCAACAACAGTATCTTTACTTGCCTTTAAAAGA
This sequence comes from Bacteroidota bacterium, assembly GCA_029560875.1. Taxonomy (GTDB): domain Bacteria; phylum Bacteroidota; class Bacteroidia; order Bacteroidales; family Tenuifilaceae; genus SB25. The sequence goes on along the minus strand of JAKQKB010000235.1, from coordinate 66,720 downwards.
TCATCAAAATTAAAACTATCCAAGTTTTGACTTACATGTACGTTAGGATTTACAAGTGTTATCTGTGAAAAGGAATACTCATTGCTAAAAAGGGCTAATGGATCAAAGTTAATGTAAAATTCCCCGAACGACACAAACTTATCAACCTGATTGGTCTCGTACATAACAAAATCCTTAGCTCTTACAGATACTCTAAAATAGTTAAAATGCAATTCGCTTAGGGTGATTTTTCTACCAATTAGCTCTTGACTATGTTTTACAGTATATTTTTTAACAAAATTGGATAGGAAAAATAGGAGAATAAAAAGGAAAAGGGCTATTCCTCCAAGAATTTTATATCTGAGTTTTATAGTTTTCATAGTATCTAACATTATCAATTAATTCAAATTAGACTCAACAGTATTACCTATAATTCCCCATTCAGAAAAAAAACCAAAATACCATAATGCAAAACCAATAATACCCATTACAACAATTGAAATTAAAATAATTGGAATAATTGGCTTCCTCTTTTTTGCAAAGGGATCGAGCAGGTTCAATTTGGCATTTTCGGGAAGAGAGGCCAAGTGCGTTAGCGTATTTCCAAAAGGGATATTGATAGTTGCGCGAGCGTTAATTGCCCATGCGTTTGCATCCAATAATGGGGCAAGATTCCTTTTCCGAAGTTTTAGCCAAGCAATTATCATGGATGGTCCTGAAATACACATAATTATTGCAAATAATGCAATAGGCATTTTCCACCAAACAAGGCCTAAGAATCCCATTAATGCAGATGCTATAACAGATCCAATTGCGCCAAGGGCAAGGCTGAGTGCGGCAAAAATTCCAACAAACTTTCCAATATCGAACGGTTGCGGAGCAACAGGAGGATTTGCACCACTTTTTATGCCGGCCTCTGCATGGGCAGTTGTTTTCTGTATTCCAGAGGCCGCAGCAGCATCAACCTCCTTTTCCTTTGCCGATGCTACCTTCTCAATTTGAGTGGATATAAACCTTGAAACCTTTCGGTATGGCGACCAAAATGCTTGTCGAATACTAATTGGATTATCAATAACCTTTATAATTGTTGCATCCCAATCCTCTCCATTTCTGTCATAAAAAATTGCATTACGACCAACTTCAATATTGTCAATATCCCCATCGGTTAATGCAGCAACAATGGTCATAGATTGATTCTTGGTTTTTGAGAAGCAATTGCAATATATAAGGCATAAACCGCTTTGTCGAGCAATTGCATTATGTTTGTTCATATCGCTAACCTTAATGCAAAGATCGCAGCAACGTTGATCGATGTATAAACTTCCAGCTTGGAATATGGCTTTTGAATCGGGTGAATAAAAATCGCGGAATGTCACATAGTTATTTAGTAAGGTATAGAGATCACGGTAATACCGAGCAAGTTTATCTACCAGAAAAATATTGTTCGCATTATCCTCTAAAGCTTTATCCTGATCAATTAATGAATATAATATCTCCTTGGTATTTCCTGAGAGCAATTCACGAATATAAACTAGTCCTAGTTTTTCAACTTCAACCCCAACCTTTTCGGATTGCCAAACAATATAGTCGTCAAATTTATTGTTGATGATTTTCCACTCTGCCTCAGTTAAGGTCTCTTTATTGGAAAACTCCGGCTTAATCAACAACTCATTGAAAACATTTAGCGCATTTTCCCATGCAGGATTTATTGCTTTTTTAAGTGAAAGAGGCTTTCCTTCCTCAACTTTTGTGATGGGAAAACCTGCAATATCATCAGTACAGGTAACTAAATTTTTTGCACTGATTGCTTCGTACCTAGTGTTTAATGAATTTACAATTCCAACGGAATCGGGATCATACTCAGCCAAACGGCATCTCAGAAAATAATCTTCAATTTTTGGTTTGATAGCGATTAACGCATCAAAAGCCTCGGCAGTTGAATTGCCATAGGGTAATATTTTTTTAGCATTAGCCTCGGCTTTGGCATACCAGTTTGAGTAATCGTCAATGCTTTTGTAAAAGCCATCGATATGTTCAACTGAAATACCAGGCTTTCCGCTCCTGTCAATTATTGAACCAAAGCAGGAAATAATATCGTTAATAAGTTTTTTTATTGCTTCATCGTCTGTAGAATCTTCAGTTATAACACCATCGCCATTAAATTTTGTGTTAGCAAAAATTCTCGTTGTGTCAGAAGACTCCTCAACAGTGATATGATTATCATCTGGCTTTCCCAAGTTTGATAAAATTTGCTTGGCAGATGCAAGTAAAATCTTCCCTTCTTCTGTGCTATCGTTAATTGATGATAGAGGAAGACTTTTATTCTCTTTTACCAGTTCGTCGGGATTTTTAATAAGAGAGGTTAACCATCTTACAGCGTCAAGGACTTCTGGCACCCTAATTCGTTCATCCTTATCTTTATCAATTAGTTCAAGTGTTTTTGGGTCAATTTCCAACCCATGAACAGGACAACTCAATGCAGTCCAAAGTTTTTGATCTAGATATTCGAGTGAGATCAAATCCGATCCTCTATCGAGGTTTACCCTATTAACTCCACCGACACGGGAGAATTGCCAAATATGCTTACCCTCCTCAGCTCTGATAATGTTTTTTAAATTGCTAACACTATTCAAGATCTTTTTCGACTTTGTCATTATCCAATATGTTTAATTAAACTGTTGTTGATCGTTATTTCAATTTAAAACAAATTACTTCTGGTTGTACTCAAAAATTCCATCCCATATTTCATCTATTCGGATGAGTGCTTCGCCCAAAGGAATTACCTTCCATTTACCATTAGTTTCAGAACCGAGACCAATACTTTGCAATTTGTATAGTGCATCCTCAACATCAAAATCGAGATCTGTATTATGCTTAGTCTTAAACCATGATTCAATTTGGCTATCGAGTTCCTTTGCCGTTAACGGACTCTTGCTTCTATTTAAGAAGGAATAAGCTAAAATTGTTTCCTTTAACTCCTCTTCCTCCGAAGAGTTTAGTAATGAGTAAAATGCTCCACTATTATTTCCTAAATTCTTAAAATAAAGACTATCCGAGAGCATTTTGGAATATTTAATTTTCTTATTCACAAAACTACTGTACTGTCGGAACAAGTAGCCACCCAGTACTCCAAGTGCAATTAGCCCCTGATTAAGGGAGGTTTTGCTGTCCAGCAAATCTATTGCTTCGCCTGATTTGTACGCTCCATACATTGCAACTAATGCGGGTATTACTTTTGATGCTAACAGCGAAATTCCACCACCAATACCTGGTACCCAAAACAGTATTTTATCAATATTAGACATTTTGGGTACTGCATTTGGAAATATAGTTTCAAGATCGTTTTTTGGAACACGTTTGAAAATTTTTAATACGATACATCCTGGATCGAACGGTAATTTGCTTAGGCGGATATTCTTTTCGTTAAAGTAATTTGCGTCGTTATAGTTTAAGTAAATCATTACTCGATCGTAGTACTCAAATTCAATTTCTTTTTTGAAAATGAAAAACCGTGTAACCTTCTCCTTCGTTTTATGATGCCCTCGAACAAATATCCCGTAATCTCTAAAATCATTAAAATCAATTGCGAGCTTCAAACCTATCAAATCAGAATTTTTGAAAGCTTCATCAATTGTTTCCCTATCAACCTGAACATAATTTCCTCGCTCAACAACTTTATAAAGATTTTCTTTAAAAACTGAAAGGTCACTTTTCCCAATAAATCCTTCACGCTCTTTTGCGGTTAAATCAGGATCGAACAAGGCATAGTTCTGTTTTAATTTACGGTTAAGATTGAATGCTTCGTAGTGAAAGTAATGCTCGAGTATATCAAAGAATTTTTTTAAATCCTCGGCTTCTTTTTTATCAGCATTAAAATCAACGAATTGTTGTTCAAGTAGAAATTCCTTATCGAATGGAATATACTTTTCTCGTTTCATCTTGAATTATTTTAAACTAATGGGGTAACAAAGAATAAAGTTAGCGCTTTATTAAAGAAAATCAATGTAATTTGGTAGGTAATTGATACTTAATTATTTTTTCTAATCACCAAATTTCTTTCATGGTATGCAAGCAAGCATGCATATTTTAGGAAAATTAGTATTCATATTGGCTTAAAAAAAACCTACTGCAACAAAAAAAGGGAGTCGAAAAAACTCCCATGTGTTAAATTATAATTATTGAAAGAATTACTTCTTTAAACTGGCCATTAGCATTTCGTAAACATGTTCCTTTCTGGATTTTAACACCTTGGCCATCTCTTCGTCGGCTAAACCTAGCCTGTATTTCACCAAGGGTTTAATTGCAAATGGGAAAAGTATTAATGAAACCATACTAATATAAAACTGCTCTGGGTCAACAGGTTTTATGTTACCCTTATCAACCTCAGTCTTGATTTGCTTGGAAAATGCTTCGGTATTGTATAGTGTATGAACAGATTTTAAGCGAGGAGCCTGCTCTGCATTCCTATTAATTATTGATAATACAAAAGGAACTAGCAAAGGATCGTTGCTCAACACCTCAATGTACTCATAAACATACTCTTTGATTTTTTGCTCTAAAGGCTTATCGGTATTAAGGATCTGACGGAGCCGTTGTCCATCCTCCTTAATGGAAGTTTCAAATATCTGTTCAAGTAAATTCTCTTTACTCTGAAAGTAGTAATTCATTAATGAAAGGTTAACACCTGCCTTTGTAGCAATTTCACGTACCCCTACCCTATCAACTCCTTTAGCAATAAAGAGTTCTCGGGCTGTTTCCATTAACTTCAAACGGGTTGCATTTCCTTGTTTGGAGTCCATATCGTTATTTTTTCTCAAAGTTAGAAAATGAGTTTAAAATAAACATACGTTTTTAACAGTTGTTTTGTTAAATAGTTTTTAAAATTGCAAAATAAAACCTTAAGAGTCAAATATTCGGAACATGAAAAGAAAACTCAACAATCCATACGCACAACTTCCTGACCATAAATGCTTTTGTTGTTCAACAAGGAACCCTATTGGTTTAAATTTAACCTTTTGGTACGATGAAGAGACGAAAACCGTTGAAACGAGTTGGCTTGCCCACGAGTTTTACCAAGGTTATGCAGGAGTTCTTCATGGTGGTATCCAATCTACCTTAATGGATGAGGTAGCCAGTTGGTGTATATATATTCTTTTAGAAACAGCAGGAGTAACTACAAACCTCAATGTAACCTACAGGAAACCTGTGATAATTGAAAAAGGAGAAATAAAGATTCTTGGAAAAATAAAACACGTAGAGAAAAGAATAGCCACAATCCATACAGAACTATACGATGGCACGGGAGTTTTATGCAGTGAGGCCGAAGTGAAGTATTTTATCTATCCGCAGGAGAAAGCCATTAAAGAACTAAACTATCCTGGCATATCAGCATTTTAAGTGTTAAAATGTATAGGGTTTATTGGGTTTAACAGATCTTAACATAAAAGCAAGGTAGCATTTGCAGCACTTGTTTTTCAATGGTCGTCTGTTTAATAAACCTAAACCTAATTTTATGGCTGGTAACATAAAAAAAGCACTGTGGATAATGTTCTTTTTATCACTCTGCACAATACTAAGTTATGGAATAGATGAACCAAAAAGACTATACAAAGCAAATCCTATAAATCCCACACCACCCATAATTGATGGGATTCTCGACGACAAAATTTGGCAAAAAGGCGAATGGGAAGGAAATTTTACCCAGCACGAACCTTATAATGGTGTCCAGCCCACACAACCTACTGAATTTAAGATATACTACGACAAAGATTTCCTATACGCAGCCTTCAGAATGCTTGACAATAACCCAGAGGCAATAGTATCGAGAGTTACCCAACGTGATGCAGTAGAAGGTGATTGGGTTGCAATAGGAATAGACTCCTATTTTGATAAGCGTACCGCGTTTATTTATTGTGTTAGTGTGTCGGGAGTTAAAAACGACCTTGTAATGATGGAGAATGGTGACAAGGAAGACAACAACTGGAATCCTATTTGGTGGGTTAAAACTGCACGCACACCAGATGGTTGGACTGCAGAAATGAAAATTCCGCTAAACCAACTTCGATTTGCAAATACAGGTGATTTAACCTGGGGGTTACAGGTTGCCCGATACATCCATAGAAATCAGGAACAATCGATGTGGCAACACGTTCCCAAAGATGCTCCTGGATTTGTTCATATGTTTGGGGAAATGAACGGGTTGCATGGATTAACACCAAAACGGCAAATTGAGGTAGCGCCATACTTTGTGGCAAAAACTGAAAGTTTCAAGAAAGAAATAGGTAATCCTTTTGTTACTGGTAAACGTAATGATTTAAATGCAGGCGTTGATGCAAAAATTGGTTTAACCAACAACTTTACCTTAGACTTAACTGTAAATCCTGATTTTGGACAAGTAGAATCGGACCCATCACAAATAAATCTTTCGGCATTTGAAACCTACTTTGAGGAGAAAAGACCATTCTTTATTGAGGGTAACAACATGCTAAGTTTCGGGCTAATGTTTGGTGATGGCGATTTGGCCTCGCAAAATCTATTCTATTCACGCAGAATTGGCCGTTCACCCCAAATATATCCTGATATTGATGACGATGAATATTTAAAAATGCCATCAAATACAGCCATATTGGGTGCTGCAAAAATTACAGGACGAACTAACAACGGCATGTCTATCGGAGTTCTTGAGAGTTTAACCGCAAACTCGTTTGCCAGAATTGACAGTATTGGAAACAGAAGCGTTCAAATTGTAGAACCATTAACCAACTATACTGTTGGCAGTTTAAGACAAGAACTTAATAAAGGAAACACTATTGTATCTGGTATTTTCACTTCTACAAATAGGCAATTAACCACGGAAACCGAAGATTACCTACATCGCAATGCTTTTACTGGAGGTCTTGACCTACAGCACATGTGGGCCAATAAAAAATACCTATGGGGGGCAAAATTTTACTTTAGCCATGTAAACGGAACCGAAGAAGCAATAGTGCAAACCCAACGCTCATCGGCAAGATACTTTCAACGACCAGATGCAAACTACGTTAGCCTTGACTCATCGCGTAACTCACTAACAGGAACTGGTGGAGGTATTCAAATTGGAAAAATTGGCGAAGGACATTTGCGATATATGGGAATGTTATCGTGGAAATCACCCCAATTAGAAATAAATGATATTGGGTATACCGAGAGTGTTGATGATATCTTTCAGGTTGTTTGGGTTGGATTACGCTACTGGGAACCCAAATTTATCTTCCGCAATATCAATTTAAACTTTAACCAATGGACTGGATGGAATTTTGGAGGTCAATCGACCTATAAAGGCGGAAATATTAACTTTTACCTTCAGTTCACAAACTACTGGGGCTTTGGAGGTGGTATAAATAGAAGTGGGGAGAATTTAAGTTCACACGCACTAAGGGGTGGACCAATGCTTAGAACCCCTGGTAGCTGGAATGCATGGTTCAACCTAAGCAGCGACCAACGTAAAAAGGTTACCGTTGATTTTGGCGGAAATACACAATACGGTGATGTAAATTACAGTAAATACCAAGGATTTTATGCAACATTATCGTACAAACCCACCAATAGTCTTACAATCAGATTAAGTCCAAACTATTCCGAATCCAGAAACGACTTACAATACGTAACTAACGTTGAAGACAATAATGGCAATGTAATCCGCTATATGAGAGGAACTATTAATCAGCAAACGCTATCTCTATCTCTCCGATTGGAGTATAGTATTAATCCAAACCTTTCGGTTCAGTACTATGGTCGACCATTCTTTGCATCTGGAAAATATCACGATTTCAAATACATTATCGACCCTGATGCAAATAATTACTCCAAAAGATTTTACCAACTGTTACCTTCTCAAATTAACTATGATGCCAATAATGAAACTTATTTAGTTGATGAAAACACAGATGGAACAACCGACTATTCGTTCGACAACAGAAACTTCAACTTTATGGATTTTCAATCGAACCTTATAGTTCGTTGGGAGTACAGACCTGGTTCAACCGTATTCTTTGTTTGGACCATGAGTAAACAAACATCCGAATCGGTTTACAGCACATCGCTCAATAACGACATGGATAACCTTTACGATACACACCCTCACAATATATTCCTAGTAAAATTCTCTTACAGATTTAATTAGAACGAATGGATTAGACCCTAGATTTTTAGAAAAGTCAATTCAAAAACTTATCAAAAACAATTATGGAGTGAAGATGTGAAAATCTTCACTCTTTTATTTTTATGAACAATGTAACCGATAGGTGTGTTATTAACTAAATTCTAAAAACTATGTTACGATTAGTTACTATATCATTTATGCTATTTATTTCAAGCATATCAACTGCTCAAACAAATAAAAACAATAAAAATATGTCCGAAAAACAGATTGAAGTTGCCACATTGGGAGCTGGATGCTTCTGGTGTGTTGAAGCCATTTTTAGTAGGCTCGATGGAGTAATTAAAGTAGAATCGGGCTACTCTGGTGGCATTGTTAAGAATCCCACCTACAAAGCAGTTTGCGAAGGAAATACTGGACACGCAGAGGTTATTCAGGTTACATTTAATCCCTCAAAGATACCTTTCTCTAAAATTCTGGAGGTTTACTTCAAAACCCATGACCCTACAACCTTAAATAGACAAGGTGCCGATATTGGAACCCAATACAGGTCCGTTATATTCTATCATTCCGATACACAAAAAACAACCGCAGAAGAAATCAAAAAGAAGTTAAATGATGCGGGGATTTGGAATAGCCCTATTGTAACGGAAATTGAGCCCTATGTAGTATTTTTTAAGGCAGAAGATTACCATCAAGATTACTACGCCAACAACAAAAATCAGCCGTATTGCAGGATGACAATCACTCCTAAAATTGAAAAGTTTGAGAAAATCTTTAAAGATTATATGAAGAAATAAGTTAATAGACTTTCAATATCCGCTTAATTTTATTGATTAAACCTAATGCGCTATATTGCATCAAAAAAATTGATGTTTGATAATCTATTAACCTACAATAAAAATTATGAAACGATTAAGTTTGTTAATTCTTGCAACTATGCTAATAGCAGGAAACGCTAACTCACAGGAGTCGAAAAGACCAAATCCTTTCCTAAGTGAGTACACAACACCGTTCAAGGTTCCACCTTTCGATTTAATTGATTTCGAGCACTATGTGCCAGCATTCAAACAAGGAATAGCTGAGCAAAAAGCCGAAATTGATGCCATTATCAATAATGCTGAACCAGCCACTTTTGAAAATACAATTCTTGCACTCGATAAATCAGGAAGACTACTATCGAAAGTTGGAAGCGTATTTTACGGATTGAATGGCGCAAACACATCGCCAGAACTTCAAAAAATTGCCCGCGAAATATCTCCCTTAACTACAGAACACCGCGACAATATAAACCTCAACGATAAACTTTTCCAACGTATTAAAGCCGTTTATTTGAATAGAGATAAGGCTAACCTTACCGATTTACAGAAACGTACCGTTGAAAAATACTACAACGACTTTGTAAGAAGCGGCGCCGATTTAAATGATGCTGATAAAGCAAAACTCCGTGAGATTAACCAGAAATCGTCCAAATTGGGATTGAAGTTTGGCGAAAATTTACTCGACGAAACCAATAAGAATTTCAAACTGGTAATTGATAATGAGGCTGATTTAGTCGGTTTATCGAAAGATATTATTGATGCTGCTGCAATAGATGCAAAACAATTTGGTCTAGAAGGTAAGTGGGTTTTTACCCTTCAAAAACCAAGTATGATTCCTTTCCTACAGTACTCGCAAAAGCGCGAATTAAGGGAAAAACTCTATATGGGCTACCTAATGCGTGGCAACAATAATAACGAGTTCGACACCAAAGAAATCATCCTTGAAATTGCGAATCTTCGTGCTGAGCGGGCAAAACTTTTAGGGTACAAGAATTACGCTGAGTACATCATCAGCAACAATATGGCTAAAACACCTGAGGCAGTTTACGACTTCCTAAACAAAGTGATGGAGCCAGCCATGGTTGCAGCAAAACGCGACCGCGATGAAATGCAACAAATTATCGACCGCGAAGGTGGCAACTTTAAACTAGCAGCTTGGGATTGGTGGTACTACGCAGAGAAACTTAAAAAGGAAAAATTCAACCTCGATGAGTCTGAGTTAAGGCCTTACTTTGCTTTGGAGAATGTTCGTAATGGAATGTTCTACGTTGCCGGTCAACTTTACGGACTATCGTTCACAAAACGCACCGATTTACCTATTTATCACTCAGAGGTTGAAGTGTTCGAGGTTAAAGAAAAGGATGGTAAGCACGTTGGTTTACTATATTTAGATTATCATCCAAGACCAAGCAAACGAGTTGGCGCTTGGTGTGGACGATTCCGCCAACAAACCTACGAGAATGGTAAAAAGATTGAGCCCATTGTAACTATTGTATGCAACTTTACCCGCCCAACAGCCGATGCTCCTGCCCTACTCTCATGGGACGAAGTAAATACCCTATTCCACGAGTTTGGCCATGCACTACATGGGTTATTCACCGATGGTGAGTATGATAGAATAGCTGGTAATTTAGCCCGCGATATGGTTGAACTTCCATCGCAAGTTATGGAAAACTGGGCTGGCGAACCTGAGGTATTAAAGGTTTACGCAAAGCATTATAAAACTGGCGCTACCATGCCCGAGGATTTGGTAAAACGCTTACAAAACAGCATGACCTTCAACCAAGCATTTGAGACTGTTGAGTATATTGCAGCATCGATTCTAGACCTTGATTGGCATAGTTTCAGTGAACCACAAAAAGTTGATGTATTGGAATTCGAGAAGAACTCCATGCAGAAAATCAAACTAATGGACGAAATTTATCCACGCTACAGGACTACATACTTTAACCATATAATCGGGGGTTATGCAGCAGGTTATTATGTTTACCTTTGGGCTGCAGTACTTGATACTGATGCATTCAATGCATTTGCTGAAACTGGCAACCTTTACAATCCTGAGATAGCTCGTAAGCTCCGTAAATTCATTCTTACCGAAGGTGGAAACGACGAGGGAATGATACAGTACAACAAATTCCGTGGTAAAGAGCCTTCTATTGAGCCATTACTAAAGAAAAGAGGACTTAAATAAACCATAACTTTTAGTTTTAAAGGGCTGTAGATTTTGTCTACAGCCCTTTTTAATACATAAATTATATGTTTGCCGACAAATAACACTTAATAATACATCTCGCTATTAGCATGTTTTATTATTTGTATCCTTACTTTTTTCTTAACAAAAAAGTAAGCAAAAAGTCAAGGCAAAACTATGCTTCCACCCGCTCTGCAAGAAGTCAAGAATTTCTTCAAAAGTAGGCAAGCCCCTTTTGCGAAATTCAAAGTCTTCATGCATTCACTCCAACTCCGGCTCGCAGTTTTGCCATTCCCCACCCGCTTATATTCTATTTCACGCATCGATACCTCCTTTAACTTTATGCTTTTAACCTAGAAATAGACTTTTTCAATAAACCTAAGTACAAATATTGAAGTGATTTTTTAACTTTAACCCGCTTTTAGAACCTTAATCCAAACTAAAATGAAATACTATCGGCTTTTGATAATATCAACTTTAGCGCTTACTGTATTTTCCTGCAATCGTCCAATTCGCTACGACTTAATTGTTGAAAACGCTGCAATTTTTGATACCAAAACTGGAGAGGTAACCACTGGTAAAACTATACTCATAAATGGTGATTCAATTGTTGGTATTATCAACTCCGACGAACCAGTTAGAACAAAAAAGGTTGTTGACGCCGATGGTAGACTGGTTACTCCAGGAAACATCGATACACATATTAACTTCGAAAAGGCGATATACAGCACGCATAAGAATGCCGATAATCATCCAAAAATCCTGACCAACTTTTACCGGAGTAAATGCTCTAAAAACTATTTACCTTATGGTATTACAACCATTGTTGATATGACAAAGGACTTTAACTGGGCTAGTCAAATGGTTAAATGGCAGGCAAACCCAAAATTTTCGGATTTAATTGTTGCCTATACTTTCTCGGATATTGAGCAATCGTCCAAAAGTATTGATGTGCTGCTTAGCGATTTATCGTCCATAGGAGTGAATCATATTTACATAAACAACGATAAAAATAATGGCCTAACTAAGAACATTATTGAAATGGCATCGCAAAAAGGAATCGATGTCTTTATAAAACCAATAAACTCATTTAGTGATAATAATTATGTTAACATCGAGTACATATACAGTTCTATAATCAACTCTTTTGAGAAGAATTTCGACAAAAAACTTCTTCTAAATCAAGTTGAGAATGTTTACGGAAATGTTGATGTTCCAGAGGAAATTTATGCTTTGGAGGCATTCAAGTACATTGTTGAAAATAACCCTGCATTGCTCGACACGCTTGCTAACAAACTTAGCAAGAGCCCTATTTCAATATCAACCAAGTTAAACTCCATGGCTCAATACACCGATATGAGTCATATGGAATCGAACAATCAGAATCAATTCAAACTATCGAAAGAACTAAAGCACAGAATTACTTATAGTTTCAATCACCTACTAAGTTTTGTTAAACGCATTCACAATTCAGGCACATCACTTAGAATTGGAACAAATACTGAAAATGGAGGTATGGCCTTTATTTCTGAGCAACTATTGCTTGCTGAGGCTGGTATTTCGGCATCAGATATCATCAAAATATCAACCCTAAATGCCGCTAAAGTTCTAAAAATTGATAATCGATTCGGGAGCATTGAAATTGGCAAAAAAGCCGACCTAATTATTTATGACCAGAATCCAATTGACGATTATAAAAACTTTGCTAGCACCCGAAGAGTAATTAAAAGCGGAAAGCTATTCAAAAGGAATCCTGCTAAAATTGATATGGAGGAATAGTTTTAGTCAACAGAAAACATAAAAAGTTATCGAATACTACGCGATAACCTTTTTTTTTCAAGCATCAATCAGAATGCAATAAGTTAAATATCCTTTTGATAATCATAATAAAAGCTAAAACCAATATACTACATTGGACTATTGCCGTATAATTAGTTAAATTGTTAGGTGATATTGAGGTTCTGCTTCGTTGTTAGTTTTGGTATAGCATTACTTATAAGTATTGATTTTCATTGCATTTTAGGCAGAAATGTTACCAAGTATGTCAACTATATTTAATTGTATATTAATTAAACATAAATCATTTGCTTGAGTCATAGTAGCAATCAACTAAAAACTAATTAGTATGAAGAGAGTTATTTTTTTAATTGTTCTTGTAATTCCAATCTTCCTTTATTCTTGTAAAAAGGAGCCAGTGGTTACAAAGTACTCCATTGAGCAGTTCTACAAGAACAAACAGGTATATGGAGGAAAATTTTCTGAGGATGAAACTCGGCTTTTGTACACTAGCAATGAATCGGGAATATACAACCTTTATGAGGTTAGTATTGCCGATGGAACCCAAAAGCAACTTACCAACTCTACCCAAGAGTCGTACTTTGCAATTGATTATGTGCCAGGTACCAATAAAATTCTTTACTCAGCCGATAAAGGTGGTAATGAAATTGACCACATCTACCTTTTGAACGAGGATGGCACATCTACAGACCTAACACCCGAAGAAAAAGCCAAAACTGGATTTGTTGGTTGGAATAAAGAAAAAACTGCCTTCTATTTCCTTTCAACCAAACGCGACCCTCGCTTCTTTGACCTTTACATCATGGACACAAAAACCTGGAAAGCCAAGTTACTGTATCAGAATGATAAAGGATTGAGTGTTAACGAGATTTCGTGGGACGAGAAGTACGTTGTTTTGGTTGAAAGTATCACCACTAATGACAATAAACTATACCTAGTAAACCGATTAACTAAAGAGCAAAAGGAGATATCCATTCCTGAACAACCAGGCTCTTATGTTGCCAGAGGATTTTCTTTAAATGGTAAGTATTTGTACTACACCACAAATAGCCAAAAGGAGTTTCAGTACTTGGTATCGTACAATCTTGAAACTGGCGAAAGAAATACTGTTTTTGAAACCAACTGGGATGTAATTAACTTCTTTCTATCGCGTTACGAAAAGTATAGGGTAATTGCCATTAACGAGGATGGAAAGAATACTCTGAAACTATTCGACCACAAAACTGGTCAAAAAGTTGAATCGCCTGCAATTGCCGATGGTGATATTATTTCTATTGAGATATCCGATAGCGAAAAGTATATGCGTATTAGCGCAGGTACATCAAAGTCGCCAGCCGATATCTACTTCTACAACATGGAAACCAAAGAGCTCAAACGCCTTACCAATAGCCTAAATCCTGAAATCGACCAAAATCAACTTGTTGCAGCAGAGGTTGTTCGCTACAAATCGTTCGATGGATTGGATATTCCTGCAATATTCTACAAACCGCTCGATGCCACTGAAAAGAATAAAGTACCTGCACTTATTTGGGTACACGGTGGCCCTGGTGGACAATCCAGAGTGGGATACTTCGCACTAATTCAATATCTTACCAACAATGGCTACGCAATTTTAGCCGTAAATAACAGGGGTAGCAGTGGATATGGACAAACGTTCTACAAAATGGACGACCAAAATCACGGAGATAAGGACCTTATGGACTGTGTTTATGGTAAAAAGTACCTTCAATCTTTAGAATACATTGATGCCGATAAAATTGGAATTATTGGTGGTTCGTACGGTGGATTTATGACTATGGCTGCGATGACCTCTAAACCCGATGAGTTTAAGGTTGGAGTTAACCTTTTTGGTGTTACCAACTGGTTACGTACCCTAAAATCCATTCCTCCATTCTGGGCATCTTTCAAAAATGCATTGTATGCAGAGATGGGCGACCCAACTACAGCAGATTCTGTTCGTCTTTACAACATTTCGCCACTATTCCACGCCAATAATGTAAAGAATCCTGTAATGGTGCTTCAAGGTGCCAACGACCCACGTGTACTTCAGGTAGAATCCGATGAGATTGTTGAAGCAATTAAAAAGAATGGCGTTCCTGTGGAATATGTTATTTTCCCCGACGAAGGTCACGGATTTGTTAAAAAGGAGAACGAGATAAAAGGGTACAAAGCTATTCTTGACTTTTTGGATAAATACCTTAAGGAAGAAAGTAAAACAGCAGAATAATTTCTTATTGATATTTTGAGCAAACTCCTTTAGGGTTCTATACCCTGAAGGAGTTTTTCTTTTATATTGTATGATTTACAAATGGATTTGTTGTAATATATTTGCACCCGATGCAAACAACCTACCAACATAACCTATGGCGACTCTATATCCTTAAGATATCGCATTGGTTTATGCTTGTAATGCCCATTGTGGTGCTTTTCTACCAGAACAATGGATTGAGCATTAAGGAAGTTTTTATCCTACAAAGTATTTACTCGTTATCAATAGTACTGCTCGAAATTCCCTCGGGTTACTTTGCCGATGCTCTTGGACGAAAAAACACACTAATTGCTGGAGCAATACTCGGTTTTGCAGGATACGCAACATACTCCTTCTCGGCAGGTTTTATCGGATTTATGGTTGCTGAGATAATACTTGGCTTTGGACAAAGTATGATTTCGGGTGCAGACTCTGCCCTACTCTACGACTCACTTCTGGATGATGGTAAGCAGGACGACTACCTAAAGCACGAGGGACGAATGACATCGGTCGGTAACTTTGCTGAGGCTGCAGCAGGTATTATTGGGGGCTTATTGGCTGCATTAAGTTTACGTTACCCGTACTATGGACAAACATTTATAGCATTCTTGGCAGTTCCTGCAGCAATGACAATAATTGAGCCTAAAATCAACCAAAACAGGGTGGATTTAAACTGGAAGCAAATAGTTGGAATTGTTCGCTACTCGCTAACAGATAATGTTGAGCTACGCTGGAACATAATATACTCCTCGGTTGTGGGAGCATCAACACTAACCATGGCTTGGTTTGTTCAACCATGGTTAATTAGAGCCGATGTTAAGGTTGAGTCGTTTGGGATTATCTGGACAGGATTGAATTTAATTGTAGGTGTTGCCGCTATGTACGCCTACAAAGCCGAAATAAAATTTGGCCGAAAGCCATTGGTTATTGCACTTAGTGTAGCGCTAGGTCTTGGTTTTATTTTGGTAGGAATTATTCCTCAGCTCTGGGCATTATCGCTATTTATAATCTTTTACATCGCCAGAGGAATTGCTACTCCAATTCTAAAGGATGGAATAAATCGCCTAGCACCATCAAATATGCGGGCAACCATTCTTTCGGTACGAAATTTTACTATAAGAATAATATTCTCTATTTGGGGACCTTTCTACGGATGGCTTACCGATAAGTTAAGCCTTACTCATGCGTTGGTAATTGCTGGGGTAATTTTCTTTATTCTGTCTTTATTCAGCTTATTCTTCCTTTTCTATTTTAAGAAGAAAAACTAACACTCCACGGTTAACTCATCGTACGCCAAGCAAACATTCTCGGGCAGTTGAGCGGCAATGTCCTTGTAAAGACCCATTTGATGGCTAACGTGAATAATATATGCCTTACGGGGGCCAAGTTCGGCTATCAACTTTAGTGCTTCGGGCAGCGAGTAGTGCGATAGATGTTTTTGCATACGCAAGGCGTTAATTACCAAATATTTTGAACCTACAATTTTCTCCTTCTCCTCCTCTGCAATAAAATTGGCATCGGTAATGTAGGTTAAATCTCCTATCCGAAAACCGTATATTGGTAATTTATAGTGATATGCCCTAACAGGAATAATCTTCAACCCCATAATATCAATAGGTTGACCATCTATCTCATTTAAACAAATCTCAGGAATACCCGGATACTTATGCTCAGCAAAAACGTAGGAGTACTCTGTTCTAATGGCATCGAGCACTCGTGGTTCGCCCCAGATATCCATTGGGCGTTTGTTGATCCAGTTGAAAGCTCTAACATCGTCCAAACCTGAAATATGGTCGCGATGCTCGTGTGTAACCAAAATTGCATCGAGGTTTTTGACCTTTGCCCGAAGCATCTGCTGGCGAAAATCGGGTCCCGCATCAATTGCAATGGTAATACCATTATGCTCTATAAGAGCAGCCGTTCGTAGCCTTTTATCGCGTGTATCGACCGATTGACAAACAGGACAAGAGCATGCTATAACTGGCACACCCTGCGAAGTTCCCGTTCCCAAAAAAGTTAGTTTCACCCTATTACTTTACTTTTAAGCGATAAGTAAATCAAATATAATAAAACCACCACAGCCATTACTGCCGATGGTATAGCGGCTTCCTTCCCAAACAATGTAATCGCTGTAAAAACCGAAAATCCTGAACTCTTAATGGCAACAAGCATCGACTGGGAGGTGACTATACTTTGTGAAACACCAGCCTTGTCGGCTATTTTAGTATAAACATATCCCAGCACAAAAGTTGCTATCAAAAGTATTAGCGAAACCTTAACTAGCAGCAACGGCTCAGTAAAGAAAACCTCTCGATTTATACCAACTGCAACAAAAATTAGCACTGCAAAACCCCAATCCACCACTTTTCCACGAATTGGTTCAATATATTTAAACAAAGGCTTCCAAAGTAAAAAACGCGAAATAATTAATGGGGCAACAACTAGCTGAACCATCATTATAAATAAATCCCAAGAATTAATTCCCTTGGATGCAGCAAAAACATTTACCAGCAATGGTGCAATAAATATCGAACCAAGGAAAGCGCCAACAACTCCAATAATTGCGTAAATAACATCGCCCTTTAGGATATACGAAAATGGAATTATAGCCACGCCTGGTGGTGCTGCTGCAATCACAACAAATCCATAGAATAGTTCAGGAGTTGGCATAAACCAATAAGCTAATGGAATAAGAACAAGGCTAAATAGCCCGTAATTCAATAAAATTCCCATCAAGAATGGCTTGTACACACCATTTAAATCCTTTACCTGGCTCATTCTCATGCCGGTCATAGAGAATGTCATTGTAATTGCCAACGCAGGAAACGTTAAATCCTTTAGGGATGAGGCCTTGTCGCCAATAAGAATACCTGCAAGAACTGCAAAAACAAGTATTGTGTTTCTATTTAAAAGAATTTGCTTTATAATTCTAATCATTCCAATTACCTTAGTGCAAAATTTTAGTAAATATAGTTAGATAGATTGAATAAGCGAGAACTATGAACGGAAAACTATACCTAATTCCAACAACAATTGGAACACCCGAAACGGACACTGTTATACCATCGAAAGTTATTGATATTACCAAGGAACTTAAGCACTTTGTGGTTGAGGAATTAAGAACTGCGCGTAGATATTTATCGAAAATTGGAGTTTTAACACCAATTGATAACCTTGAATTTTTCGAGCTGAATGAGCATACATCACCAACTGAGATTGAAAAAATGCTTGCGCCAATACTGAACGGAAACGATTTAGGCTTACTATCAGAAGCGGGAGTCCCTGCAGTTGCCGACCCAGGTTCGTTGTTAGTTGCTGCTGCACACCGAAAAGGAATAAAGGTAATTCCACTTGTTGGCCCAAACTCCATTCTGCTAACACTAATGGCCAGCGGTTTGAATGGTCAAAACTTTTCATTTGTGGGATACTTACCTATAAAACCAGAGGAACGCAAAAAACGCATAAAGCAACTGGAGCACCGCTCAAGGGTTGAGAACCAAACTCAACTATTCATTGAGGCTCCCTACCGCAACGTGTCTTTATTCAAAGATTTGCTACAAACCTGCTCCGATGAAACATTCCTTACAATAGGCTGCGAACTAACCACTGCAGATGAACTGATACTCACTAAAAAAATAAAGGATTGGAAAAAAGTTCCAATCCCTAATATTAATAAGAAAAATACTGTGTTTGCAGTTTTATTCTGATGGCTTCTTCTGCACAACTTTACTGCTAAAATAGATATCAAAAATCAAAGGGGTAAAAGGCGGAATACTACTATTCCCGGTTGAATCGTAACCGCAATAAGAAGGAAGTATAGCTCTTCCCCATTCTCCTTTTTTCATTTGAGTTAATGCTTGGCTAAAGCCAGCAACAACACCTTGACCAATAGTAACTTTCAAGGAGTCCTCACTACTAAAGGTTCGTCCCAACTTTGTAGCTACACTATCAATATTAGTATCAAATACAAAGCCATCTAAAAACATTCCTTTATAGTATACATAAACAACAGAGTCTTTCCCAACTGTAACAGTATCGGCCGTGGGAGGTGCTAGTTGAACGTAATATATACTATCATTAATTTGTTCCAAGCCAGAATAGTTAGCATCTATATATGCCTGAAGAATACTTTTCTCATAATTTCTGGGGTTCTTAACCACCTTATGCAACTCAACCTCATAAATTAAAGACTCAAAAGAATTAATTTTTGTATTTTGATTAATAATTCTCCCAGAACTACCATATGCTAACGAAGACGGAATTATCAAGGTAGCCTTTCCTCCCTCCTTCATATAGCTAAGTCCCTCGTACAATCCTTCCAACATATATCGATTATAGCCCTCAACAACCATATTCGAGTTATCGAACTTCGTGAAAACTGGGGTATAATGATAATTAATCTCAAATAAATCGTAAAGTTTGGCAATATAAGAACTGTCGGAATCGACAATAACACCATCAAGTTTCTTTTCTTTGTATGAATAAATAACATAATCACCACTCTCAGGACTTAAGTCTGCTCCTTCTTGGATGCTTATGTAATATAGTCCACTTGGTTTTAATGCTTCTGCAGGAATATTATTAACCTGAACCCAAGCATTCAACTTAGCCATCTCATCTCCCTCTAAATCGGAGAATTCTCTATCACAAGCAAAGAATAACCCTACTGCTAAAAGTGTTAATAAAACGTACTTTAAACTCTTCATAATTTCTTCGAATAATTGCGCAAATATAATCTTTGATTTTGATTCTTTATCTTAAAATTACTTAATACTATCCAATCGCATTGAAATTGCTATAGGTTGGTAGGGGGAAACAACATCATTACCTTTTTTGCCATATCCCATTGGTGATGGGGCTATAAACTCTGCGCTACCACCCAAAGAAAGCAACATAAAACCTTTTTTAATAGCTCCCATATTTGTTTCAGACAAGTTAATAGTTGCGTTTAGTGTTGAAACCTCTTCAACTACTTCTCCGCTAGGTAAAGTAATTTTATACCAACCGTAAACAGTACTTGTGCTAACGGGTCGGGTACTTGAAGTATCAATCAAATACTTGTAATAAAGTCCGGTGCTATGCAAATTATAACTCGACAAATCCATTGCTTCTAACAACTGTTTTTCCGTTTGTATTCCCTTACCATTAACGTAAATAACTTCAATATCGTATGCTAACGGCGACCAAGCATCAATTGGGCCAACAATTTGCCCTTTAAAACCCAAATCGGAAGTAAAAATTATAGTTGAGGTTTGATTTAAACGGGTTAGCAACAATCCTCTTTTCAGACCAGTTATTAAATCTGTTTCACCTGCAATAACTCTTAAAGGTTCAAAACTACGAACCTCTGTATTAAGATTTTCTTCAATTGCAACGGATTCTACATTGGTTTCAAAAACTAAGCCGCTTAACGTGTATCCTACATACCAGAACTTAACCGTATCACCATCATTAACTTCGTAGCCATACGAAGGCTCAGTTGCAATATGATAAACACCATCGGATTTGGTGTATGTCAATTTGTTGGTAGATATAAAACTCTCTATTGTCTTTTCCTCAGCATAACGTTTATCATCTTCAAGGGAGTTATCGCAAGCAGACAAAAAAGAAAGTAGCCCAACAAGAAAGTAACCACAGATAAATCTAGAATCACTCATCATTCCTTAATACCTTTTTTAACCTCAACAATCTCCAACTCAAATACAACCGAAGTAAATGCAGGAATTATCCCACTAGAATTACCTTGCTCTCCAAACGCAAGTTGAGAAGGAACAATTAACATCGATTTTTCGCCTTCACGCATCCTTCCAATAGCCTCCTCCAATCCTGGAATAACCTGCCATTTTTGTCCATAAACAAATTGGAATGGCTCATTCCGCTTTCGAGTTGAATCGAATATTTTTCCATTAAAGAAACGTCCTTCGTAATGAACTGTTATAGTATCGCCAGTTTCTACAATATCTCTGGCAGTTTGAATTTGTGGTACAATGTATAAACCCGATTCAGTTGGCTCTATGGATAGTTTTTGACCATCCATAAATTGCTTAATAATAACCTTTTCGTAATCGCCAAAATCGTCAATCCACGACATAAATGCTTCCATCTCATGCTGAAACTCATCGGCAGTTTTTATCTCCAACATCTTAATATCAACCCTCATAAAATCATCGGGTATAATAAATTTAGGCAACTCGGTTTCCAGTGTTTGGGTAAAAAATGGACTGGCATTTATATAAAATGCACCGCTATCGCCCGATGCTAACATAAGAAAACACTCATCTATAGAGCCTGCATAGTGTGGTTCTGTTAACTGAAACTGACGAACACCCTGAAAAAACAAAGAATCGGCTTTTGTTCTATAAGCAATATTGATAGTGATATAGTTCGATGGGCTTGCTTTTACAGCACCATCGCCTAAACTTATCAACTTGTAATGAATTCCAGTTTCCGATACGGAAAAGCCAGGAAATAACTTTGATTTATTGGAGCAACTGCAAAGCACCAAAAACCAGGCAATAATTATTAAACGTGATGTTAACCTCATTTAATTTTTTGTTTTTGCAGGTGTAAAGTTAACCAAACAATTCAATTTTCAAGGGTTTACCTTTAACAATTCTATATCGTATACAATGATTGCCCTTGCGGGTATTCTATTGGCATCGCCAATTAAACCGTGCGCTAAATGTGGTGGCATAATGAATTTGGCCTTTTGCCCCTCCTTCATTAGTAAAACGCCTTCTTCCAGCCCAGCCTCCACTCCACCTCTACCAACTACAAATGTGCCTAACGAGTCGGGTTTAGATTGATAGCATAAAGTGCCATCGAGCAAAGTAACCTTATAACTGTACTCAACCAAATAACCTGTTTTTACTGCTATTCCATCTGCATCGCCCCAAATAAGGTAGAATAATCCTGTTGGACTTTCAGTAATGCCCTCCAATTTATTTCGTTTAATAAAAGCCTCAATCTGCTCCCTATCCTCCTTAATTAAAACCCTATTTACACGCTCCAAAGCCTCCTTGGTTTGTGAATCAAACTTTGTAGCATTACCCTTATTATCCTTAGACTTACAAGCTATTGAAGAAATTATCAGGAAAACTATTACCCACCTTAAAACCTTCATATATCAATCTTAATTATTTTGATGCGTTCAACTTAGATGAATACTCAACCAGCAACTCCTCGAATTTGGTTATGGCCTCACCCATTGATGTAAACGATTTACCACCAGCGGCATTGGTATGACCACCTCCATTATAGTATCTCTTTGAGAACTCATTAACGGGGAATGTGCCTCTGGAGCGTAACGATACTTTTATAAAACCATCGTTCTCCATGAATAGCACCGAAAAAACAACCCCTTTTATTGATAGTGGATAGTTCACAAAACCCTCGGTATCGCCATTCTGGTGCTTGTATTTTTTCAACTCGTCCTTTGTTAGCCAAATATAGGCAGCATTATGCTCAGGAAATACTTTCATCTTCTCAGCTAGGCAGTAACCCAATAGCTGCATTCTTTTCGCAGAGAAATTATTATAGACTAACCCCTGAACCCTTTCAACATTTACCCCCTTCTCAACCAATTTTCCTGCAATAGCAAAAGTGCGTTCGCGAGAACACGCATAGCTAAACGAGCCTGTATCGGTCATCATACCTACATATAAGCACTCGGCTGCATCGCTATTTACACAATCGGAACCAAACATTTCCGATAAAACCTCAAAAACTAACTCTGCAGTGGAACTTACCTCGGTAAATGAGAAAGAATAATCGAACATACTTTCGGGTTCTGGATGATGGTCGATAAGCACTTTAATTGCTTTTGACTCAGCCAATGGTTTCTCCATTGTTTCAGTACGTCGGAAACCATTAAAATCCAAACAAAAAATGATATCGGCATTCTGTAAAGTTGCCGTAGCAACTTCTTTTTGATGCGAATACTTAGAAACAACATCAACACCTGGTAACCAACCCAAAAATTCCGGAAAACCATTTGGAATTACCACAGAAGTATTAACTCCAATTGATTTAAGTGAGTGATAAAAACCCAGCACGGAGCCAATGGCATCGCCATCGGGATTGTGATGCGTAGTTAATACAATATTCTGGGAATTTTTAAGTAATTCCTTTACTTTTTTAAGTGATTGTATATCAAAATTTAAATGCATCAACTCAAATTAAAATTTATTATGATACAAAGATAGCCTTTGCATTGATGTATAAAATTATTTAACTTAGAAAAAATTTGAACTATGAACACACGCTTTACTTTCTGTATGATTAAACCCGATTCCTTTAAAAAGGATTGCGTTAGCGATATTCTACTAGAAATCCTTAAAGCAGGGTTTAAAATTAGGGGTATTAAAATTACCATGCTTACCAAAGGTAAGGCTGAACAGTTCTACGATATTCATCAGGGAAAAGAATTCTTTGACCGACTTACCACGTTTATAAGTTCAGGCCCAGTAATGGCAATGGTTCTGGAGCGTGCCAATGCGGTTGAAACGTTGCGTGAGTTAATAGGAAAAACAGACCCAACTCAAGCCGCAGAAGGAACTATACGAAAACTTTACGCGACCAACACAACGCAAAATGCAATTCATGCCTCGGATAGTTACGAGAACGCTGAACGTGAGTGGAGTTTCTTTTTCTCGAAACGGGAAATTTACTAGCGAAGCACAACCTGCTTTACAATGTTTGAGCCGTAATAGCCATTTACCCTATCAATAAGTTGCTGTTTGCGCATTTGAAACTCGTAGCGCAAAGCGGCCGATTTAAGCGAAATTGTCAAAACACCGCCCTTGAGTTGGATGCTTGTAGTGAGCGCAGCGATTTGCTTTCCCATAATAGCCTCCCAATCGTTACCAATGGAAGCTTCGCTTAGTTTATCCTCCCATTTCATTGTGGCAATAAAAGCTTTTATTGCATCGCCAAGAGATTTTGTATTATGGTCGCTCATTGATATGGAAGTGTTTTTAGTTTCAAATAACCAAATTCTAAATTAATGCTTTTCAGACTGTAAAGAAACATCCCCAGCATCAACTTTAAAAAGACAATAGCCAGAATTAATTCGGGTCAAAATCTCATCAATCCTGTTCTTATTGGTATCGGTAATGAATATTTGGCCAAATCCATCGAGAGCCACAAGCCTAACCAATTGTTCTACCCGCTTTATATCGAGTTTATCAAAAATATCGTCGAGCAATAACAAAGGCTTAATCTCCGATACTTTGGATAGAAAATCGAACTGAGCCAACTTAAGAGCAATAAGGTAAGTTTTCTGTTGTCCCTGCGAGCCCTCGCGCCGAATAGGGTAACCATCGATATTAAGAACAATATCATCGCGATGAATGCCAACCGATGTGTACTGTAGAGCCCTGTCCTTTTCAATATTTGCTTTCAGCAAATCGTGCAAATCGTTACTATTAAGTTGCGAGCGATAACTCAACGAAACAACCTCAGCACCACCCGATACCCTAGAGTAATATTCCTGAAAAATTGGAATTAACTGCCCAATAAACTCCTGACGTTTTGTGTGAATTATTTTGCCGTACTGCACAAGCTGCTCATCAATGGCCTCAATTATATCGTAGCTAAAAGCCCCTCCACGGTAATTCTTAAGAAAACTATTACGTTGAGCCAGCGCCCTGTTGTAACGCATTACCTCGTCCAAGTATACTTTGTCGAACTGAGATATTACACTGTTCATATACTTACGGCGCTCCTCACCCGACTCCTCTATTAAAGCCGAGTCGGCTGGCGAAACCATTACCACAGGCAAAAAACCAATATGGTCGGCTAAGCGTTCGTAATCCTTGCCATTCCTTCGGAAAACCTTCCCTTCAGATTGCTTAAATCCGCAGTAAATGCTCTCATCAATCTCCTTTCGGCTGTATTTACCCTGAATAACAAAAAAGTTCTCACCGTGATTTACAACCTGATTATCGTTGGGATTAAACGCACTTTTGCACATCGATAGGTAGTAAATAGCATCGAGCAGGTTTGTTTTACCCTGACCATTATCGCCCACAAAACAGTTGATTTTTGAATTAAACTCCAACTCCAACTGCTTGAACGATTTAAAATTTATTGCCGTTAAACTTCTTAAATGCATATCTACTCAACAAAAAATATCAAACTTTTAGCGCTGAGCAAAGTTAGTTTTTTTGAAGGGAAAGTTTTACAACCTTGCACAAATATCAACTTAGAAATTCTCTATTAGATTGAATCATGAGATTAAATCTCAAGGTAATCAACTCATCAAATTCATAAAATATTTCTAACTTCGGAAAATTAATTGACTAAAAAACCAATACTTACAAAAATGAGAAAATACTTACTATTACTGGCGCTTCCAGCTATGGTTGCATGTGGAACAAAGGGCCCTAAAGAGGCAACTGTTGCTGGGAAATATGTGAATACAGCCGATTCTACAATTTTAGTAATGTCAAAGGGTATTACCGACACATTGTATATTGGCTCAAATGGAGAGTTTATTTTCAAAACAACTATTAGCGAGCCTCAACTTTACAAATTTGTGAACTCACGTATGCAAACCCTTGTTTACATGAACCCTGGCGATAGCAGCTATTTTGAGTTGGATGTTAAAGAACCTATGAATGGCCCAAAATTTATGGGCGACCAACAACTGGTTAACAGCAATCTGTATAAGGGTAATGCTACTGTAAAGGAAATACTTAAGAATTACCAAGAACTATACTCCTTAACTACCGATAAATTCAACCAAAAACTCGACTCTATTCAAGGAATCTTAAACTCAAATATCGACTCAATTAAGGGTGAAGCCAAGTTAATTGTTGAAATGGAAAAGATGAGGGCTAAATACACTATTATGAGTATTAAGAATAACTACCCTCGTTACTTCGCATATCTTAACGATAAGGAGTTCAATGCCGATAGCGCAGATTTCTCATTCTTAAATGAACTTGATGTAAATAATGCAAATCACCTAATGTTTGACGATTATGCCAACCTTCTGAATACATACATTGAATTGAAATTAAGCAAATTACCAAACTATAAAGAAATTTCAGAAAAACCTGCTACTGAACGCCTGCCTATTGTATTTGCCGCTGTTGATAGTTTTGTAACAAACCCTACAGTTCGCGATTACGTTAAGATGAACCTTATGGAGGATGATTTGAGTTTTGGTGATTTCTACCTACTTAACGATGTTATTCAAAACTATCTTGCTAAGTGCCAAACCCCCGAGTATGCAAATATTGTAAAAGGCAAATTTGATAAAAAGATGCTTTTAGCTCCTGGTGCAGTAGCTCCAGTTTTCAAGTACACCGATATTAATGGAAAAGAATACTCACTTGAAGATTTCAAGGGCAAACTGGTTTATATTGATTTTTGGGCAACTTGGTGCGGCCCTTGCCGTTACGAATTGCCATTCCTACAAGCCCTAGAGAAAGATTACCATGGTAAAAAAGTTGTTTTTGTTAGCATTTCGCTAGACGATAACAAAACAGCTTGGCAAAAAATGGTTAAGGAGCAAAGCATGAAAGGTGTTCAACTTTATGGCGAGGGTGCTTGGAAATCGTTTGTAGCAACCAACTACCAAATACGAGGCATTCCAACATTTTTCCTAATTGATGCTAACGGAAACATACTAAAACCAAACGCTCCACGTCCATCATCAGATGAGATTCGTCCATTACTTGACGAGAATTTGGCAAAGTTATAATTGTTATTCCTGATATCATCAGAAGCACGCACCTTTAGGTTGCGTGCTTTTTTTATTAAGATTGAACTAAGAGGATTAATTTATGTTTATTTAAATATAATTTAAATTAAACAAAAATGAATTTTCGTGGTAAAACATTTGAAAGAGTTGATGCCGCTGTCATAAAATGGATGGCAAAGCATGGACTATTTATGTTGAGGATTAGTATTGGTATTATTTTCCTGTGGTTTGGAGCGCTTAAATACTTTGAAGGAATGAGTCCTGCCGAAGATTTAGCAATAAAAACCATAAGCACACTTTCATTTAACCTTATTCCAACTAAAATAATAATTTATGGACTGGCAACATGGGAGGTTCTTATTGGTATAGGGCTTTTGTTTAATTTGTTTATGCGGGAAACGCTTCTTTTGCTTTACCTGCAGATGTTGGGAACTTTCTCACCTATCTTTTTATTTCCAGGTGAGGTTTTCCATATTTTCCCAATCTCTCTAACACTTGAGGGACAGTATATTGTTAAAAATATTGTGATTATAAGTGCTGGAATAGTACTTGGCTCAACAGTAAGAGGAGGAAAAATAGTCACATAAATGCTCCTTATTTAACAAACCATTTTTAATTAATTTAATTACAATGGGTTTCTATCAACTACATAAAAAACAGATAATTCCAACAAGTATTGATACTGTATGGGACTTTATTTCAGCTCCTCAGAATTTAAAGTTGATAACTCCTCCAGGGATGGGTTTTGATATACTTTCTCAGCATATCCCCAATAAAATCTATACGGGAATGATAATTGAATACAGGGTTAGACCTTTACTCGGAATACCTACTACTTGGGTTACTGAAATATCTCAACTTGTTGAGAGAAAATATTTTATTGATGAGCAACGTGTAGGGCCCTATAAATTCTGGCACCATCAGCATTTAATTGAACCGCATTCTAATGGTGTCTTAATGACCGATATTGTCTCCTATAAACCTCCCTTGGGTTTTATTGGGAGTCTTGCCAATGGCTTAGTAATCAGTAAAAAACTAGAAGATATTTTTGAATACCGCAGGGTTGCTTTGGAAAAACTTTTTGGAAAGGTCGTTGTTTAACATTTAACTGATTATCGAGTTTAATTATGGTAATTATCTTCGATGGTGTTTGTAACCTATGCAATGGGCTTGTAAAATTTATTATTAAGCGCGACAAAAAGAAGCGTTTTAGATTTGCTGCGTTACAATCAGACTATGCGCAGTACATCGAAAAAAAGTATGGACTAAACCTTGCTGACCTAAATACTGTTATTCTTATTAAATATGGAAAAGTTTACACAAAATCATCCGCAGTTTTGCATATTGCACGAGGACTAGGCCTTCCTTATTCTTTGGCCGTTTGCTTTTTTATTATTCCACCATTTATTCGTAATTACGTCTATGGTTTTATAGCAAAAAACCGTTACCGCTGGTTTGGCAAGTTAGATACATGTACACTTCCTTCGGGAGACTTAAAAGGGAGATTTATAGAATAGGCAATGCTATTCAAGGACTACATTAAACTCTGAATCCAAAGTTAAAACCGAATCAACTATTTCTCCATTAACGCTAAAGCCCTTAATCTTTGCTGATTTTCCTTTTTGTAGAAGCATTTGGATTTGTTTATCGGTAAGAGTTTTGCCGTACTGTTCAAACATTACCTTGAAGGTGCATCCACCTTTGTACTCGCTACATCCAAATGCTGTTTTGCCCTTAAGCATAGTTCCTTTTTTGCATTTGGGGCAATAAATTACTGCCGGCTCATCGTCTTTGGGTTTACTCTTTTTGGGTGATGTTTTTTTTGTTTCTGAAGATTTAGTTTTACTCTCTTTTTCAGATTTTTCCTCCTCTTGCTCAAGCTGCACAATATCAATTTTTCGGTTATTCTCTTGTTTCACTTCAATAACTAGTTGAGTAACCATCTCTTTCATTTCGTCCAGAAAAGCCTTTGCATCGTACTCGCCCTTTTCAATTTGACGCAATTTTTTCTCCCATAAACCCGTTAGTTCCGCCGATTTAAGCAATTCGTTCTGAATTGTATGGATTAGCTGTATTCCTGTTTGAGTTGGAACAAGGTTTTTCTTTTCGCGGATAACGAATTTTCGTTTGAAAAGCGTCTCAATAATATTTGCACGGGTCGATGGACGGCCAATGCCATTCTCCTTCATCAACTCGCGTAGTTCATCATCCTCAACCTGCTTACCTGCTGTTTCCATTGCTCTAAGCAATGTTGCCTCGGTATGCATTTTTGGTGGTTGTGTTTGCTTCTCGAGCAAATCTGGAGTGTGTTCACCTTTTTCACCCTTTTCAAAATGAGGCATAATTTGTTCCTCGTCGCTTTCTGCCTCAGATTCTTTCTCGTTTTCCTTTTTGGGATAAAGTACCCGCCAGCCATCCTCAAGTATTACTTTTCCGGTGGCTTTAAATTCGTACGAGGCCACGTCGCCAATTACGGTGGTGTTTGAAACCACACAATCGGGGTAGAATACCGCAATAAAGCGGCGCGCAATGATATCGTAAACTCGTTTCTCCTCCAGAGCCAACCCCGATGGCTTAACACCTGTGGGTATTATAGCGTGGTGGTCGGTAATTTTTGCATCGTCGAAAACCTTTTTGCTTTTTTTGATTGGTTTACCCAGCAACGGAGCGGTAAAATTTGCATATGGCTCCATATTCTTAAGTATTCCCTCAATTTTTGGGTACATATCGTTGGGTAAAAAGGTGGTATCTACGCGAGGATAGGTAACCATCTTTTTCTCGTAAAGGCTTTGGATGTGTTTCAACGTATCGTCGGCGGTGTAGCTGAATTTCTTGTTACATTCAACCTGTAGTGCGGTTAAATCGAACAGTTTTGGTGGTGCTTCATTGCCCTTTTTCTGCTCAAAGGAAACAATCTCGAAAAGGTTTGTTTTTATCTCCTCAATTACCTTCGCTGCTTCTTCAACAGAATTAAACCGCCCAATTGTAGAGTTGAAGATTACACCACGATAGTTTGTTTTTATCTCCCAAAATGGCTTTGGAACAAAATTTTGAATCTCCTCAAATCTTCGAACTATCAAGGCTAGGGTAGGGGTTTGAACTCGGCCTATAGATAAAACACCTTTTCCGTTGGCATACTTTAAGGTGTATAATCGGCTAGCATTCATTCCTAAAAGCCAATCGCCAATGGCACGAGCGTTGCCTGCGGCATACAACCGTTCAAAATCTTTTCCGTCCTTTAGTTTTTCAAAACCCTCCAGTATAGCCTCGTCAGTCATCGACGAAATCCACAACCGTTTCAACGGTTTTGTGCACTCCGCTTTTGTTAGCACCCAGCGCTGAATTAGTTCCCCTTCAATTCCAGCATCACCACAGTTAATAACCTCATCGCACTCGGAAATCAACTTCTTTATGGTATTAAACTGTTTTTGAATACCATCGTTATCAATTAATTTAATGCCAAACCGAGGAGGAATCATTGGCAAGGCATTCATTCGCCAAGGCTTCCAATCGGGAGTGTAATCGTCGGGGTTTTTAAGCGTACACAAATGGCCAAAAGTCCAAGTAACCTGATAGCCATTCCCCTCGAAATAACCATCCTTACGGTTTACGGCTTTCAAAATACGTGCAATTTCCTTTGCTACACTGGGTTTCTCCGCTATACAAACTTTCACTGGTAAACTATCAATTTATCGCCAAATTTAGAATAATGATTTTAAACTACCCACCCAATTCAACGTCAAAATAACACTTAAAAAACTAACATCTTCACTTTAATCCAGATAATTAGTTAAAACTAAAACATTTTTCTACTTAATGAGTATCTATACAGTAAAAGATTACATGCATAATGTTTAACTATTGAAATTTGTACCTTTACAAAATCAAAATACAAATAACACAATGAGAAAAAGTTTATTAACAACAATTGGTTTACTTTTTATCAAACTTGCAGTTGCACAAACCAGCATTTACGATATACAGTATACAACCATTGCAGGAACAAACAACACATACCCATCACTTAAAATTAACGAAACAGTTACTACTGGTGGCATTGTAACTGCTACAAACTTTACAGACGGTCGATACTTTGTATCGTCCTCAAAGGGTGGTGCCTGGAATGGTGTTTTTGTTTACGACAAAAGCAATGTTCCCAGCATTGGCGATAGCATTTTAATTACTGGAAAAGTAATAGAATATAATGGGTACACAGAGATTTCAACCTTAACCTCGTTTAGCGTGATTAATTCAAATAACGCTCTGCCTCCTGCCACTAAAATAACAACCACCCAAGTAAAATCCGAGGCGTATGAGGGTGTTCTTGTTGAAGTAAACAATTGTACCGCAACTACAACTTTCGATAATTATGGTAATTGGTCAGTTAATGATGGAAGTGGCGCGTGCGAAATACGTCCGGGAATTTACAACCTTAAAAACGATAACTTTCCATTGGTAGTGAACTATCCATTTAACTCTATAACTGGAGTTGTTGGAATACACTATGGCTCTATATCGCTTAATCCAAGGTCAGGGAATGATATAGTACCAAACACAAATGCAATTGTTCTTTCCTTTGATAATAAAACATTGTACAATAACGACGAATTCGAACTACCAATAAAAATATCAGTTTTCAATGAATCCATAACGGCAACTTCCTATTCGATGAAATTACAGTACAACCCAGCAATTTTTGAGTATAGAGGCTTTAACCTAACAGGCACATTATCGGAGACTGGAACCATAACTGATATATCAACCAGCGGGAGTATTGTACTAAATTATAACGGGAATATACCATTGAGTAGTACAGATATTCTAGTAAACTTAAAGTTAAAACCCTTAGCAAGCGGTAATGCTAATATTCAATTCAACCATCCAACTGTAAATGGCTCTGAAATAACTTTGCTATCGGCAGGAAATGTTCTGTACCAGATATGCTCAACTCCAATTGGCGATACCATAACAGTGGTTCAACGCCCATTGCTGAACATTCCGTCCATAGTAACTCCTGGTGAGCAGTTAAACATAACCTGCTTTGCAGAGCCAACCACAACGGACTGGAACGCAGAACTTATTTACGAAGAGAAAACGGTACCGCTTTCTATAACACAATCTAATTATAACTCGGATTTACAACACTGGACCCTAACCACAACAATACCAAATATTGATTTATATGAACTTTACGATTTAAGGGTAAGAGCATCGGGCGGTATATTGGATGATGTTACCAATGCCGTTAGGGTAATAGACAGCTACAAGGACTCCTACTACTTTGTGCATTTAACTGATACCCATTTACCAACCCATCTTTTCTATGAAGATACAGGGTCAAGTACTGATGAATCAGAACTAAACGATTTATACGAAGTAATAAAAGATATAAACCTAATACGTCCTGAGTTTGTACTTCTTACAGGCGACCTAATTAACGAGGGTGAGTTAGAAGACTTTGAATGTCGACGAAACCACACTCGCGCTATTGAGATGCTCAAGAAGTTTGAAGTTCCCGTTTACTTAGTTCCCGGCAACCACGATTTGGGAGGATGGACTGCCACGCCCCCTCCACAAGGAACCTCTAGAAAAGAGTGGTGGCGTTTCTTTGGCTGGCGACAGCCACAAATACCCCCAACCAGAGCAGAGTACTACACACACGATTATAGTTTCGATTACGGAAATATCCACTTCACAGGACTAGAGGCTTACGATAATTACGATAGTTATATGTACGATGTTTATGGCGCAGAAAGTTTTATTCCATCACAAATAACCTGGTTACAGAACGACCTTGCTGCTGCAGGCAGTAAAAAAAAGGTACTGTTTTACCACTACGATTTTAAATCGGAACTAAATCTAACAGCCCTTGGAGTTGATATGGCCCTTTGGGGACACAAGCACTTCGACATTGGAAGCATCACCACAACTCCTTACAATATAGCAACAGCTGCGGTTTGCGATAGCACAAGGGCTTTCCGCGTTATACGCGTAAACAATGGTACACTACAACCCCAAAGCACAACTCGCACACACTCCAACGGTGATATGTTAACTATAAACTTTAATACTGCCAATAACGGTTCACTAGATTTTGTTTCGGCAACAATCAACAATAAGTACAGTCAATCGTTCAGTAACGGCTTGGTTAAATTCATTATGCCCTTAAGTCAATATGGGTACTCTGTAACCAATGGAACACTAGAGCAAGTATTAGAATCAGAAACGACAGCAACTTGCTATGTTTGTGTTAGTATCCCTACAGGAGATATAGTTACAACAAGCATAACTAAACTTAACAATCCAACAGGAATTGAAGATATTAAAAGGAATAATCTGAATATCAGTATTTATCCAAATCCATTTAACAATGAAGTTAAAATAGATTTTAATTTAAGTAAGGAGGATAACATCAATATATCAATTTACAACATCAACGGGCAATTAGTTAAAACACTGCTAAATAAGAAAATGTTACCAGGAAAATATACTGCAAAATGGGATGGAACAAATAATACAAACCAAATTGTAGAATATGGAGTTTATATCTATAGACTTACTTTAAACGAAAAAACTACAGATTCAGGTCAAATAGTATTCTCAAAATAGATTTAAATTAACATTCAACAAAAAGGGCATCAGTTACACTGATGCCCTTTCGCTATTTATGAATTATCTCTTTATTCAATAACTAACTTTGAGATAATATCTTTTCCGTCTAAATTCATCTTAACAAGATAAACACTCTTTGCAAGATGCGATAAGTTAATTTCCTTCTCTCCTTCTCCAATAATTTGCTCCTGGTGAACAACTTTACCAAGCATATCCATAACGGTAACATTAGCCACTTTATAGTTCATAAAGAACTTAACGTTAACGAAACCATTACTAGGGTTAGGATAAAATTTAATATCTGAATTATCAAATCCTTCAGATTCAACACCAACAGTAAAGGATGCCAAATTTGATTTCCACAACCCACGACCATAAGTAGCAGCGTAAAGTACACTATTTGCTGGTGTTGCATCGTAATAAATTTCCAGTTCGTTAACTATCACTGATGGCAAATTATTGCTAAACAAAGTCCAATTCTCAGTTCCTTTCTTAACATACACACCTACATCAGTTCCTACATAAAGATGCTGAGTTGCAGATAATTTGTTCTGAACAATAGTGTTCGCAGGTACCAATGGCAAACCAGCAGAAATATCAGTCCAGTTTTGACCGCCGTTTGTCGATTCGTAAACCTTTGTTGCATTATATCCACCATATGTTATCCAAAGTTTTTGTGCATTATAAGCGTCAACAGTTATATATGTTACGGAAAAATTGGCCGCTGGCTGTAAAGGTAAACTAGCCGTTAGATTTGTCCAATTAGTACCACCGTTTGTTGTTCTATAAAAAGAAGTTAAATCTGTAATATATAGTGTTTGATTATTCGAAGGTGCGATAGCCATTGATCTAATCTTATTTTCAGTAAGATTAAGATTCGAAATCTTCGTCCACGAATTTCCCCTATTAGTAGTTTTCCATACATCAGCATATCCTAAATATAATGTTTGACTACTTACAGGGTCAATAACATAAGGTGTAACCCATGCTCCTGCCGGTCCTCCAGGAATATTATCTGTTATATCCACCACATTTTGTTGGTTGGTCCAGCGATCAGTAGTCCTATCAATTTGACCATTTGCATACGTTGCATATTGTATACTAACATTAGTATAATCAATCAAGCACTCCATTCCATCGCCACCTTTTACATCACGCCAACTACTGTTGTATATTAACTTGCTCCCATTATCTTGTAAGCCAGCAATAACAGCATCCTTAACTGTTTGCGAGACGCCTAATTTGTAGATTTGGCTTATTACCATGGAATTAGTCAAATCTACCCAAGAAGCACCTCCATCTGTTGTTTTGTAAATTCCACCATCATTGGCTTCAAAAAAAGTATTATTATCTTGATACTCCATGTAATGCTTATCAGCGTGTACAGCAGGAGCGCCATCTCCACCATACCAATGGTTAATAATTGTCCAGTTCACACCACCATCGGTTGATTTCCAAGAATTTATTCCGCCCAAATAGATTGTATTAGCATTAGCTGGAGAAACAGACAAAGTTAAATCATACCATCCTTGTCCATCAATATCAGTAGATTCTGCATGCTAGTTAAGCAAATTTTTACCAGAAATAGTACCGTCATAAACCATAGAAAAACTATCGCCACTATTTGTTGACTTGTAAAACCCTTCCATACCGCCATCCATTGTTGATGCTAGTGCATACACAATATTTGGATCTGATTTGGCAGCATCCAACTCAACTCTGTAAATTGAATTTGAGAATGTATGAACGGTTGTCCAACTTGTGCCAGCATTTGTCGTTTTAAAAATTCTAGCAGGATAATCTACACCAGAACTAACATAATAACGACTTGCGGCATAAAGTTCAGTATCTTCTGAACCAGCCTTAAATTCCATATCAAAGAAAACTCCACTTTGAATCAAAGACCAATCAGTACCACTATTAGTAGATTTGAAAATACCACCATTTGTTGCAACATACATAATATTTTGCTGCGTTGGATGAACTAGCATTCTGACTATTCTATATCTATTAGCAACATTAAAAGTTAAACCTGTTGCCTGCCAATTTTGTCCATCATCAGTTGATTTAAGAACGCCGATGGAATAATTATCACCGGCATCTCTATCCCCAGTAGCTATATAAATTGTTTTGGAAGTAGCATAATCATTTGGAATAAATATCTCACTTACTCCAATAACAGGAAGATTATCCGTTAAAACGGTCCAAGAACTACCTCCATTAGTTGTTTTCCATAGTCCACCAGATGGAGCTCCTATCCAAAAAGTATTTTTATCACTTGGATGAAACGCTATACAGTTTATTCTTCCTATACCAGCATAACCGCCATTAGAAGAATTAGGCCCCATGGATACCCAATTTGATTCATCAGATTTATATCCCATGCTTCTAATCTCTTCATGAAGAAGCATTTTGTCAAAACTAGGAAATGCTCCCGTTTTAACATCTATTCTAGTTTCCCAAAACCATTCCCAACGCTTAAACTGCTTCCACCCCGGAGCTTTTTTCTTCTTTCCATCAACATAATAAAATCCACCCTTAACATCATACTTGCTCCAATACTCATTGAAATTCTTTTGAATCTCATAAAAGTTCATAGCACTTTTGGAGTCATTCGAAGTTGAATAGAAGGCATCCCTCCAAACTTGAGAGAATAAAAGCACGGGCAAAAGGCTCAGCATGCTTAATAAAATTACTTTTTTCATGAATTTATAATTAATTTACATTAAATTCTTTGTAAAAGGCTTTAGTATTTCTTTGATCAACACTAAAAACAACCATTATTCGATAAAGTCCAGCAGTTACAGATTGCTTCATAGATTCGGGAATACCATAGGAATTCTTTTCTCCACACCAACTCTCCGCTCTGTCCCATCTAAATGCAAAACTTCCTTCTTTAGCAATCTCAATAAATTCAGTAGGTCTAGCACACGGTGCACCGCACGGACAATTTAATATTCTTAATTTCACCCAGTTCACTCCATCAAACTTTTCAATATGAGTTTGCCTGTGATTATGAACAAAAACCTGTCCGTTTGATTTATTTTGAACTATAAAACTTAAACCATCATTGCCTTTAAAGCTATCAACAACAATATCTATCTCATGATCAAATTTATTTTCGATATTCTCCACTTGTTTCTTTTGAGAAGCACAACCCAATAGTAGCAACAGAGTTAAATAACTTAATTTGTTTAACATATATTTTATTGTTAATCTACACTTTTAAAATGCAAAAATAAACTTTATTTCCTAAATATCATACCACAAATAACAATTTAACTTATTTCTAAAATACTCTGAAAATCAAACCATATCATAAGTTAAAGAGACTCTAGCATCTCTTTAATTTGCACAATTCTCGTTTTTTAGTAGTTTTGCATCAGCAATAGGAATACTGTTTAAAACAATTTCCAATTGGCTAATTAAACTCTAGCAAAAGGAATATACTCAAATACTTATGAAGTTTGAACAGTACAATTTAATACCTGCGCTCAAGCGTAATCTCGAAACACTTGGATTTAAACGACCAACCGATATACAATTTAAGGCCATCCCTCCTACCTTGAAAGGTGAAGATGTTTTGGCTATAGCACAAACCGGAACAGGAAAAACGGCAGCATTCGCAATTCCTGTTATACAACTACTTGCAACTCGAAAAGTTCTGAAGGAACAATATTCAACCCGATGCTTAGTGATGGTTCCAACCCACGAATTGGCCATTCAAGTATCCGAGGTTTTCAAGCAACTCATAACGGGGTTAGGTCTACATGTTGTTGGCGTTTATGGCGGTGTTGAACAAGACAAGCAAATATCGCTTCTTAAGAATGGAACGGATGTTTTAGTTGCAACCCCAGGAAGAATGTTCGACCTCGCTAGCCAAGGTTTTTTATCGTTTAAAAATGTGGAGATTCTTATTATTGACGAAGCCGACCATATGCTTGAGCTAGGCTTTATAAATGATATGGAACAGTTGATACGACGAATCCCCAGAAACCGCCAAACATTATTCTTTTCGGCAACCATTAATGAGCGAATTAAAGATTTAGCCTACGGCTTAGTTCGCCACGCCGTTCGAATACATATATCACCTAAAGACCCTGTATCAAAAAACATCGACCATTCAGTTGCGTTTGTGGAAATGGACGATAAACGTTTCTTCCTAGAACGTTTTATTAACGAAAACCCCGATAGTAAAATACTAGTATTTGTTCGCACTAAGGTTAGAGCCGAAAGAGTGCTTAAAGCGCTAGAAAGAGTCAATATCTCCAGCCAAACTATTCATAGCGGAAAAGACCAGAAGGAACGCTCTTCCATTATGGACAATTTTAAATCGGGAAAAAACCGAGTTCTAATTGCCACTGATGTTAGTGCACGTGGCGTTGATATTCCCAATGTTGAATTTGTTATAAACTACGATTTACCTGAAGTATCAGAAAACTATGTACATCGTGTGGGTCGCACAGGTCGTGGTAACCAAAAAGGCAAAGCTGTATCCTTTTGCAGTACTGAGGAAAAAGAAATACTCGCTGAAATTGAAACATACTTAAGCAAACCGATATCTATAATGCACTTTACCGAAGGTGAGTACGAAGCCACAGTTGATGTTTCGGAGGAATCCTCCCACGATTGGAAATCGTTACTTGATGATATTAACGAGTATGAGGCAAAACAACGAAAAAAGCATAAATCAAAAAAGAAATAAACTCCTCTCCCCCGTTTTAATATTTTTTAATAGAACCCTATCGCTGTATTTACAATTTGAGAATTCAATTTTCGAATATTGTAATACTTTTGCACTCCGATTATAAAACTCAATAACAAATACTATGGGACTATTCAACCTTGGAGGTTCTGCTGAAATCTCAAATGAAAAAGAAGCGTTTTTCGCAATTATTTTTGCTTGTATGGCTGCTGATGGTGAAATTGCACCTGAGGAGGAAATCAACCTTATAAATTTACTTGCAAGCCGTCCAACTTTCCGTAAGTTCGATTTAAGAGATGCTATGAAGAAAATTCAACGCATCCTTAAGGAAACCAAGAGCCTTGAAGGCTTACTTGATAAGGCTGTGGATAAAATTCCTGCCGAACTACGCCCAACCGTTTACACCAACGCTGTTGACTTTGTTCTAGCCGATGGTTCTGTTGAAAAAGAGGAAGAAGCAGTTATTGCTATGCTTAAGAGTAAAATGGGTATTTCCGATGAGCAATCACAAAAAATCATCGAAGTAATTATCCTAAAAAATAAGGCTTAAGAATTTATTCCTAGGCATGTTGAAAACCACTCCAAATTTTGGGGTGGTTTTTGTTTTTTTACCATCAACTTTTGTAGATTTGCTTAATGAAACATGGGGTATTTTACATACTAATCGTACTTTCTGCTTGTTCAAAGAACGAATCGGAATCCAATTCCCGATTAATAACATTTGGGCAACCACAACTTGTAACCATAAATGGATATAGTGCCGATATAATGGAACCGTTCCTTGCATCCAATGGAGAAACCTTATTCTTTAATAACTCCAACCACCCCTCTGTAAATACCAATTTACATTTTGCAAAGCGAATTAATGATATAACATTCGAATATCAAGGAGAACTCAAAGGGGTTAACACCGAGAGTTTAGATGGTGTGGCCACAATGGATAACTCCAATGCTTTTTACTTTGTTTCAACTCGTAGCTATAACCAAACACTCGCCACTATTTACACTGGACAATTTGAGAACGATAGCATTTCCAATATTACTCTAGTTACAGGTATCTCTAAAAATCAGGCTGGTTGGGTAAATTTCGATGTAGAAGTGAGCAAGGACGGGAACTTCCTATACTTTGTAGATGGACGATTCGACGAGAATGGTGGCCCATATGAAGCCGATATCGCAATTGCAGAAAAAACTGACATTGGTTTTCAAAGAATAAATTCGGATTTACTCAAAAACATCAATACTTCAGCCTTGGAATATGCCGCTTGCCTATCATCCGATATGCTTGAACTTTACTTCACAAGGGTTGATGCTCCAATTTCTGAAACATCAATGCCCAAAATTTATGTTTCTACACGCGAAAGTGTAAATGAACCATTCCGAAAGCCATACAGAATTGATATGATTGAAGGGTTTGTTGAGGCTGCAACTATATCGCCCGATAACCAAATTATATACTACCACAAACTGGAAGGACAGAAATACGTCCTTTATATGACTCAGAAAATATCAGAATGAAGTGTTCCATGTTTTTTCTATAAATTGCACCTCTTTTCAATCAACCATCAACGAACAACAAACAACGAACAACGAACAACGAAAATGTCATACCCTTGGGGCGATAATAGGCGATTTAACAGCTACTCAAATTACTTTAAGCGCGAGTTTGGTGGACGCGTTCAAAAACTCACTATCGATGCGGGTTTTACGTGTCCAAACCGCGATGGCACTGTTGCAACCGGAGGTTGCACCTACTGCAACAACGATGCCTTTAACCCAAGCTACTGCACCCCATCAAAATCAATAACCCAGCAAATTGATGAGGGCATTGAGTTTCATGCTGTGCGTTATCGTAGGGCCGATAGATATTTAGCCTACTTTCAGGCATTCTCCAACACTCACGCTCCTTTGGATAAGTTGGAGAAACTATACTCCGAGGCGCTTTCAAATCCTAAAATTATTGGATTGGTTATTGGCACTCGCCCTGATTGCGTTGATGAGCAAAAACTCGACTACTTTCAGGAACTTTCCAAAAAATATTACATAGCACTTGAGTACGGAGTGGAAAGTTGCTACAACAAAACGCTGGAGATGATTAACCGTGGACACAACTTCGAAAAATCGGTTTGGG
Source organism: Bacteroidota bacterium (assembly GCA_029560875.1). GTDB lineage: Bacteria > Bacteroidota > Bacteroidia > Bacteroidales > Tenuifilaceae > SB25. Next base: position 26,389 of record JAKQKB010000235.1, on the reverse strand, counting down.
CCATAGAGGAAACCCATAAGCGAGGCATTAAAACAGGAGCACATATAATTTTTGGCCTACCAGGCGAATCGCGCGATGAAATGATGGCCGAGGCAGCTATACTCTCTAAACTTCCGCTTAGCACCATCAAGTTTCATCAACTACAGATAATCAAAGGGACTGCCATGGAGTTGCAGTATCAGCAGAATCCTTCAATGTTCAACCTGTTCGGAATGGAGGAGTATTTCAACTTTATGGTTGATTTTCTGGAGCAACTCAATCCCACTTTTGTAGTAGAACGCTTTACTGGCGAGGCTCCTCCCCGATACTTGGCTACGCCACCCTGGGGAAACTATCGTACCGACCAGCTAATGGTTATGCTCGAAAAAATTCTTGAACAGCGGAATACTTGGCAGGGACGGCTATTTAGTTGATGGTGAAGAAACTCTACTATGTCATTGCCTTCGGCGAGCTCATCGCCACTTGGCGGCTCGGTTTCGAGCGCTAGTTAGAAATCTAAATCCCTCAACAAGTTCGGGATGACAAAATCTAAATCAGAATAGAATTTTGGAATCACTTTTAAACAATTTGTATTACTTTTAATTCAAACTTAATTTTATAATCTAACTTCAATGAAAAAAATAGTATTCTTCTTTGCATTGGCTCTTATTAGTTCAAACTTACTTGCACAGCCAAAATCGCTAAAAAACTTTGACGAGTTAATGACCGCACTTAATAGCGGCGAACAGGTTAGGGTTATTATTCACTACGGCAAATGCACCCTAATTTCCGACAATGAGGTTGAAGATAAATCGCCCGATGCCATTGGAGGAATGACCATTGATACCTACGAGTATTTTGCCCCCAAAGCCGTTAGGGGTAACGAGAATGCCTTTGTGGTTTTCTCTGAGAATAAGTTGATTATGAACCCTAAAGGAAAGGGATTTGTGTATAACTACGGAAAATTCCGAATAGAATCTACCGGCAAAGTTAAGGTTACGGTAATGTATATCGACCCAAATACGCAGGAAGAGCTAATGAGCGAGAACTTTTTCACCACATTTGGCGACCCAAAAACCGAACAGGCCATATTCTTTTACAAACAGTAATTGTAAGGATTGATAATGGAACCATTTCTCAGCTTAGTTGCCAAGGATTTATATAGAGTTTTCGGCGATGATATCTCCGAGGTTAACCTCGTTTTTCCGAACCGAAGGGCATCGTTGTTCTTCACCAAGTACCTTGCAACTGGGTTGAGCAAGCCCATTTGGCAACCCAAGGTTACCACTATCAACGATTTGATGTTTGCTGTAGCGGAGCTAAAACCTACCGACCCACTTTTGCTTAACCATCAACTTTACAAGCAGTACCAGATAGCCACAGGTAGTCAGGAATCGTTCGACGATTTTTTCTTTTGGGGAAACGTAATGATTTCGGACTTCGACCAGGTGGATAAGTACCTGGTGGATTCGTCGAAGATATTCGCCAACGTTAAGGATTTAAAGGAGATTGACAAGAAGTTCGATGAGTTTGACGAGGAACACCTTAAGGCCCTACAGAATTTTTTGAACCTGCTGAACGATACTGCCGACTCGCATATCCGTTCGCGTTACTCCGACATTTGGGAAAAACTAGGCGGAATCTACAATCAATTCTCCACTTCGCTTATTACACAAGGAATAGCCTACGAAGGCTTAGCCTACAGAGTGGCCGCCGAAAAGTTGAAGAATACCAAACAATCAATGGTGACTGGCAAGTATGCGCTGGTTGGTTTCAACGCCCTGAATAGCTGCGAGAGGGTTCTTTTTCATCACCTAAAACGATTCGAAAACGCTCTGTTTTACTGGGATTACGACAAGTACTATATGCAGGGCGACAATAACAGGAACGAGGCCGCAATGTTTATGGCCGATAACCTGAAGGAGTTCCCCAATAGCCTTAGCCACGAGCATTTCAGCAATTTCAGTACAAGTAAAAGCATTAAGCTTGTCGCATCGCCATCCAATGTGGCACAGGCAAAGCTAATCCCCGATATTCTGTCAAATTTAAAAACCAGCACCACTAAAATTGATATCAACACGGCCTTGGTTTTACCCGAGGAGCAACTTCTGCTCCCGGTTCTATCGGCACTGCCCGATGAGCTGGATGAGGTAAATATCACTATGGGTTACCCCATTCGGGATACCGCGGCCTACAGCCTTATCGATAACCTTATTGGTCTACAAACCAACGCCCGCCAAAGTGGCAACGACTCAAAGTTCTACTACCGCGATGTTCAGAATATACTAACGCATCCTTACATTAAGCAGATAGCCAGCGACGACTCTACTAAACTACTGAACCGAATAGTAGAGCGTAAGTTAATCAACATCGACACCGCTACCCTAAGCATCAACCCAACCTTTACAAAGATATTCACTCTAGAAAAAAGCGGTATCAACCTAAATAGTTACCTAGCGGCGCTTGTAAAGGATATTTCCAATGGTTTAAAGCATAGCAGCAATGAGCTAAGCGGAAACATCAGGCTTGAACTAGAATTCCTTTTCACGGTATTTAAAGCACTGAATAGGTTGGGCGATGTTTTACCCGAATTTGAAGGTGATATCAACCCCAAAATTTACCGTGCGCTTTTCCGTAAAGCAATGGCCGAGCAGCGTGTATCGTTCTCGGGCGAGCCGCTTGCTGGTGTTCAGCTAATGGGATTCCTCGAAACCCGTACGCTCGATTTCGAGAATGTTGTAATTCTATCGATGAACGATAGCGTTCTGCCCGGAGTTGCCCATAAGCCATCGTTTATCACTCCCAGTCTTCGCTTTGCTTACGGATTGCCCGATTATAGGCATCAAAATGCCATTTACGCCTATTACTTCTACCGGCTAATACAGCGTGCCAACAATATCTACCTAGTTTACACCGATAAGGCCGAAGGCACACGCTCAGGCGAAATGAGCCGGTATATCCTTCAGCTGATAATGGAATCGGGGCTAAATATTGATAGAATCAGGGTTAAGTTCGACCTGGGTTTAACGCCAGAACCTACAATCGCAGTAAAGAAAACCGATAAAATCCTATCAATCCTAGGCAAGTACGTTGTTACCGAAAAGGAAGGGAAATACCTCTCACCTACGGCTCTATCGAGCTATAAGAACTGCTCGCTCCGTTTCTTCTTCAACAAAATAGCCAATATAGAGGAACCCGAGGAGATGGAGGAGGCAATGGATGAGCGTGGCGTTGGAACAATCCTACACCGCGCTGTTGAGCTAATTTATAAGGATATAGCCAGTAGTGTTACCAAGGAAAAGCTGGAGGAACTAAGCGGTAACATCGATTTAATAAACAACGCTGTACGCATTGCATTTGCTGAGAACTATAAACTCGATATCGACAAAATTGACGATATACTGATTGGCCGTAATGCACTAATTCTGGAACGTATTAAATGGATGATATTCCAAATGCTTGCAGTGGATACCAACAGAGTACCATACTCAATTTTCAGCACCGAGCAGGAAGTTATTGTCGATGTTCCCATTACGGTTCAGGGCAAAGATACCAAAGTGCGAATAGGAGGGCGTATCGATAGGATTGAGCAAGTAGATAGCCAGTTCCGCATTGTAGACTTTAAAACGGGTAAGTACGATATCAAAAAGGATAGGTTCAAGAGCATTGCTGACCTATTGCAGAGCAAGGAGCTGGATGGTGTTTTTCAAATTTTCACCTACGCGGAGATATTTGGGAAGATAAGTAAGTTCCGACCAAGCCAAATTGCCCCAAACCTTTGGTTTGTGAGGAATAGCTCCAGGGATTACACCCCGGTACTTTACCAAACATTCGATAAAAGGGGGACAAAGGAAGAGGTTCAATCTTACGAGAACTATGCACAGCCATTCAGGGAGTTGCTCCATGGTTTAGTTACCGAAATATTCAACCCCGAGGTTGATTTCACCCAAACCGACAAAACCGAGAACTGCAAAGTTTGCCCGTATAGTCAGATTTGTGGAAAATAAAAACCCACCCAATGTGAGTCATGTAACCTGTTCAATCTTTGGCAAATAATTATAAAGTTGTATATTTATAGACCAATTCTATAAATACTGCATTATGATAAAGCGAAAAAGCGTACCGTTCTTAGACGCAATAAATATGCTTCTGGCTTATGCCAGAGTGCGTATTTTTGAACAAATAAAATCTGTAGCATTTATTATAATTTACCTTGTTGTATTTCAAACTTTAATCCTTGGCGTTCCGCTTGCAAATGCATTAGGTACTGCAGGAGGAATAGCGCTTGTAGTTTTTGGGCTTGCATTTTTCCTCGAAGGATTAATTCTGGGATTAATGCCTCTTGGCGAAAGAGTTGGGGTAAAACTACCCACTAAAGTAGGAATTTCAATAATTGCAGTTTTTGGATTGATACTTGGATTTGGTGCAACACTTGCCGAACCCGCCATTAGCGCATTAAAAACAGCAGGTGCAACTGTAACTGCGTGGGATTCACCTTTACTTTTCATGCTACTAAACAGGTATGCCGAATGGCTTGTTCTTTCCGTAGGTATTGGAGTTGGAATTGCTGTGGCTTTAGGGATGTTTAAGTTTCACTATAACTTCTCCATAAAAATATTGATATTCACAATCATTCCTTTAATCCTCGTACTATCTATTATTGCATCACTTAACGATAACCTTACGAAGATTATTGGATTAGCATGGGATTGTGGAGCAGTAACTACTGGAGCAGTAACTGTACCATTGGTTTTAGCATTGGGTATTGGCGTATCACGAGCATCGAGCCAGGGGAAAGGCTCTAGCGGCGGATTTGGAATAATTCTTTTGGCATCAGCGTTTCCTGTTCTTGCAGTTTTAATTTTAGGTTTTACGCTGAACATTAAAGCCCCAAATCCTACATCTGAAACAGAGTTCTTTTCATCTGCAAACAGAGAACAAGCAAAACATGTATTTGGCGATGTTGAGAAATTGCAAACACACGCCTATACACTTGGGTCAGAGAATGCCCGAAAAGCGCTTTATGGTTCTGTTCAAGAGTATGAATCGGCAATAAAATCATTGGCGAATAATCCTGAAAATAGCAAAGCCATACTTGGTAGCATTAGCCTTTCAACTTGGTTAGTTCAAAAAGCATCGGATTATGAACGAAATCTTCTCTCAAATGTAAATTTATCCGACACACCTGAACCTATTGCAACCTCTTCGTTTAAGGAAACACTGAAAGTTGAAACAATTTCTGGAATAAGAGCAGTAATTCCCCTATCAATCCTTCTCGTACTTGTGCTTATTCTACTTAGGGAAAAACTTAAGTACAAAGATGAGATAGTACTCGGTATTGTTTTCACTCTTATAGGGATGACGCTTTTAACCTCAGGAATAAAACTTGGTCTTGCATCGCTGGGAGGCGAAGTTGGGGCTCAATTGCCACGAGCTTTTGCAAAGGAGGAAAAGTTTGTCGACAGGGTTGTAATTAACAACTTTGACACATCCTTGGTTTATAAAGGCATAGCCACCGATGGTACACAAAAAAGCTTTTTCAATATACTTGAAGAAGGAAAACCAAAACCTATCGAATTCAAAGCGGACAGATTAGACAAAGCCAATAACCGCTACGAACATATTATTACACAACCACCACTATTTAAAAGCAAACTAACCGTTCTTGGATTAATTTTAGTGCTAGTGTTTGCTTTTGGAATGGGCTATGGCGCTACAATGGCTGAACCTGCCTTAAATGCACTAGGAATAACCGTTGAAGGGCTAACTGTTGGAGCCATTAAACGAGCACAAATAGTACAAGTGGTTTCTATTGGCGTAGGAATTGGAATTGTGCTCGGTTTCAGCAGAATACTTTTCGATTTACCTTTAATATGGTTGATTGTTCCATCGTACATTCTACTTATTCCGCTTACAATACTTAGCGAAGAGGAATTTACCGCAATTGCATGGGATAGCGGTGGAGTAACAACCGGACCAGTTACCGTACCTCTAGTTCTTGCCATGGGATTGAGCATTGGTGGTGTACTAAGCATATCGGATGGATTCGGGGTACTTGCTCTGGCCTCTGCTTTCCCAATTATCACCGTATTACTATTTGGTTTGATTGCTAGGGCTAAGCAGCGTAAATCAATTTCGAACAACTTAAAGGATGATGCAAATGAGTAGCGAAAATACAACCAAAGAGAAAGTGTTCTCTCCCTCAAGAACAGTATGGAGAACACAAATGGCGAAAGGCATTTATACTCCTCATAGAGTAAGCAGAATAACATGCATTATCAACCAATTATTAAGCGATAAGGTTACCGATTTTTTACAAAAGGTAGGTATAACAGCATATACCGAAAGCGGTAGAACTGTCCGTGAATTTATAAAACCCCGTTCACTTGGATTGCCTGGCGATATAAAGCAACTACAAAGTTCTCCGGTTACAATATTTAGATTTACTGTACCTCGGGAAAGCTCATACTCGGTTATTGAAACATTAATTGAGTATGCCGAACTATACCTTCCAGGACGAGGCACAATATTTTCGCAGGACTTGATGGAATTCAGCAAAGAGCCTCCAATGCCAAACTTAGGCGCGATGGTTAATTTAGATATCAATACCCACGATATCCCTATTCTCAATAAACTTGCCTATGTTATATGTGTTTTATCAAACCCTGGTAGTGGCGAAATGTTGGCAAAAATTGCTCTTGAATTGGGCATTTGCGTTCCATTAATTACCTCGGGTACAGGAAACGACATACGCGACCAATTAGGATTGATAAGAATTACGATTCCTCCAGAAAAAGAGATTGTGCATTTGATTATGCCCGAGCAGGATTCCAACAGTATAATCCGACTACTTATAGAACAAGGACGATTAGATAAACCTGGCCGTGGATTTATCTACCAAACACCTGTTTCCTTTGGGTTTATTGACACCCGATTAAGGATTGGTAAACAAAAATACGCCGCTAGCATAGAGCAAATAATTGCCGCCATTGACCAACTTAAGGCTGGGACAAACTGGAGAAAACGATTAGATGCTGAAATTGAAGATAATAAAGTCAACAGTTCAATACTTCCTCAGGATAACTGCGAAATATCAATAGTATCTGACGAAGAAAGAATAGAAGTTTTAAGGGAAGCCTGTTTAAAGGTTGGAGCAACAGGAGCTGTAACCACCAGGATTGTTCCTCAGCTAAACGAAAAAGAAACGAACATTCCACTTTCGTTAATCCGAAGCGCAATTAGTGTTCCTGCCAATATCACCAACGATGTTGTTGATATTTTGCTTGATAATACTACAATTAAAGAAAACGCAACAGATAGAGTTCATGTACTAGACTCACCTGCGGCATACATTCAATCACTGTAAAGAACTCATTTTAAACAAAAAACTTTTTCATCCATAATTGTCAACAAATATCTTAAAAATCTTATCATTGCTTCGGAGAGATTTAAGGTTCTCTATAGGAAATACATTAACTGCAAACTTATCCCCTAATATCTATTGAACTTGGCTCAATATACCCTTCCATAATAGCATAAATAGTTAGGCCTGAGGCAGACTTAATATCGAGCTTTGCAGTAATATTCTTACGATGAGTAATTACTGTATGAATGCTAATAAATAACTTATCGGCAATTTCCTTGTTGGACATACCAAGGGCAACACATTTCAGCACATCAACCTCGCGCGAGGATAACTCGTTATCCTTATTCTCTGAAGATGTTTTTGAGGCTGTAAAGGTCTCTGTAACGATATCGATAATCCTATCTGAAGAAAAATTTGTTTCTATAAACGGCAAATCGGAATCAATTCGTTTACTATCAACACATATAAGAATTCCTTTTGGTTTGCTCTTGGCACAAACTCCTCCCAACTTTTTGAAGTGGCTTAATGCTGAAGGTTCAATCATGTATCCAAGTATATCGGTAGCGCGAAAATCAAAGTCGCCAAAAACAGCCTGCTCCACTACCCTAACACCAGCAATGCCACGCACTATGGATGACAATCCCTTACGAACGATATCGTTCGAATGAACCACTATTACAACACCACTAATCATTCAACTCTTCCTCAATTTTAGCGACTATTGGAACAAGTATTTTATCCTCAATACGGGCGTGGTCCTTCAAATCGTCCTCAAAACGCTGGAGAGCATAAAGAAAGTCGTTACAGTAATTATCGTCATAAGTTGGTTCAAGGAATTTTATAATAAGGTTCCGCAAATCGGAAAGTTTCTCATCCAAATCGGTATGCTCACGCACAAAATCATGAATACTATAATTTTGTATGCGCTTTCGCTCATTTACAAGATTCAGCACATAAGGAAAAACTTTGACCTCCTCGTTCTGAATATGTTCTATCAGTTCAACCTTATAATCCAAGTAGAACTTCTCTATAAGTTGCAGATTTTTAGAACTTGAACTTTTAAGAAGCAGGTTAAGCAAGCGCTCAATCTCGGGCACATTATAATCGATGTAATACCTGTGGGTTTGCTGCAAATAATCGACAATTGAGGTTACGGGAACATTAACTAAACCAGAATCGGGTAAAAAATCAGGGTTGATGTATGTATTTATAATGGCCAAAAAGAAATCTGGATTCACTTCACTCTCCTTACAAATCTGCTCAACGGTTTTATCCCTGAATCCCAGCCTAATTCCAAATCGATTAATTATGGGTAGTAAATTATAGTTGGATAGAACCAATTCGGCCATCCTATGCTCACGAGTAAAATTTGACTTCATCTGTATTAACTAGGTTTGCTCTCTTAACACAATTAGTTGAAAATAGTTCAACGCTAAACAGGCGTATAAAGCGATTGTATAAATTTGTTTAGTTGGGATTTTGCATATCTAAATAAAGTTGTTACTTTAGTAAAGGGAATAAATAATTAAACTTATGGAAATTAAAGGTTCAGCCGTAAAAGCCACACCCGATTTTGTAAAGGCAAATTTCTACAACCGTTATAACGAGTGGGTTAAATCGTTACCCGAATCATCGAGACATATAATAGAACAGCCTATTTACGCCACAACCTGGTACCCATTAATGGAATCTGTTATTATTCCAACACAGAAAGTGGCCGACTTGTTTTATGGTGGCGATAACACTATGGCTGCTCGCGAAATTGGACGGTTCAGTTCCGATATTGCGCTCAAGGGAATTTACAAGATATTTGTAAGGATTAGTTCTCCGCATTTTGTGTTAAGTCGTGCTTCCAATATTTTCTCAACATATTACCAACCCGCAGATATTAAGGTGATAGAAAATGCTGAGAAAAAAACGGTTCTCCAATTGGCTAAATTTCACCCAAACGAGAAATTAATAATGGAACGAATTGCTGGTTGGATAGAGCATACCCTTGAGATAACGCTAAAATCACCTTTAAAAGTTGAAGTTGAGAATAAAGTAGATGGAAATCAACTCTCATCGAAAATCACTGCTATGTGGGATTAAAACAAATCATATTAATATTTTTACAACTCGTCCCGATGATTCAACAGCTCATCGGGATTTTTTTTCAATCATAATTTGGATGCTGCAATTTTGTTTCAGAAACAATGTAAAAGACGGAAACAATGAAAAACATTTTATCAGCAGCATTAATAATCATTTCAATAAGTGTTAATGCACAAGTTATAGTTAAAGGAAAAATTACCGATAAAAATGGAAACCCACTGGTTGGTGCCAATATTATTGTTAAAGGAACCTACGACGGTGTCGTAACCGACTCTATTGGAAATTATTCCCTAAAAGTAAACACCGAAAATCCTACACTGATTGCCACCTATATGGGCTACATCAATCAGGAGACTCAGGTAAACACTACAAAAGGTCAAACTGAAATCAACTTTAAACTTAAGGAGAACGCAAATCAAATTGAGGGTGTTGTAATATCGGCTGGCACTTTCGAAACTGCCGATAGGAAACGTAGTGTAACTCTTCAACCTCTCGATATTGTAACAACACCTAGCGCCACTGGCGATATTTACGGAGCGTTAACATCGCTACCTGGTACAGCAACCATTGGCGAGGATGGTCGCCTGTTTGTTCGTGGTGGCGATGGATACGAGAGCAAAACCTTTATTGATGGTTTACTCTCAAAGAAACCATACAGTTCCAACGTTCCCGATTTACCCAGCCGTGGACGTTTCTCTCCATTCCTATTTAGCGGAACAACATTCAGCACTGGAGGTTACTCTGCAGAGTATGGCCAGGCTCTATCTTCGGCACTAATATTAAACTCTAATTCACTACCACAAAAAAACCAAACGGATATTTCGTTGATGACTGTTGGTGGTGGTGTTACCCAAACAATCAAGTCCGAAAACTCTTCAATATCGGCTGGTGTTGAGTACTTTAACCTTGCTCCATACTCAAAACTTACCACCCAACGTTTTGAGATGAATAAATACCCTGAGTCTGTTGGATTAACATTAGTTACTCGTCAAAAAATTGGCAATCAAGGAATGTTGAAACTCTTCAGCACTTACTCAGGAACAGAGTTCGGCTTAAAATACCCCGATTTAACAACTCCGGGCTCAATGTCGAATATTGCCCTTGAAAACAAGAATAGCTACTCTAACCTATCGTACACAGACAAATTTGGTAAAGGGTGGACTTTAAAAAGTGGGATGGCCTTTACTTATGATAAGAATAACCTCAACCTACAGGCGTTCCAGGTAAATGAATCGAACAAAAACCTGCAGGCAAAAATCACCTTAAAGAAGAGTTTTAGCGAGAATGCATCGGTACTGTTTGGAGCCGAGGAGACATTCAACAGTTTCAATCAGGATTATACCGAAACTGCAACCACTTTCAGCAACAATAGCCATTTCGATGATTTTAACTCGGCTGTGTACGCTGAGGGCGATTATCGGCCAATCGCCAAATTAGCCCTTAGGGCTGGAGTTAGAGGTGAGTATAGCAGTTTACTCAACAAATCGAATGTAGGAGCACGACTATCGGCTGCTGTAAAAATCACTAACTCGTCGCAAATATCACTTGCATACGGCAACTTTTATCAAACACCCGAGGAGGATTTGCTACGCTTTACCCATAACTTGAATTTTGAAAAAGCCGACCACTATATTGCCAACTACCAATGGGAAAAAAGTAATAGAATAATTAGAGTAGAAGCCTACAGGAAAGATTACAAAGATTTGGTAACCTACAACCCTGAGGAGTACTGGAATGGCGATTTCTACAAGAATTCAGGAGGAGGACATTCACAGGGTATTGATGTATTCTACCGCGACCGAATGACATTTAGAACACTTGAATTTTGGGTATCATACTCGTACGTGGACTCTAAACGCAAATATCGCTACTACCCAGAAATGGTAACACCATCGTTCGCACCAACTCACTCGGCCAGTTTTGTGGCAAAGAAATGGGTGCAAAGCATTACCACACAGTTTGGATTATCGACCACGTTCTCAACCGGTCGCCCTTACAATAACCCAAATAGCACAGAGTTTATGGATGGCCGTGCACCATTTTACCACGATATCAGCATAAACTGTAGCCATTTACGAACAATCTTTGGTAAATCAGCAATTATCTATGCATCGGTAAATAATCTATTGGGTCGCGATAATATATACGGTTACCGTTACTATAGTCAACCCAACACCGAAGGAGTTTACGAAGCCTTTCCGCTCAAAAACGATAGTAAAAGGTTCTACTTCCTAGGAATATTTATCACTCTTTAATCTTAGATAATACTACTAGTTAGCGGGTTAATCAGTCATTAAGAGAATAAGTTATTAGGTCAATTAACCAGCAGTTTAATCAATAAACCACCAGATAATCCATTAACTAAATTACTCAATCACTTAACAACTCAATTACTCAATAACATAATCACTTAATCACTCAACAAAAATGAAAAGTACAATTTTAACAGCAGCAATTCTAATGGTATTAGGAACTGCAATGGCACAACAACCAAGTTTTGAAAACGCTATGCTTGAAACTCTCACAATGTACGATAGCGCTAAAACAACAACTGACCTACAAACAGTAGCAAGCAGATTTGAGAGAATTGCAACCACCGAAACTACAAAATGGGAGCCGTTTTACTACCATGCATTCTTGAACATTAACCTAAGCTTCAGGGAAAAGGATGGTGACAAGAAAGATGCTTTGTTGGATATAGCACAAAAAAGTATTGATAAAGCACTAGAGGTAAATGGCGATAAGTCGGAACTTTATGCAATACAGGGTTTTCTTTATCAGGGTAGAATTCAAGTTAACGCAATGCGTGGCATGACCTACTCACAAAAAGCATCCGAAATACTTGAAAATGCTGTAAAAGAAAATCCAAAAAATCCAAGAGCACTATTCCTACTAGGTCAGAATATTTTCTACACCCCAAAAATGTTTGGTGGTGGGAGTAAAAATGCACTACCAAAATTTCAAGAGGCAAAGGGATTGTTCGAAAGTGAAAACGGAAAAACTGGCATTGCTCCTAAATGGGGTTCAAAATCGAATCAACGCATGATTGATGCCTGCTTAAAGGAAAATAGTTAACTTTAGCCATAAATCGTATTATTGATAGGCAATATTACCCCTAAAGGGTTAGAAACCCTTTAGGGGATTAAAAAAGTTATAATTATTTAAAAACCTTAAGATGAACTCAAAGGAAATTATTCGCATATCACTTCGCGAATGCAAAGATGTTTTAATAACACTTTTTTTTAGTGCATTAATAACTTACATTTTTGCAGGCAATTACTTATTTACAAATTTTAGCACGGCATATAAAAATCTTCTGTATGGTTTCTCTATAGGTTATTCTCTTTGGAAAGGAAATCAGTTTATTGGATGGCTAGGAAATTTGTATTTCCCATGGAAAAAAAATCCTAAACTTACTTTTACTTTAAACTCTATATTTTCGGTTATTTACACTGTTCTTGCCATTATTACAATTAATTATCTCTTTTTACACTTCGTTTTCAATATAAATATTTTCGATAATCTAGGACGTTGGATTTCGCAAATGGTTATTACTTTTTTAATCTCATTAGTCATTACCACTAGCTTTTACCTAGCCTATTTCTTTAAATGGTGGCGAATATCGGCAATAAATGAGGAAAAATTGAAGCAAGAAGCCATTCAATTACGCTACGACGCACTTAAAAGTCAAGTTAATCCACACTTTCTTTTCAATAGTTTAAGCGTACTAAGCTCATTGGTCGATACCGATACGGCAAAAGCAAAGCTTTTCATTCAACAATTTTCTAATATTTACCGTTACGTGCTCGACCAAAAAGATAAGGAATTGGTTCCCTTGGACGAAGAAATACGGTTTATAAAATCTTACATCAATCTTCACCAAATGCGCCACGGGGAGAGTTTAAAAATACATATCGATATTACTGACTTTTCGGGCTTCATCATTCCTCTCTCCCTTCAAACCCTTTTGGAAAATTGCTTTAAGCATAACATAATATCAGAGGAAAAACCTCTAACTGTAAAACTATGGAGGGAAAACAATTTTATAGTAGTTCAAAACAACCTACAAAAACGTAGAATTATTCAGGACTCAAACGGAATAGGGCTCGAAACTATTAGCAAAAGATACGAGTACATTTCTCAACATCCTATGGAAATTGATCAGGATGAGAATTACTTTACAGTAAAAATTCCTATTGTTAAATCCATTTCTTAATACAAAGAAAAATGAAATACTTAATATTACTATCGATACTATTTTTTCTTTCAGAATTTGCCTTGATGCTTGTTAAACGTTCAAAAAAAATTGATTCGAAGCGTAAAAACGACAAAGGTTCTTTAGTTTTACTTTGGGTAATCATCACCCTATGCTTTACATTCGGATTTACTTTTGCAAACTATAGAATCTGGACCCTCTTTAATTATGTCGTTGCTTTTGCTGGAGTCACTATAATTCTTTTAGGTGCAACTATTCGTTGGATTTCAATCATTCAGCTAAGTAGTGCTTTTACAGTTAATGTGGCCATTGCAAACAACCATAAACTTAAAACCGATGGGGTTTACAAGTATGTTCGTCACCCCAGTTATTTTGGACTCTTGTTTATAATGTTTGGGTTCTCTGTTAGTATGAATAGTTATATCTCTATTTTGATCATTACAATTCCAATGTTTCTTGCTATTCTCTACAGAATTAAGGTTGAAGAGGAAATTCTACTCACAGAATTTGGAGATGAGTATTCAAATTACAAGAAGAACACTAAGAAACTAATTCCAGGATTAATTTAAAAATAGTTCTAACCAATGAAGTATTTAATTGTTGAAGATGAGCGCTTAACAGCAGATAGCCTTGCTAAAATGGTCAATTCCATTCGACCAGATTACAATTTACTTGCAGTGTTTGATTCTGTATCATCGGCAGTTAAATGGCTGAAACAGAATCCTCATCCTCAACTTGCTTTTTTCGATATTCAGCTGGCCGATGGCATTAGCTTCGAGATTTTTGAGCAGGTGAAAATCGATTTTCCGGTAATATTCACCACTGCATATAACGAGTATGCGCTTAAGGCTTTCAAGGTTAACAGTATCGATTATCTGCTTAAGCCAGTGAATGAGAATGAGCTAAAAACGGCTATCGATAAATTTGAAAACACCAGAAACACCGCTACAACCATTGATTCAAGCCAAATTACAACGCTGATAAACCAGCTAAGCAACAACTATAAATCCAGGTTTTTGGTAAAGGTTGGCGAGCACCTTAAGATGATTAACTGCAGCGATATTGCCTTTTTTCATAGCATGGAAAAATCTACTTTCATACGCAACACCGAGGGGCGCGACTACGCCATTGACCAAACACTCGACCAAATTGAACTGGTTGTAAATCCATCGGAATTTTACCGCGTTAACCGCAGCTGTATTATTGGAATAAACTCCATTCGCGATATTGTGGCTTACTCCAACAGTCGCCTAAAAATTGTTCCAACCGTAAAAACTGACGAGGATATAATTGTAAGCCGCGAGCGCGTATCGGGGTTTAAGGAGTGGTTGGAGAGGTAAGATTTCTTAACCAATAAAACTGTTTATAAATATTAATTGTCATTGCCTACGGCTGAGCTCTCCGGCAATTGGCGGATCGGTTCCGAGCACAGTGAGGAATCTGATTTCTACATAAAGAGATTCTTCGCTGCGCTCAGAATGACAGTTACATTATACTCCGCTTAATTAATTTGCGCATTCCAAACCTACAAACAGCACATTGCTCTGTATGCGACATAGTGCATTGTAAACATAAACCTTCTGATAGATTGGAAACTCTTTGGTAATCCAAAGTTGAGCGTCCTCATTGAACACAAGCAGGGTATTTGTTAATTCCTTCAACTCTGGACTTATTCTTTCACTGTTTAGAATCATATCCGAAAACTCATCCATTTGAATTTTAAGAACCTCCACTTGGCTTTTCGTATTGGCATCTTTCTTCACAAATATCGATATAGCAGGTGCTCCCTTATCAGCAATGCTTAATGCGCTGTAGTTGGACACTTTTCGCTCGTTATCTGCTAAGCCTTCACTAGCTGCCTCCTGCTTTAACTTTTCTATATAATTCGATATTTCCAAAGCCTTGAGTTTTATACTACTTTTGGTTGAAACATCACTTTTGTTACCCAATGATTTAACAAACTCTTCCTGATTATATCCCACCAACGCAACGCTATTAAGCACATTAGAGCTAACATTTACGGCTAGGAAAACGTTAAATACAGCCAAAAAGGTTAAACCAAACATTACTGCTAAATTATTCTTAACCGATTTGCTCTTTGGCTTCCTAGTTTGGTAAAGATAAACAGGCAAAAACAGCACAAATGGGGATAGAATTCCAAGAACTAAGAAAACGGAGGCTCCTGGCCAATGCATTATCTTAAATAACGCTCCTAGAATACATACGAAGAAAACAATGAATGTAACAATGTAAAGCCAAGCACTCTTCTTCTCATCCTGATTTACATAGTTATTATACAAAGCCATTGGAAGAAAGATAAAACAGAACATAAAAACTGATAGTAAAAGCAGAATTGATGCTCCAGGCATATGCAATACTTTTAATAGCGAACCAAACAACATAAGATTTGCACTCACTATTCCTGATATATAGATGAACTTTTTCATTTTGCTAGATTTTAGGTTATTGAACTTACTTATTGAAACCTACTATAACAATGGCTTGCGATTCAACAAGCCTTACACTTTTCTTCAAATCTGAAAGAACAGCCAATGCGCCAATTGTAATCTGATTATCAAAGTTGATTTGCTCCCAACTTAGTACCGCTGAACCATCGTTAATTGCGTTTGTATTCAGAAGAATGGAAATGTTATTGGCTAAATTAGTATTATCGGGAAAAGCATTAACCAAAGCTATCTTGTACTGGTTGATTTGATTTTTAAGCAAAACTCCTGCACCCTTTTCGCCAGTCATTATCTTACTAACAGCATCGATGCTCGACTTATTCCCTATCAGGGTTACGTCGCCGAGGAGTTGTTTTGATGCAGATTTATCAACACCTTCGGCAAGTGCAATTATTTCAACCTTTATGCTGTCTATTAAGTAAACTAAGCTCTGGGTTTCCTTCTTAATTAAATCAACCTGTTTACTATATTTAACCTTAACACTATCGGAAGCATTGGCAAAATCGCCGTAAAACTTTTGATTCTTCGCTTCTAGGTAATTAACAATGGCAGCAGAACTTTTGGCATCGCTCACCAGCGTTCCTAGGGTATCTTTCGAAGCATTAAGTGCTAGTAAAACGCTGAACAGAATAAAAAACATCGTTCCTATTATCAAAAAAATATACTCGCCAGTAATTTGCTTTAACTGCTTAAATTTTGAGTAAGTGAATAAAGGTAGAAACACCGATACTAGTATAATTGAACCAAGAATCATTAATACTGCAGCACCCGGCCAATGAAAAAGTTTGAACATTGTTGAGAGCTCAAAAATTATCAAACCAACAACACCCAAAGTAACAATCCATTTATCCTTGGCAGTTTCCGATTGGCGATACTTCTTAACAAGTAGCAATGGCAGAAAAATAAACAGAATAAAAACCCAGCCTATAATTAGCAACATACCCGCGCCAGGCCAATGAAGTACCTTAAATAAAACCCCAAACATAAACAGCAATCCACCAATAAATATGGAAAGATGAAGTGCTAGTGATTTTCGCCCCTCTAAATCTCTATAGTTTGTATAGAGTGCCGAAGGGAAAAAAACTAATCCCAAAATCACAAATCCCAACAGAAGTAAAATACTTGCACCCGGTAAATGAAGAATTTTCATCAGGGTAGCCAATGCCAGCAATGCAAGCGACACATTACCGGCAATTTTCATTGTCATTTTCATAATTCGGTAGTTTTTATCGATTAAATACTGTGTATTTTCCTGAATCTTTTGCAGAGTTTTGATTCCGGTTTGTTGTTTCACAATCTCATAGGCCTCATCAAAACTTTTGCCTTCGTACATTTCGTTCTCCACCTCGCAGCAGATGTGGTCAATCAAATCGTCGCACAGATGTGAAAAAGTAATCCTCGCATTCTCAACATCATCAGCAATTTGCTGAACCTGACACTTACTTAACGTGTACATACTGTAATCCCATATTAGGTTGAAGCAAAGCCTTTATGGTATTCACAAAATCCTCCAATTCCTCAATCCTCTCCTTTGCAGTGTTTTTACCTGTTTCGGTAAGCGAGTAGTAAATTCTGTTTCGGTTATTAATCACCTCCGATTCTGTTCTAACAACTCCCTCCTGCTCCAACTTATGCAGAATTGGATAAAGTGCACCAAAGGTCAACTCAATTTTACCATTGGTCAACTCTTTTACTTTTTGCGTAATCTCGTACCCGTACATCCGCTTATTCTCCGATAAAAGTTTAAGGATGATTGGGTTTAACGTTCCTTTAATTAAGTTGTTCTGAATCATATTTGCATGTTTTTTCAATTTATCAATGAAACAAATATATATAATTATCTTATATATGTCAATTATTTTAATATATAATTTTTAAAAACAGGATAATTATTCCATAACACACTGATAAACTGAATATTAAAAATTAAATCTTTTATGATATAACTTTTGATATTTGAAATCTTTGATGTTCATTTGCAGTTCAAAAATCGATGCTGGATAGTTAAGACTTTTATACTGACTAGTTTGAGATTCCTGCCTTCGCAGGAATGACAGTTGAAGGGTTAAGGACATCCCTTGTCATTCCGCACTTGATGCGGAATCTCACTTTTGAGTTCGCCACAGGCAATCTCCTTAACTAAACAACATTGATTCAAAAATTATAAGATGATTTACGTTGATGCCCAAACACCTTATTACCAATTCGAGAACCTAAGCAAGTTCTCGGACAGAATAACCCATTTCATTTCGACCCGAAATCATAACGGAAGTAATAGATTTACAATTGGAATGAACGAATACCTAGATGAAGCAGGTGTTAACGTAAACCGAGAAATTCTTGCAGCACAATTCAACTTTAAACCCGATTCGTATGTATTTGCGGAGCAAGTACACGGCAATATTGTAGAGTTCATTAGTCCTGAAAAACGAGGGCTGGGTGCTTTCAACAGAGCCTCCTCCCTACCCTGCTCCGATGCAATGATTACGCATCATTCAAATATTTGCATTGTTGCACAGGCGGCCGATTGTGTTCCAATCCTTTTCTACGACCCCAATAAAAATGTTATTGCTAGTGCACACGCTGGCTGGAAAGGAACAGTAGCAAAAATTGCAGGCGAAGTAATAAAATCATATAAAAAACTATACAACTCCAACCCCGAAGATATCATAATAGGTATTGGTCCATCCATTGGGCCGTGCTGCTATGAGGTTGGACACGAAGTGGCTGAACAAGCAAAGGAATCCTTTATTAATACAGATAAACTTCTTATTCAAAACCCTAAATACACAAAGCCAGTATTGAACCTTTGGGAGGCAAACATTAGTGCACTAATTGAACAGGGTGTAAAGCCTGAGAATATTGAAGTAGCCAAAGTTTGCACGAAGTGCAATAATTCCGAATTCTTCTCGGCTCGCGCTGGCGATAGGGGACGATTTGGAGGGTTTATTATGCTGAAAAAGAGTGACAAGTGATTTGTGACAAGTAACATCAACTAGTTTACATCTCCAGCGAAGGGCAATGGAATTGGAATGCAAAAAACACACAACAGTAAGTCGTCGCGCGCCAACATTGCATCAAAAGTGAAAAAGCATTAACAGAAGGCAACGCCCTGAGTTGCATACAACCTGTTAATTATTTTGCTATAGCCGTTGGGATTAAGTTCTATACCACAAGTAAATCCCTGAAGAATTTTTCTTTAAAAACAAAGAACTCTATGTATAAAATTTCGTTTAACTTTGTATGATATAAACCCTTAGAGCATGAATGCCGCTGAACTAAAACTCGACTTATTTCGCAGACTCGATAGCCTCGATAGTAAAAACTTAGAGCATGTATACTCCAAAATTATTGGGTTGATTAATGCCGAATTAAAGAGTAACCAAGCACTATCGCCAGAAATTAAAGCCGCCTTAGATACCGCCATTGAGGCAAGCGAAAAGGGGAATGTTCACAGCCACGAGAGTGCCATGCAAAAAACGAGGGAGCTGTACCCAAATTTGTTCCGATGAAGACATTAGTGTGGACTGATACCGCATTGCAGGATTACCATCAGAACATTGAATATCTTCTACAAAAATGGTCGGAAAAAGAAGCTTTAAACTTTATATCCGACGTTGAATCTGTTCTTTTTGAGTTGATAGACGAAAAAGTTGAATTCAAAGAGAGTGGCTACAGGAATATAAGGCAATGCGTTGTTTGTAAGCAAATAACATTATACTACAGGCATAAGAGCAGTAACGAAATTGAACTACTCCGTTTTTGGAATAACCACAAGGATACAAAAAAACTAAGCCTATAATTCTCCGCTACTACATTCCATCTTCAGCCAAGTACGCCGCTATACCATGCATGCGTCCGAAAGACACATGCTAACTGGGGGTGCCAAAAAAATATGTACTTTTATCCATAGTAGTAACTGTTTGTGGAAAAACAAAACTACTTAAAAGAGTTGGGAGTTCCTTATGGGCTCCCTTCTCTTAAATTTTTATCGGACAACAGTGAATTTGAATATATTTACGAAAGTGAAATGATGGAAATTGGTAATTACGCGGTCAGGAGACCGCCATTTGTTCAAGCGTAGTTTTGAAAACTACGCTTAGCAAGGTGCAACTGACTATTGTGGTGAAAGTAAAACGCAAAAAGCACGCAACTAACGTCGCATGCTTTTATATTTTTTTTAGAAATCTATAGAATGCAAAAGATTATTTATTCACTTCATCTTCATAACTAACTGAATAAACTCTTTCTTCCATTAGCCTTTGATTCAAATAACTAAAAATCAATTTTGTACCTTTTTAATAATTTTAAAAATGTTGACCAGGATTCTTTTTCAGATCTTATTTTTTCTACAACTACATTATTTGCAACAATATTTTGAAGCCTATATTCATAACTGCTAGCAAATAATTTTTCATCTAAAGTCCTATCTTGTAGTAATTTTTCACAAACTTCGAATAGTCCCAAATAATCATCAACCATAGACCATTCTTCCTCTGATGATGGTTCCCATGTATTATTCTTTCTAAGTTTTCCATGAACCATTCTTAGAGACTCTATTCCAAACATTTCTCTAATTTTTAGATGATTTGCGGCATTTGTAACTTTACTTTGATACCTAAATTGAAAATAAGAAAGTACAAAAGTAATAGTAATAGCAACACTAGATACCGCCAAAAAGATGTTAGTAATTTCTTGTGACATAACAAATAATTTTAATTTAGTGAAAAGTTCTAATCAAAAGGTGGGATTTTTACCCACCTTTTTTATTTTATTAAAACGTAGTTGTTAATCTTACGTGTTTAATATAATCTTTTGAACCAGAATAGGAATTATTTGGAGAATTTGTATCAAAAACTATACCTTGTCCAGCATCAAGTGAGAATGTTTCATTTGTCCAATACCAACCAACTAATGGAGTAATTTTGGGGTTTGTTACATTAGATACATTGTCATATATTAATTTCATATCATTCCAATTTGGTGTTTTCCAAATTTTACCGTTTCTATTTTCATTTAAATTTTTAGCCACATACCATGTCATATCAGTAATTTCATCTGTTTTTTGAACAATTTTGCCATGTTGATTTGGATATGTACCAGATATTTCAAAAATAATACCACCATATAATTCATCACCAATATTATAATTTTGAACATTTGTAGTAAATGAATAAATTCCAACACCAGTAGCATTACCACCAGAATTCGATGCAAAAACCTTATAATAATAGATAGTATTAGATGTTAATCCTGTTATATCAATACTTACAGTTGAATTATTATTTATTGTAACGGTATTAGATGTGCTTGTAAGTGATGTTGCACTTGTTCCATATTTAATATATACACTAGTAGTAGAACCATTTGGATTAACATCTGCATTAATTGTCGCGCTAGTTGTCGTAATATTAGATGCACTTAAATTACTAACTGTTGGTGGAATTACAGGATTAGATATTACTATATCAGTAATAGTTTTTGTATCATTACACCCATCTTTTACAGTAGTAGTATATGTACCTGCCGTTACATTAAATATATTACTAGATTGAAATATACCACTGTTTAATTGATAATTATATGGTAATGTTCCACCACTGGCAGTCAATGTAATTTGACCGTTTCCGCCAATTGTAGTTGGATCTGTTTTAGATTGTGTTAGTGATAATTGATTTGGTTGTGTAATAGTAACATCTTTTGTTGTAGTTACACTACCACTTTTAACTGTTACTGTATATGTACCTGCTAATAAATTACTAAATGTTCCATTATTTTGATATGTTCCATTACCTAATTTATATTCATAATTACCACTTTCACCCGATGCTGTTACCGTGAAACTACCTGTACTACGTCCATAACAAGTTACATTTGTTTGTGATGTAATTGTTACTGTTAATTGATTTGGTTGTGTAATAACTACACTTTTGGTATACTCCTTATTCTTACTGTCAGTTACCTTTGCTAGATAAGTACCCGCGGTTAAATTGGTAAATCTACCATTGTAATTAATTTTAGTGCCATTCAAGGAGTAAACATAGTTATTATTACCTGTTATAACATTAATGGTAATAGTACCATCGCTCCCACCGTTAGTGGTAACATTGGTGGAGGTAACATCGCAGGTTAACTCCTTAACAGGTTCGGTGTCGGCTGTATCATTCTCGCACCCAAATACTAACAAAAGCAACATTGTTGCAAGTACAGTAACAGAAAATCTACCCATGGCTATATTGTTTTAAGTTTTATAATCGATTCAAAAACATTCAATTACCAAATTAATATTTATTGCTATAATACAAAGTTATAAGAAATAAGCATAGCCCAAAATCCGCTGCTATTTCTTTTTGACTAAAGGATAATTACTTAGGACTAAAATCAATATATAGATTATTACCAACCTCTGTTCGCGCGTCTTCTTTTGACGCGTGCGTCTATCAACCAAAGACACAAGAGTGGAAACAATAATGAACTACTGCGATTTTGGAATATCCACAAGAATACAAGAAAGCTAAACCTATAATTTCGCTAGTTGCTTTTGCACGTGTCAAAAGAAGACGCGTGCGAACAGAAAAATTTCACCTTTTTTGTCCAAAATATTTTTTGGTTGAAAAACTAAGAACTCTATGTCTAGAATTTCGTTTAACTTTGTATAATCTAAACCAGTATGAGCATGAATGCAGCTGAGCTAAAACTTGATTTATTCCGTAGACTCGATAGCCTCGATAGCAAGAAACTTGAGCATCTGTACACAAAAATCATCGGGTTAATTAATGCCGAGGTAGCAAGTAATGAAGCCCTATCGCCAGAAATTAAAAAGGCTCTGGATGCTGCTATTGAAACAAGCGAAAAGGGAAACGTACACACCCACGAGAGTGTCATGCAAAAAACGAGGGAACTTTACCCAAATTTGTTCCGATGAAGACATTAGTGTGGACTGATACCGCATTGCAGGATTACCATCAGAATATTGAATATCTTCTACAAAAATGGTCCGAGAAAGAAGCGATAAATTTTATATCCGACGTAGAATCGGTTCTTTTTGGGTTAATGGACGAAAAAGTTGAATACAAGGAAAGTGGCTATAGGAATATTAGGCAGTGCGTTGTTTGTAAGCAAATAACATTATACTACCGACATAAGGGCAGTAACGAAATTGAACTACTGCGATTCTGGAATAACCACAAGGATACAGAAAAGCTAAACCTATAAGTCCTCCTTTCGCAGGCGTCAAAAGAAGACGCGCGCAAAAAAACGTTAAAGCATTCGCATTAGTTCAAGTTATTCACAAAACGTCCATTTTATCAAAAATCAGTTATGTTTTGAGCAAAAATTTGTAGGTTTGGCTTTCAGAATTTTAAAAACCAAATCGAAAATCAAATAACTTAAAACCTAACTAAAAATGTCGCACGAACCAGTTGAAAAAATCAAAGGTCTTCCGGAGAATGCATACACAGAGCTAAAGGAAGGCGAAGAGTATCAACCCATAATGTCGCCCCATAAACAGGTACCCGAGGTTAACACTTGGAGTGTTTTATGGGGTTTGGTTATGGCAATTATTTTTTCTGCAGCAGCAGCTTATCTTGGACTAAAGGTAGGTCAGGTATTCGAGGCCGCTATTCCAATCGCAATTATCGCAGTTGGATTGTCAACCGTTGCAAAACGCAAGGGAGCTCTTGGCGAGAATGTCATTATCCAATCTATTGGGGCAAGTTCAGGAGTTATTGTTGCTGGTGCAATTTTTACACTTCCTGCTCTTTATATATTAAACCTTGAGGCACAATTCTACCAAGTATTCCTATCATCGCTTTTTGGCGGTGTTTTGGGTATTTTATTCCTAATTCCATTCCGTAAGTATTTTGTTTCCGATATGCACGGAAAATTCCCATTCCCCGAGGCTACAGCCACCACCGAGGTACTTGTTTCGGGCGAAAAAGGTGGAAAGCAAGCCCGTTTGCTTGTAGTTAGTGGATTAATTGGCGGTATTTACGACTTTATCATAGCAACCTTTGGTTGGTGGAGCGAGGTGGTTACAACCCGCGTAATACCTGCAGGTGAAGTACTTGCTGCAAAAGCGAAATTAGTTTTCAAACTAAACGTTGGTGCAGCTGTAATGGGTATTGGTTATATCATAGGAATGAAATATACTGCAATTATTGCAGCTGGTTCGTTTGTTGGCTGGTTCGTTATTATACCAATCATCAACTACTTTGCACCCGGATTAACTGAGACCGTTGGCAGCAACGTTACCCTGCTAGTTGGCGATATGAGCGCAGAGCAAATTTTCTCGACATACGTTCGCCCTATAGGTATTGGTGGTATTGCAATGGCGGGTATCATTGGAATTATCCGCTCAAGTTCAATTATTAAAAAGGCGTTTGGATTGGCTGCATCGGAACTATTCGGTGGGCATAAATCTATTTCAAAGGAAGAACTTAGAACCCGCAGAGACCTTCCAATGGCAATTATTGCTGGAGGTATTCTACTTACAACCATTCTTGTATTCATTTTCTTCCAGTTTGGAGTAGTACATAACTTAACTCACGCGTTAATAGGACTAGGAATTGTAATGGTAATAGCCTTCCTATTCACCACTGTAGCAGCCAACGCTATTGCAATTGTTGGTACTAACCCAGTATCGGGGATGACTTTGATGACTCTAATCATCGCATCGCTTGTAATGGCATCTGTTGGATTGACCGGAACATCGGGAATGGTTGCTGCGCTTATTATTGGTGGAGTTGTATGTACTGCGCTATCGATGGCTGGTGGCTTTATCACCGACCTAAAAATTGGTTACTGGTTAGGTTCATCGCCTATTAAACAGCAGAGCTGGAAGTTCCTTGGAACATTCGTTTCTGCAGCAACTGTTGGTGGTGTTATCATTCTATTAAATAAAACTTACGGTTTTACAGGTAAAGATGCCCTTGTTGCTCCACAAGCAAACGCAATGGCAGCTGTAATTGAGCCAATGATGAGCGGAAAACCTGCTCCTTGGATGCTTTATGGTGCGGGTGCATTCCTATCGTTGATTCTTACTATGATTGGAGTTCCTGCACTAGCCTTCTCGTTAGGTATGTTTATTCCTTTACAATTGAATACACCTCTTTTGGCTGGTGGTATTATTGCTCATATAGTTTCTACCCGCTCTAAGAATGCTAAAGTTAACCAAGCACGCAAGGAACGAGGAACACTTATTGCGTCTGGATTTATTGCTGGAGGAGCACTAATGGGCGTTATTAGCGCTGTTCTGAAATTTGGTGGAATTAACTATGTAAATACCGAATGGATTGAATCGCACCCCGCCGAAATACTTGGATTTGTGATGTTCCTTGTAATTGGTGGATACATTATTTGGGAAAGTTTAAGAGCAAAACCTGAGGAAGAGTAGTGTCCAGTGAAAAATTAAAAGTTAAGTGATACTGAACATTTCTCTTAACTTTTAACTTTCTACTTTATAACTTTTAACTTTTTAAGAGTATGATAAACAGAGATAATTTAGTCGACCGCTTTATAAGGTATGTTAAGATAGATACCCAAAGCGACGATACAGTAACCGATAGATTTCCTAGTACCGAAAAGCAATTGGTTCTTTCCAACCTACTAGTTAAAGAACTAAAAGAACTAGGCGTTGAGGATGTTAATATTGATGAGTTTGGCTATGTAATGGCCACCATCCCTGCTAACACTACCAAGAATGTTCCTACACTCGGTTTCCTAGCACACGTAGATACTGCTCCAGATATGCCCGGGAAAGATGTTAAACCTCGATTTGTAGAGAATTACGATGGTGCTGATATTGTCCTAAACAAAGAAAAAGATGTTGTACTTGCAGTTAAGGAATTTCCGGAGTTAAAGAACTACATTGGGCAAACATTAATTGTAACTGATGGGACAACACTACTTGGTGCTGATGATAAAGCTGGTGTTGCTGAAATAATGACTGCAGTTGAGTACATAATGAAAAACCCCAACTTCAAGCACGGAAAAATCCGCATAGGATTTACTGCCGATGAGGAAGTAGGGCGTGGAGTTGACCATTTCGACGTTAAGCGCTTTGCGGCCGATTACGCCTACACTTTGGATGGAGGAGCTATTGGCGAGTTAGAGTTCGAGAATTTCAATGCTGCTGGTGCAAAAATCACCATACAAGGAAGAAACATTCACCCCGGCTACGCAAAGGATAAAATGCTCAATGCAATACTAATCGCTCAGGAATTCAACAGTTTACTTCCTGCACACGAGCGCCCAGAGCACACCGTTGGT
>JAKQKB010000234.1 GCA_029560875.1 Bacteroidota bacterium | reverse complement strand
ATGAAAACAAAGGCCTACCTGTTAGTATTACTATTATTGCTATTAGAGGCAGGAATGCAATCCCAAACCTTATCCCAAGTTAAATTAGGTATAATTGGAGGGTTAAATTTCGCTAATTTTGGTGGAGATGACATTGAGGATCTGGATGACGCCGGATATGATATTGAAGGAAGAACACTCGGTCACATTGGAATTATCGGAAATGCAACTGTATCACAAAATCTTGCTTTGCAAGGCGAAATTGCCTTTAGTATGAATGGATCAAAATGGGAAGGAACTTATTATGATGAATATGTCTATGAATATGATACAACTTGGAAACATAGTATAAATATGCTGCAGGTTCCTGTCTCCGCAATCTATACTGTGAATCTTCCTGAATTAGCATTCAAACCATATTTGGGAGCAGGACTTTCAGCAAGTATTCCTATCAGCTCAGGTTTTTCGGTAGAACTTGGTGGACAAGATGAAGATTTCGATTATGACGATGAAAATTTTGCAGAACTTTCCTCCTTCGTTCTTGGCTATCAACTAAATCTGGGTATGGAATATGATAAGTATTTTTGCGAACTCAGATATGAAAGAAGCATTACTCCTGTGTTTGATAACAAATATATAGACGATGTTTTTTATAAAAACATTAAACTCCTGGTAGGCTTTCGCTTTGATAGTAACTTTTAATATTATGTAAACATAACCAATTGTGCATTGCAAGCGGAGGTTTCGTTGCCTCCGCTTTTATTCACTTTAATCCTACAAAATAAAAATGTGCATTTAACTGTATGCCATTCTTATGGATACCCCTCATTTTAGCAACTACATTTCTTGCAATACACCGAAACTTGGGCTCATCCCTCAGCCCTCTGCCAAAAGCCCCTTAGGGCGACACCACGATAGCGATGGAGGCGTAAGCCCCTCGGGAAATAGGGTTTAGAAGGTTGATAAGGTTTAGAAGGTTGATAAGGTTTAGAAGGTTGAGAAAATGTTGCTGATAAACCCTCTGCCCTAAGCCCTCTGCCAAAAGCCCCTTAGGGCGACACAATGATAGCGATGGAGGCGTAAGCCCCTCGGGAAATAGGGTTTAGAAGGTTGATAAGGTTTAGAAGGTTGATAAGGTTTAGACGGTTGATAAGGTTTAGAAGGTTGAGAAAATGTTGCTGATAAACCCTCTGCCCTAAGCTCTCTGCCAAAAGCCCTTGAGGGCGACACCACGATAGCGATGGAGGCGTAAGCCCCTCGGGAAAAGGAAGAAAGAGATAACCCCCCCATTATATACCTAATTTTCTAATTCCGCAAAAGGTTACCCTGTAGCTAAAAACCAGTTGAGAGCCAACTGTTTATGAGTTCTCAATAAAAACACTATACTATTTCTTTGCCAAAGCAACTGCAAATTCCTGAATAAAATTGGGCAGCCCCACACCTTCAAAACCGCGATTTTTGCCTCTTTT
>JAKQKB010000215.1 GCA_029560875.1 Bacteroidota bacterium | reverse complement strand
CCCATTACATCTTGAAGTGGTGATAATGATTGATTAACCAATGAGCCTAACTTTCCAATACTTCCAGAAAAACCACTAACCCAAGCCTCACCAATGTTAAACCCCCATTTGTCGATTTCTCGTAGTGGACCTTCTTTTGGCGGTGAATTGCCTTGTATAAATCTTTTAGCGTTATTAATCGTATCTTTAAATGCGTTAGCGATACCACTTAAAGCGTTTTTAAATCCATCAATAAATGATTGAGCTATATTCCTACCCCAATCCCAAATCCTACCACCCCAACTACTAAGTTGACCTGTTAAATCATTCCAAGCATTATTAAAAGCATTTTTAAAAGAATTACCCAGAGATGATAAACCATCACTTATTCTTTGAGGTAATTGTTTAATTAAATTAACCATACTGTTAAAAGCATTTGGAATTGTTTGAGTAAAAAAACTAGCGATTGAGTTCCACACTTTAACAGCATGTTCTTTAATCGTATCCCAATTTTTGTAGAGTAAAACACCGATTGCAATTAAGGCAGCGATTATCCCTATTGCAATTAATACAGGAGCAGATATTCCAGCAATTACACCACCGACAACAGTTATTATTGTTTGTAATGTACCAAAAATTTTAATTGCACCACCGATTATCATTAATAGTGGACCAATTGCAGCTACTATTCCAACAATCTTTACAATCATTTCTTTTTGTTCAGGGCTTAAAGCAGCGAATTTTTTAACTAATTCTGATAAATTCTTAATCAATGGAGTTATTACTGGTAATAATACTTGTCCAATTTGAGTTGATAAATTCTTGACCTCTGTTTGAAACGCCCTCATTGAACCACTAGCACCACCAGCTTCCCGACTAGCTTGACCTGTTACATCAGCAGTCTGTTGGGTAATTAAAGCCAAAGTCGCAGCTTGTTTTGTAGCCAATGACATTTCATCACCCTCTTTCATTAATCCCAATTCATATGCTTTAGTCTTAATCATGGCATCATTTACAGCCATACCATAGTTATCTAACATTGTGTTATTACCTTTTAGAGAGCCAGTCAAAGCACGAATTGCATCTTGTGTCGTACCACCAAACATAGCGGTTAAATCACCAGCCAATGTAATAAGTGTTTGAGCTTGTTTACTAGCTTGTTCTTCTGTTAACCCCCCGATATTCTGTAACATTGCACCCATTGTATTGGCATAAGTTAGAGCTTCACCCTCTGCTATACCATAGTAAGTTGGGATAGTATTAGCCCATGTTTGCATCGCTTGAGATTGACCTTTGAAAATCTGATTTGTAGCACCAATAGCATCGTCTAAATCAGCAGCCATTTTAAATGAAGCAGTACCGATAGCAACAATAGGAGCAGTAACCGCCAATGACATTTTTTTACCTATATTTGTAAATGAATCACCTAAATTTTTTAACTTC
>JAKQKB010000205.1 GCA_029560875.1 Bacteroidota bacterium | reverse complement strand
GCAAAACTAATGGGGCATTATTTTCAAAATAAAGCCATATCGCATTATCGCCCAATAGAAGCTCGACAACCCCCACTATTTTAACCCCACCCACCATGCAAAAACATCAACAACTGCAAAGAGCCCTAAACAAAGTATTAGGGGCGGAACCACAAGAAGTACAGGCGTTCAACGATCATTCAATACAAAGCCTGATTCCATATCGTGAAATCTCCCTCGAATTGATTATTGCGGCGTTGGAGAAGAAAGGATACTGGGAAATATCATTTGTAAAGACGCATAATTTAATTTGCTTTGCAGACGGTACAGACGTTATCGAAATCCCATTCACACCCCTACAACCACTCCCCCAAGAATCGGTTGAGAAACTTTTGGAAATATTTAAATAGGAAATTATGAAGACAAGTGAAGTAGTAATAGGCCAAGATTATTTATTCGTTAATAACGGGCAATTTGAGCATAAACGACAGTTCAATAATCAGGTTGTAAAGGTCTTGAAAAGAATAAAAGGAAACTCTAACAAAAACGCTTTTCACGTAAATAAAAGAGCAAAAAAACCAGATAAGTTTCTCTTAGACGTAGGGATTTATGCGAACGCGGCCAATCTAAAACCAATCCAACAGTAATTAAACCCAATTTAAAATGATACAATTAACTGATACGATTTTCGCTGTTAAAACTCCAATAGATGCAGAAAGAATAAGGATAGAAACTCACGAAAATAATGAGGTTGTAGTTTATGGGTTTCCTAATCCAGGTTCTTGGGAGGTATTTTCAAAACTGCCTGTTGGACGCTTCAAAATCCTCGGAACCGTAACCCAAACCGAAATAGATTTTGATGTAAAGCCAATTCTTGCGCACATGATAGTAACCGCCGGAGGATTAGGAAAATGTTATCAGATTAATGTAGACGGATTTATAGACTATACCTATTCCGACCGTCGCGCACTTCGCTCCCTACTCACATCCAAAGGCATAACCACCTACGAAAAGTTAGTGATTGTTGAAAGGAAATAACGCCCGCAACTACACGACTGTTGCGTGTAACACAAAACCATCTTTCGGTTTAACACGGAATTGAAAGGTACAAAACAATCACTAAATTAATCACAAAGTAGCAATAGCGTGTAATTGCTGTTATAACTCGTTTTTTAT
>JAKQKB010000204.1 GCA_029560875.1 Bacteroidota bacterium | reverse complement strand
AAATTAATGGAATTGTTCAAGAAGAAAAACGTAGAAATAACCGAAGAAGAATTAAAAGAACTTGTAGGCGGTGAAGAGAACCTTGACGATTTGGACGACAATGCAAAAAGAATAATAAAAGCAATGGATTCTAAAAACAAGGCACTTGAAGAAAAGTTAAAAACACTTACCGACATAATCCAAAAAGAAAAAGAGTACAGAGAAAATGCAATTAAATCGGAAGAGGAAAGATTAAAAGCAGAAAAAACGAAAAAAGTTGATGAAGCGGTTAACAAACTTTTTACAGATAAAAAGATTGCGGAAGCCCAAAAAGAACATTGGAGAAAGATGTTTGAGGCAAGTTACGAGGACGCCAATAAAATTGCCGAAGCTCTTAAACCGATAGAAGATAAACAAACCAATTCCGGGCAATTACCCGGAACAGCAGCTAAAATAATATCGGATAAACCGATTATGAACAAAATAATTGAAAGAAATAATATTTCACCGGAAACTAATTAAAAAATAAAATAACAGGAGTTATAGTAATGAAAATTGACCAAGTAAGTAGTTTTTTGAATTTCAAAAGCGCCAATGTATTGGCAAAAATATTGGAAGTAAATCCCTTGTTGCAATTTGCGGAGTTTAGATTAGAGCCAAGCAACTTTGGTAACATTCCGGATAAAAGTTCGTTTTCGGGTTCTGCAGCTCGTGCCGAAGGCTCTGCAGCTCAGGCAGATGCACAAGTGCCAAGTCCTTCTTACGGTAAATTAGCGATATACGATCGCGAAATCACCGTTGACAACCTTAGAGTTCAGGACATTAATGTTTCCGGAAGTCCCGCAGGTTTACAAAGATTTATGGATAGACAAGTTGCAGCAGTTGCGGTAAAACTTGGTAGTGAAGTACAAATTGACATGATTCAAGGCACTGCAGCCGATAATAAAATGCTCGGTCTTGCAAACTTCGTAAAAGATGCAGCTTCAGGCGGTCAAACTGCAGCATTAGGCTTTACTGCAGCAGAACAGGCAGCAATGAACTCTCAAGTCTCTTTGCAACTTAACACAACTGCAAACCAAGATAGCTTTATCGAGACATTGATGAAACGAGTTGCGGCTGTTCCGGGTGCTAATGCAATTGTATGTAATATTAACCTTGCAGCTCGTTTAACAACTATTGCAAAACGTTTGGGTGCTGCAGGCGAAACCTTAAACAGTTTCGGAACACGCGTAAACACCTTTAACGGTATTCCGATTATTGCGGTAGATACAAATACAATCACGCAAACCGAAAGTGACGGTACAAACAGCGATTGCACAAGTTTATTTGTCGTACGTTTTGCAGAAGAGCTTGGTGTTGCTTTTGGCACTAACACAGGTTTTTACTATCAGGATTTTCCGCAAGAACAAGCAAAGCCGGATGCAAAAGCAAGAGTAGGTTTCTACTTAAACTTGTCCGTAGAAAGAACTGATGCAGTTCGTAGATTAAGCAGAATACGCTTATAATGGCTAAAAAACCAACTCCCTCGACAGGAACAACGGATAGACAAGATAGCCCTAATGTTGCTTTTAACATTAGGGTCTATCTCTTAAACCCGAATAAATGTATTAAGGAAGTTAAGGACTTTGAAATTCCGGAAAGTAACGAAATATCGGCATTTAACAAGCTTCCGACAGCAGTAAAACAAATACATGACGGTGAGTGGCTTTATGCAGGATACTTTAAAATATCTAAATAATATGAAAAAATACACTGATTTATTTACGGTCAACATTATGAATATAGGGGCTCTATTTTTTGCCAATAGTTTACCCGGAATTACTATCCTCGAAAATTATTGCAAAGTGCTTGTATTGTTAGCAACGCTTGTTTACACAATAGTAAAAATCATAATGTTGATTAAGAACTTGAGACAAAACAAAATTCCTAAAAACTTGGAGTAGCAGTGAAAAAGGCACTAATAACATATTCGTTAATATTCCTATTTGGTTTTATTACCGCATACTTAAGTTACATTTATTTTATCGAGTTTACGGCTTTCCCTATGGCTATATTAAAATCAATTATAGGGATATTCATCTTCTGGCTTATAGACAAATACGCATTATACGAAATTGACACAATCGAAGAACTAAAAAAAGGAAACATAGCTTATGCGATATTCGTTTTGGGTATCTGTATTATTGTTGCTTGTGCTGTTGCATACTCCTAACCAAGCACAAAACACGTCACTTCTCTACCTCGATACTGCATTTTCTTACATCGGCGTAAAGGAAGCAACAGGTAAAAATGACGGTGTTGAAGTTGAACGTTTTCTTAAGTCGGTAGGGCGTAAAAAAGGCGATAGCTGGTGTGCTGCTTTTGTTAGTTATTGCTTAACCGCAACTAATCATCCGTTCCCCGTTCGCTCCGGACTCGCAAGAAGCTTCGTAAAAAAGACAAGTTTGCTTGCTACCCATGTATTACAAGGGCGTAAACAAGTTGAAATAGGCGACCTTATAATTTGGCAAAACGGTAATACAATTTCGGGGCATATAGGCATTGTGGCTATTGTTGACGATAAAAAATATATAACAATTGAAGGGAACACTTCAAGCGGGCAGAAAGGGGCACAGGCAGACGGTGACGGGGTGTATGTAAGGACAAGGGCTATACAGCCATATAATTATTTTCGTGTTAAGTGGTTCACAAGGATAAATTATGAAAACTAAAATATTTCTTGTAATAATGATACTCCTTTTTGGCTGCACGCCCAAAGAAATAACTACGGTTATAAAACCGGTTGCAATAGCACCGCCGGTAATTGAGGACAGCCTAAAAGCTTCAGTAATTACCGATACCGTAATTATTGCCAATACCATTTACAAAAAAGATACATTGATAACGGTAAAATATTACCCAAAAGAGAAGAAGTTTTATATAAAAGCAAAACCCGATACATTACGTTTTTATGATACATTAAAAACAGTAGTAATTAAAGAAAAAGAGCAGGAAGACAGAGCCGTTTATATATACTTAATATCGGCTGTTGTCTTTTTAATTATAGTTTATAAAATGTTTAAGTAGGAGATAAAATAAAATGAGTATATCCATAGCACAGGTAAAAGCTCAAATGCTTTGCACTAAGGGGACTCTTAGACTTACGCCCAGTAATATTGTGTATATAGGCAACAGAGCCAGCGGAGGCAAACTAACCATAGAAGATACCGAAATGGTATCCGACTATATGGAGCGTGAACACCGTAATAAGATTAATATTAAAAGCGAGTTTACATCGCTCCAAATTGGGGCTGAAGAATTCATAACCCTGATTGACCACATAAAAACCAATATGGGAGTTGATACGCAGATAGTAACAACACTTGAAGAGGGCAACACGTCATCACAAGGTATATTTGACCTTACCGGTGATAACTTTGTAGGACTTGATTTGGAACTTGTAAGGAGCAGTAAAGAAGCAAGTACAAAAATTATTTGTGAGAGCTCTTACGATTACGGAACAGGTATTGAAGTTATTTCCGCAGCTGCTACAAACGTGGCAAATACCGGTTTACTTGCAACTACGGGTAAAGCAGGCATAGACTTCTCAAAAATGCTGTACCCAAATATTGAAAAAATTACGCTTGGT
>JAKQKB010000194.1 GCA_029560875.1 Bacteroidota bacterium | reverse complement strand
TGAACCCTTCAAGGTGTTGTCTTGACACGATAAGCCAATAACGGTGTTGTTCAAATAAAAGATATTACATCTATTAAATCCACCAAGAGTATTGGTAAGGGTGTCTGTTATTGTCGTTTTATTTAAATCATATAAACTACAATTACTAAAACCTCCAAGAATTGTGTTACTTACCACAACTCCACTTCTAAATACGACAGTGTTTCTATTAGAAATAATACCGGTTGTTAATTTGGCGATATTTGTAAATGTTACATTCGTTATATTAGTTACGCCAGCAATCGTTGGAGCGGTTGTAAACATATAATAATCTTGATATAAGGCGGTGCAAGGCAGAGTAAATGATCTTCCCATTCCCATAAGTTCCCAAGATGTTGGAGTTGGCGAAATGTATGTTAAATTATCAAACGCTAATTTTGTCCACCATTTTGATTCTGTTAACGCATTTCCAACATTACTCGCTCTAAGCGAACACCATATTTCTGCGGTTGCAGGTTTAAGAACTATCGCCCTTGCTCCGTATGTTGTTCCCACGTCGTAAGTTGCAGTAACTTCAATTTGCCATCTTCTGAATTTTACACTTCTGTAATCAAATCCAATATCATTATTGTTCGATTTATCAACACGTCTGTAAATGTAACCCATATCACAACCCGGCACCATAGCTTGGTCGTTTGTAGGACTGTAGTAAATTTCATCTTGCGGATATGCTTCAGAGTAAGCATACATTGACAAAGTATTTACTGAATTAGCAGTAACTAACAAAGGTTCAACTGTGCAAACAATTTTTTCCGTCGGTGTAACATTCGGCATATTGTACGCCGTTCTGTAATCTGTGATTCTGTACTTCTGACCTGGAATCAGAGCAGAGAGAGAAATCTTATCAACCAACTCCGCATAAGTAATATCAATTACAAGCGGATTGGCGAGGACTCCTTGAGCAGAGCCCGGAATATATTTATCTAAACTCATTTTTTCCTCCTTACTTGGCTACTGAAACAGAAACTTTAACAGTTGCTTCACCCGAAGCAGTCGCCTTGACTTTTATGTATTTCGGAATGTTGAGGTTGTCGATTGCGTAAATCTTTGTTCCCTCAGCACTCATAGTGCCTAAGTCCGAGTATGCCGAATAATTTTCATCGTCAGCGCTTACAGCGTAAGCAAACACAACTGTGTTCTGTGCTTCGAGGTCATCAACCGAGCAGGACAACTGTAATGCGTCTGCGTCATTCGGTATCATAACTCCGTTACTTTCAACCGCTTCGGTATCAATGTCCTGAGAAGCTATTGCTTCAACCACGTTGTAATTTCCCTGAGAATCCTTTGTGAACATATTAGCCCATCCTTCCGTTATTAATGCTACTAATTGTGATGCAGTTACGCCAGTCGGGAGACTGAGAGCGACAACAACTACTAATAATCCGTTTTGTCGTTCAGTTGTATCGAGTGGGTTGTATCCTGCGTTTGTTGTTGCGGTATCTACCGCAGTATTAAATGAACCGTCCGAGTAAGGTGTCGCATTCTGCGAGTCAACAAGTAACTTGCCAACTTCGGTACAGGCGTTTAAGAAATTATTGTAATCGGTTTCATTGATACCGAGCAACACATTCCGAGCGACTATCTCGGCTTTCATTAAGTCTGCCAAATCATAAAATGCTTGTAAAGTCATTTTGTTATCCTTTCGATTTTGTTAAATTAAATATTGTTTTGTTATCAATCCTAAAATCACACTCAACAAAAACAGTATCACTCCCATAAATAGTTTTGTTGTGCCGACTGCTCCCTTAATCTTAAAGTTATCTTCCGCCAAATCCCTTATGCGATTTTCGTGGTCATCTAAAACGTCCTGATGCCTTACGCAAGCCAAGTTTGAGCGGTTCTCATCTACTTTCTGTTGGAGTACCGCTAAGTTTATTTTGATAGTCCCGACTTCGGCAACTATATAATCTAATTTCTGTTCAGTCGTCATAGGTTGTTTCATTTCCGTGTTATGAGAACTATTAGTATTACAACTATCAAACCCGCCACAATGTACATTTGTGCATCCCAAAAGGTATCCTCTTTCTCCAAATACTGAATAATGCGTGTGGTGTCATAAAATATTATGCTATCGGGTTTTGCTTTAACGTAAAACTTTTGGTACTCGGGGAAATACTTTATAATCATTACAGTATCATTCCGGATAGTCTCGACCCCGATAATAACCGAGTCCGTCCTGGAAGTAACCTTAACAGTATCTTCAATTACTGTCGGGTGGATAACCACAGGCTTAACTTCTGTAATCTCTTTAGTTGAG
>JAKQKB010000193.1 GCA_029560875.1 Bacteroidota bacterium | reverse complement strand
AGGGTAAAACCCTTTTGTTTTGCTTTTAACATCATTTTGTCTTCTCCAAGAAAAATTTGTTTGTTTACTTATTAAGATGCGAATTTTGTTTGCATTGATATTGCAAACGCATTCAGTTTTCACCAGTAACCATTGCCCCTTTTGTTTGGGTGCTTTTGCTTATTGGCGATGGGCTAATATTAGAGAGATTGAGGTTTTATCACGAGGCCGTTAGTCCA
Source organism: Bacteroidota bacterium (assembly GCA_029560875.1). GTDB lineage: Bacteria > Bacteroidota > Bacteroidia > Bacteroidales > Tenuifilaceae > SB25. The sequence continues at coordinate 4,916 of JAKQKB010000193.1, read as the reverse complement.
CCGCTATTTCAGGATTTCTTCCCTTCTATTTTGGGAATTAAAAGCTGAATAAAAGAGGTTAATTTTGCCCGAGAAAAAAATACTGCCCTGCGAGCCAATATTTACAAGGCTTGTAGCGGTGCTAAAAAGGTTTGGTGCTAAAACAGTGTGTGTTTTAGTGAATTATCAATTGTAAATATAGTGTGTTTTCTATGATTTTTTTGCTATTCAATTTGCTGTATTGATGCGTTTGATGGGGTACTTTTGCCTTGGTAAAATTTAAAAAAATAGCCAACATTTTTACCTTGGGCAAAACTTGGCCTAACAATCATTAAGGCGATACAACGCCAGCACGCACAGCCAGCAATACAAGTTGGGCGGTGTTTTCAATATTGAGTTTTTGCCTGATACGCGTTTGAATATTCACTACCGATTTATAGTCTAAGTTAAGGCGTTCGCCAACTTCATTCAGCGCTAAGCCTTGCGCGAGTGATGTAAATACCTCAAATTCGCGTGCGGTAAGGTTTTTAAGGGTATCTCCTGCGCCTTGCGCGCTTTGCATGGCGATTTTTTGTGCGACTTCTTGCCCTAAGTATTTGCGGCCTGCGGCAACTGTTCTTACGGCCTCAATAAGCGCTTCAGGTGAGCATGTTTTTGATAAGTAGCCTTTGGCGCCATCTTCTAGCGCGCGTGAGGCAAATACCATGTCGTCGTGCATGGTAAATATGAGTACGCGGGCGTGCCTGTCTTGCGCTAATATGCGGCGCAATGCTTCTAGGCCACCAATGCCGGGCATGGAAATATCCATCACTGTGACGTTAGGTTTGTGTTTTTGGTGTAAGTGGTAGGCTTCTTCACCATTTTCTGCTTCTGCAATAATGGTGATGTCTGCGGCTGCTTGCAGTAAATGGCGGTAGCCCGCGCGCACTACGGTGTGGTCATCAACAAGTAGTACGTTAATCATGTGCGCTGTTGCCTTTTTTTGCTTTTAGTGTGCTATTGGCAAGGTGACGTGAATGCTAACCCCGTGCATGGGTTGGCTATTGATGTGAAGTTTTCCACCCAAGCCTTCTACTCTTTCACGTATGCCAAGTAAGCCAAAACCTTGCGTTTGGTTACTTGCGTAGCCATCTCCGTTATCGGTGACTTCTAAATTTAGATTTGATGCTTGCATTTTTGCCGTTAAGCGCACTTGGCTGGCATTGGCATGGCGCACGATATTGGTTAAACATTCTTGAACAATTCGATAAACGTTCATTGCAACGGTGGCATTTAATTGGTCAACTTCAGAGGCAATGTCCATATTTGCATGCAAATTTTTGATGCTGCATTGTTGGTGAACGAGTTGCGCCAATGCTGCAGAAAGGCCTAGCGCATCGAGGGCGGGTGGGCGCAGGCGGCCTATCATTTCACGGGTGCTAAGTTGTATGTGCGATAAGCATTGCTCAACACTTGTTGCACGGTCTTTTACCAAAGCATCATTTGAAGTTAACCTTAAGGCGACTGTTTCTGTGCGGGCAGCATGCAGATACTGGCCCATTTCATCGTGTAAATCACGCGCGAGTTTTCGCTTTTCATCTTCTTGCACTTCAATGGCAAGCATGAACAGGCGTTGATTTTCAGCTAAGAGTTGCGTGATTTTATGTTCAGCCTCAAGCCTTGCCGTGATTTCTTGTCGTGCCTCTGTCCATCGGCGGATGGAATACCAGGTGAGCATGATATAAATCACCAATAACACCACCGGAAACTCATCAAGTTGCCAGCGCTCGTGCTTTGCAGCAAGCGCAATAAAGCGCTCGTTAACATTAAGACTAATTAAAAATGCCGAGGATATTCCAATGACAATAATGGCTATGGCTAAATCACGGCTAGCTTGAGTTCTGATGCGCTGCATTTGCTATTTTAGGTCTTGAATATCAATGCGCAACATTTCAATACTGTATTGAATTACCATGTTTTAGCCAAGAAAAAAATCATTTTTCTTGTGCTTGTTTTTGTTGTTCCTCACGCTTCATCTGCTGCATGGGATTGTAGTCTTTTCGTGGTATTTTTTTAAGCGGGCGTACCGCATTTAATATCCCTAAATATTGATCCCAATATTGCTTAGGAATCATCAATAAAAGTTGGGTAACTTTTTTTACTGGCACAGCAATGAGCGCCCGTTTGAGTTGCTTTTCTGCACCAGCTTGATCACCTTTTAATTCGAGCAAAAGCGCATGCCTGTAAATAACAAACTTGTACGGTGTTATTTGCATCGCTTTTTCACTCAATGCTAGTTGAGCGTCTAATTGCGCTTCATCAGGTTTCATCGTGGAAACAATAATAGCAGATGCATAGGGCCTTAAAGTAGAATAATCATAGGCCCATTTGATGTCTTTATCGTACTGTACTGGGTCTACAATTTTCCCTCTGATGACAGATGTTTTTATTTGGTATTCAAGTTTGTAAAAGGCAACTATGAGTGTGCCTAAATTGACGGTGCCTACAACAAAGACTATCGAGAGTATTGAGACCGCTGAGATTCGCCCAGCTTTTCGCAAAGTAAAACTAGTGAATTTTTCCTCTCCTGCCCCCATTAAAAATGCCAATATTCCTAGAAAAAATGCATACCAAAGCGGGTATTCTAACTGGCTGTGTATACCAATAATAGCTAGTATCGCTATTAACCACCATGTTTCTAAATTAAGTTCACGCCATTTGAAAGCGCGCATCCAAGCAATTATGCCAACCAAAGCAATTAAAACTGCAAGAATGCCCATTTCAGTGAATAAATGTAAAAAGAGGTTGTGCGCGTGTTCAAAAACTCTTTTAAAGGAGTTAGGGGTGGGTGAATCAAGTAGCATAAAAGACTGCCAGCGCATTTGCCCTGCACCAATGCCCAGCCAAGGTGATTGAATCGCCAAACGCCAACTATCAAACCAAATTTGAAAACGCGCAGAACCGGTTGTGGCAGCCATACTGTCTTCCAATCGTTCACTGGGCAGGTTAATCAGCGCATCAGGTAAGGTGTTTTGAAGCAACCATTGAATGCATAAAAACAAGGGTATTAATATTAGGCTGGTGCGCACTAAACTACGAATTTTCGGTGAGCCATTTTGTTGCCTAATGGCTTTAATTTGTAGCCCAATTGCTAGAATGGTGAGCACACCTAAATAAAGGTAAGTGCTTCGTGAACCCGTAAAAGCAAGAAGTGTAATAAACAGCGCTAGACCCAACCCAAGCCACTTGATATTCAGTTTATTTTTAGCGTATAGATATATCAGGGACGCTAATGCCAAACCGGTGTAATCTGCAGTGTTATTCGCCTGAGCCATGACACCATAACCGGGAAATTTAGGCATAAAAGCTAATTTCACACCGCTTTTTAGGGCAATCTGTAGGGCTACATAGAAAACATCAATGAGTGCACCTAATAGTAAACACCATGCTAGGGTAATCGCTATTTTTTCCCAGCCAAGTTCACGACGCAGGTATGAACCAAGAAACACAAGTAAAAATGCCCAGAGTAAATATGAAAGTATTAACGAGGCTTGATGCCAAGAATGCAACATACCAAGCAACAACTGCATACCTAAAATAGTGGATAAGCCAAGAAATACCAAAGAAATTTGTGGAATTTTAAAGTCTTGCCAAAAAGACTTATTTAATAATGCCAAACATGCCAGCAGACCTAGCGTGACTGAAGCCCATTCACTGTAAAAGGTGGGTATAGGATTATGATGAATTGCGATAGTAAAAGGCAAAAAGAACATCAATCCAACAAAAATCAAGCTGGTAGTAGGTGAAGCAATATAATTAAAAAAACGGTTAAACATAAGCGCATGAAACTTTCAAGATTGATTTATTGGGCTGTTATGTGATTACTTTAATTTATGTTTTAAAAAGTATGATGTAAACCATTTAAGATGCAATTTTTGTACCTAACTGCTATTTACCACCATTTTTAGAATCTCAAAAAAAGTTATTTTCTGCCCTGATTTAGGGTCATTGTAAGTATGGCGTGTATTATTTTTTTTACTCTTATAAATGAATTTTTAGTTATAAATATTTAGCTATTTGATTTGAAATGACAAATTAAATATTTTGAACTTTTAAAATAACGCATAAATTTAAAATGCTTTTGCAATATTATGTGAGCAGTTAAGCACTAGGCAATGAATTGCCAACATTGATGATGCCAATGTTTTGAACTTAATGAGGAACATATTTTCATTGAATGAATAAATGTGGTTGTATATAACCAAATAAGTTGGTTATATACAACCACAACAATATAGCATTGACCTAAATTCTTAAATAACCAAAAAAAACACCTCGCCGCAGCGAGGTGTTTTATGTACAACGTTGTATTAGCTACAACTTAATTCTTACTTAAAAAAACAGTAAGGTTTAATTATAGGCTAAATACGTTTAATGCACCGCCGCCAGGAGCCGCGTTGTATTTAACGAGTTCAGCATAACCACCCGCAGCACCTAAAGCATCTGTCGGGGTTGTTAAGCCAAGGTTCATCGCAACGCCAGCCCAGCCACCAATACCTGATAGCACGCCAACGTATTGTTTACCTTTGTTACCGTAAGTGAATGCATTACCAATCACGCCAGAACCCACTTGGAATTTCCAAAGTTCTTTACCTGATTGTGCATCAACCGCTTTGAACCAACGCTCTAGTGTGCCGTAGAACACTAAATCAGTTGCTGTAGTTAACACGCCACCCCAAGCAGAGAATTTCTCTTTGTTGTACCATACTTTTTTGTTGGTCATTGGGTCGTAAGCAGCAAAGCCACCCATCACACCGTCAGGCCCTGGGAACATGGTCAATGTAGCACCAACCCATGGTTGACCAGCAACGTATTTAGACTCAACTGGCTCATATGTCATACAAACATGGTTCAATGGTGAATACATTAAACCTGTACGTGGGCTATAAGCTGCGGGT
>JAKQKB010000173.1 GCA_029560875.1 Bacteroidota bacterium | reverse complement strand
CTTAAGGTTGATAAGTTGGTATTGAATGTTATTACCACTTCGGAGTTCGATAGCGATATTATTGCCAATACCATTGATGTTAAGGTAGGGCAGGGTTCTTCGGTTCGTTTACGTGGTAAAGTTCAAAATTATGAGGCTACTGTAAGTACAAAGGGTATTCTGTCAGCACTTGAGCTAAAAGCCGATAGTGCCTTTATAACTGTTGGTACTGGTGCAGTTGCCAAAATATATGCTAAAGAACTTATTGAAGCCAATGTACGCCCAGCAGGCAGCTTAACCTATACTGGTGAGCCTAAACAGAAGAATATTAAAACATCTGTCGGTTCAACAGTTCGAGAAGAATAGTACTTTTCATGATAAATCATTGTTCCAGACTAGTTCTGGAACTTTTTTGAAATTATTTTAACCAAATGGTTAAAATAATTGGTTAAAAATTTGGAAACCGAAAAATCTCATAATATATTTGCCGCATGGTTTAACCAAATGGTTAATTAATTATGACAGCAAAAAAAATAGAGAAAGACACTGAAAATAAGATTCTTGAGGCGGCCAAAAAGGTGTTTGTCCTCAAAGGATTGGATGGTGCACGTATGCAGGAGATTGCCGACGAGGCGGGAATCAACAAGGCTTTGTTGCACTACTATTTCCGTTCTAAGGACCAACTTTTTATGATGATTTTTAAGGTCGAAATTGGAAATTTCTTTCCTCGTTTAATTCCTATTCTACTCTCAAAGGAAATGACTTTCGATCAGAAAATCTACCATTTTGTTGAGAATTACATCGACCTTTTCCTTCGAAATCCATTCCTGCCAACATTTATAATCCGAGAAATAAACCGTAACCCACAAATGGTTGCTCAGTTCTTCATAGAAGCAGGAATAGAATCAAACAATTTTAAACAAATAATTGCTGGGTTTGCCGGCGAGTTGGGGATTAGCCCAAAAGAGGCATTTCACCTAATTATTAATACTGTTAGTGCTTGCATATTCCCATTTGCAGGTAGACCAATTATTGAGCAGGTTTTCTTTGATGGGAATACAGCAGAGTATAACCATTTTCTAGAGGAGCGCAAAAAGTTTGTTGCGGAGTTTGTGGTGAATTCAATTAAAGGAAGAATGATTAATACTAAATAACGATGAGAGGGTTAATTTTAAAATCAGCATTTTTATTTATTGCGATGTTACCTGTTGTGGCCTATTCGCAGGATACGCTTTCCCTGTCGGGTTTGCTAAAAAGTATGCAGCAGAATAGTTCTCTTTACAAGATAATGCCAGCAACAGACTCTATCTACGCTTTGCGTAAATCTAACATTAAGGTAAACTATCTGCCCCGTGTGGATTTTAATGCGGAGGCTACTTGGCAATCGGATGTTACACAAATGAACATTCCAATACCTAATATTTCAATTCCATCACCCGATAAGGATAACTATAAAGTAACAGTTGATGTTAGCCAGTTAATTTGGGATGGTGGAGCAACAACCTCAAGGCTGAAATCGGAGGAGAATGTTCGATTACTAGAGCAGAACAAGGTTGATAATGAACTTTACGTGCTTAAGGATAGGGTTGCCTCACTGTATTTTGGATTATCATCCATAGATATTGCTGTTCAGCAATTGAGAATTATGGAAGGTGAATTGGATAAGCGCATTGCTGAAATACAGGCAGGTGTGAACGCTGGTGCAATTCTTGAATCAGCACTTATTGCTTTGCAGGCCGAAAAATTAAGAATAGGCCAGAGTGTAGATGCAAACCTAGCGCAGCGCGATAATTTAATAGAATCAATTTACTCCATTACAGGTACAAGAATTGGAGAGCAGTCCGAAATTAAGTTGCCGAGCTTAACTGTTCCTAACAACAACCTGTGCAACAGACCCGACTATAAAACTTTCGATTTACAGCAGAACTACCTCGCAGCAACTTCAAAGTTATTATCGAGTAAGCGTATGCCAACACTTGCTGCATTTGCCAAGGCTGGTTATGGGAAACCGGGTTTAAATATGCTCTCGAGCGAGTTTGATACTTACGCCATACTGGGTGCGCGCTTGTCGTGGAATATTTGGGATTGGAATAGCACATCGCGTGAGCGCCAGAACATCAAAATACACCAGAATATTATGGAGTACCGTCGCGATGTATTCGATGATAATTACAATTCGCAGGTAAAATCATCAATAGCACAAATCAACTCTTTGGAGAAGCAAATATTAAGCGACGAAAAGATTGTTAACCTCCTTGAGAAATCTGTTCAGGTTTCTGCATCGCAGTTGAAGAACGGAACAATAACATCTGCCACTTATCTGTCAGATTTTAACAGCCTTTTGCGTGCAAGAATCGATATGAGTTTGCGAAAAGTAAAACTCTCGCACGAGAAGGTGAAACTTTATTTTACAATGGGTTTAGATATTAACGAATAAAAATATAAGGATATGATTTTCAATAGAATTAAATACTTGTCGATGCTGCTTGCAGTTGTGGTTATTTCATCGTGCAGTAGCAAGAATGGTGAATCCGATGCGTATGGAAATATCGAAACCGATGATGTTACTGTCTCGTCGGAGGTTAGCGGTAAGTTGGTTCTACTCAAAGTAGATGAGGGTGATATTGTCGTGAAAAATCAACCAATCGCGCTGGTTGACACCGTTCAGCTTCAACTTAAGTTAAATCAGCTATACGCTCAGTCCGATGCTGCCAAAGCAAAGTTACAGAGTATTAATGCCCAGGTGGCAGTTCAGGAGGAGCAGGTTAAGGTGATTAAAGTAGAACTCGATAGAGTTAAACGCTTGATGGCCGATAGCGCTGCAACTCAGCGTCAGTTGGACGATGTGGACGGACGTTATAGTATTGCAGTACGTCAAAAAAATAGCATTGAGGTTCAACGTAGCGGTGTAACTGCTGAAATGGCAGCAATTACTGCACAAATTGACCAAGTTAATGACCAAATAAATCGCTGCAAAATTCTATCGCCTACATCGGGAACTGTTGTGGCTCGTTACGTTCGCGAGGGCGAATTGGTAACTACCGGAAAGCCTATGTGCCGTGTAGCAAAACTCGATACCGTTTATGCTCGAATTTATATAGATGAAACTCAACTTTCCGATTTTAAACTTGGAACTACCGTTAAGGTTATATCCGATGGTGCCGATGGTAAATTAATTGAAAACGATGGTTCAATAACTTGGATTGCTTCTGAGGCTGAGTTTACTCCAAAAGTAATTCAAACCCGAAACGAGCGCGTGAACTTAGTGTATGCCGCAAAAGTGCGTATTCCTAATATCTCAGGTACTTACAAAATTGGGATGCCTGTGGAGGTAAGGATTATAAGGTAAATAATGTGTTGGAAGTGAGTTGTTTTTGATAGTTGATTGTGAAAAGTCACAAGTCACAAGTCACAAGTCACAGAATGTACCTAAAAATCTAAAGGTCTAGTAAAATGAGCGTAATCAAAATAAATAATGTTTCAAAGTCCTACGCCACGGTTCAAGCTTTAAAGGACATCAACTTAAGTGTTGAGCGTGGCGAACTATTCGGTTTAATTGGCCCCGATGGTGCAGGGAAAACCACTTTGATGAGGATTTTGACTACGCTTCTGCTACCCGATAAAGGAAGCGCACAGGTTTGCGAGTTGGATGTGGTTAACGATTACCGTAAGGTTCGAAACATTCTTGGGTATATGCCTGGCCAATTCTCACTTTATCAGGATTTGAGCGTGGAGGAAAACCTGAAATTCTTTGCAGGTGTTTTTGGAACCACCATTGAGGAGAATTATCATCTGATTGAGGATGTGTATAAGATGCTTGAGCCATTTAAAAACCGTCCTGCTGGCAAGCTTTCCGGCGGTATGAAACAGAAATTGGCGCTTTCGTGTGCGTTAATCCACAAGCCGGAGGTTCTAATTCTGGACGAGCCAACTACGGGTGTTGATGCCGTTTCGAGGAAGGAGTTCTGGGGCTTACTCCGTAAGTTGAAAGCCGAAGGAATTACAATTTTGGTTTCCACAGCCTACATGGACGAAGCATCGCTTTGCGATAGGGTTGCATTGATTCAGAAAGGTGAAATACTGGGAGCTAATAAACCTGAACAATTTGCAAAGGAGTATCCATACAGATTATTCAGCATTGAGCATCCCGATGTTACATTGAAACTGAATGAGGTGCGAGGGTTTAATTCGTGTAAGGGTGCGTACCTGTTTGGCGGAGCGTTACACTTTTCGTCGATAAATAACAATGAAACACCCGAAGGTATAATTAATCAGTTGAGTGGAATAGGAATCTCGAATCCAATTGTAAAACCCATCGACGCTGGAATTGAGGATTGCTTTATTCAGATGATGGAGAGTTAGTTTTAGTAAGTAGGTTATTGAGAGAATAAGAGAATAAGTGATTGAGTTATTTGGTTGTTGGGATTTTTTTCGCTTCCATCTTCCTACTTCCATCTTCCAACTAATTTTAACAACATGGCTAATTCAAAAAACGATATAGTAATTGAGGTTAAGGATTTGGTGAAGCGCTTTGGTAGTTTTGTGGCCGACGACCATCTTACCTTCGATGTTTACAAAGGCGAAATATTTGGCTTTTTGGGAGCCAATGGTGCGGGTAAAACAACGGCAATCCGTATGCTTTGTGGTTTGCTGCAACCAACATCGGGCGATGTGAAAGTGGCTGGTTTCGACGCATATACACAGTCGGATTTAATTAAGGCAAATATTGGCTATATGAGCCAAAAATTCTCGTTGTACAACGATTTAAGTGTTTGGGAGAATATTAGGTTTTTTGGTGGGATTTACGGCTTGTGGGGAAAGGAACTCAAGTATAGAGCCGATGAGTTAATCAACAATCTACAGATGAACGATTCTAGAGATGTGCTGATTAGCTCGTTACCTCTTGGTTGGCGTCAACGACTATCGTTTGCAGTATCGATGATTCATAAACCACCAATCGTTTTTCTTGATGAGCCAACTGGTGGGGTTGACCCAATTGCCCGTAGGCAATTCTGGGAGATGATTAACGAAGTTGCAGCCTCCGGAACAACTGTATTTGTTACAACACACTATATGGACGAGGCCGAGTACTGCCATAGAGTAGCGATTTTGGTTGATGGTAAGATGGTAGCGCTCAATACACCTGCAAATTTAAAGAAGGAGTATTCTGCAAGCAGCATGAATGAGGTATTTATATCGTTGGCACGGCAAGGACAGAGGGTGGAGTAGAGAATTAGAAGTTAGAAGTTAGAAGTTAGAAGTTAGAAGTTAAAAGTTAAAAGTTAAAAGTTAAAAGTTAAAAGTTAAAAGTTAAAAGTTAAAAGTTAAAAGTTAAAAGTTAAAAGTTAAAAGTTAAAATAAAACCTTAATGCCTAATAGTCAATCAGTCGAAACACCATCAAAAATCAACGAACAACGAATAACAAACAACGAATTATGGTACAAAATAGATTCAGAGATTTCCTTGTAAAGGAGTTCAAACATATAATCCGCGACCCCCGCACTTTACTCATTGTAATTCTGATGCCCGTATTGCAACTGATAATATTTGGATACGTTGTATCCAACGAGATATCGGATGCCAGAATTGCCATTTACGACAAATCCAACGATTACTTGAGTCAGAAGTTAACCCAGAAGTTAGCTGCATCGGGATACTTTTTGCCAGTGCGTAACATTAAAACCGATGCTGAAATTGACCAAGCATTCAAGGCTGGCGATGTTAAGTTGGTTATTGTTTATGAACCAAACTTTGCCGAGAATTTTATTCGGAATAACAAGGCCGATGTACAAATCATTACCGATGCATCGGAACCGAACACGGCAAGTATTTTGGCTAACTACGCTCAGGCAGTAATAACAACATTTACCAACGAGCAGAATAATAATGGAATTTCAGCCAATAGGCTCGATATCCGCTCAAGAATGCTTTACAACGAGGAGTTGAAGGCCGTTTATATGTTTGTTCCTGGAACAATGGTGCTTATACTTATGCTTATTACCGCAATGATGACCTCCATTTCCATTACTCGCGAGAAAGAGTTGGGCACGATGGAGATTCTGTTGGTTTCGCCATTGCGCCCTTCGCAAATAATATTTGGTAAGGTTTTACCATACGTGAGTTTGGCATTCTTTAATACAATTGTCATACTATTAATGGGTTACACTGTATTTGGGTTGCCGTTACGCGGAAGTTTGGCTCTTTTGCTTTTAGTTTGTTTCATTTTTATACTCCTTGCCCTATCGTTAGGTATTTTAATATCAACCTTGAGCAAAACACAGGCAATAGCAATGTTTATGTCGATGTTTGCTTTAATGCTTCCAACCATTCTACTATCGGGTTTTATTTTTCCAATCGAAAATATGCCTAAGGTTCTACAATGGTTGAGTTTAGCTATGCCGCCACGCTGGTTTCTGTCGGCACTAAAAACAATTATGATAAAAGGGGAGGGCTTTGCTTATGTATGGAAGGAGATTGCCATAATGTTAGGAATGACAGCCTTTTTCCTAGCCTTAAGTGTGAAAAAATTTAAAGTGAGGTTGGAGTAGAAAGTTAAAATATTGCCTAAAGCCAAATAGCCATAATGTCAAATAGTCAAACAATCAGTCAATGAAAACAATACTATTTATACTTCAGAAAGAATTCATTCAGATATTCAGAAATAAGGCAATGCTGCCAATAATATTTATGCTGCCAATTGTGCAGTTGCTTATATTGGCTAATGCTGCAACTCAGGAAATGAAGAATATCAACCTGGCTGTTGTGGATTTTGATAATTCAAAAACTTCAAGGGAACTTATCAATGCATTCGGTAACTCGCCATTCTACACAATTATTCCAGTAAAGCAATCCGTAAATAGTGCAATGGATAAGGTTCATAACAGTCAGGCCGATGCTATTCTTGTGATTGAGGACGATTTTGAGGAAAAGATTGTGAACAGTGAAAAGGTCGAATTGCAGTTACTGGTTAATGCAATAAATGGCACGGCAGCATCGCTGATAAATGGATATACATCATCAATTGTTACAGGGTATTCTGCTAAAATAGGAATTCAAAATGTTGAACAGTTTAAGCCCGCAATAGCAACAAAGGTAAGGCACTGGTACAATCCTGAGTTAAACTATAAACTTTATATGGTTCCGGGTATTCTGGTAATATTGGTAACGGTTGTGGGGATGTTTTTAACCGCACTGAACATTGTGCGCGAAAAGGAGTTGGGAACCATTGAGCAGATAAATGTTACGCCAATTAAGCGTTATCAGTTTATAGTTGGGAAACTTATTCCATTCTGGATTATTGCGCTTTTTGAGTTGGCATTTGGCCTGCTCATTGCCCGATTAGTGTTTAACTTAACCATTGCGGGTAGTATTCCATTGCTTTTTGGCTTTGCATCAATTTACTTGTTGGTAGCATTATCTGGAGGACTAGTGCTTTCAACCGCAGCAAATAATCAGCAACAGGTAATGTTTATGGCCTTCTTCTTTATGATTCTATTTATTCTGATGAGTGGATTATTCACTGCCACCGAAAGTATGCCCCAGTGGGCTCAGGTAATCAATGCGATTAACCCGCTCTACTACTTCATGGATGTTATCCGAATGGTGATACTGAAGGGTTCGGGTTTTGCTGATATTCAGAGACAATTCATTATTAGTCTGGGTTTAGCCCTGTTTTCCCTATTATGGGCTGTGCAAAGGTATCGCAAAACATCGGACTAAAAGGTGGCGCTATCCCTTTTTATGCTAAATTTGTATAAAAAGGGGTGATGCTTAGGGGGATACTAACCGTTGTGCTCGCAATTGTATGCTTAACTTCCAATTCTCAGGAGGTTGAACCATTGTTGTTTGCCGATACTTCCATCCTTGAGGTTGAATTACTCTACAATTTCGATGAACTAAAGCGCGATTATGATAGCGATCCCAATTATCATTCTGCGCAGCTCCGTTATAAGAATATTTGGGGTGGTAAGGCAAGGGTTGATGTTGAAATCAAAACCAGAGGAATATTCCGTCGAAACCCAAGAAACTGCTCTCAGCCACCGCTTTGGTTAAGGTTTAATAGCAAGGATGTTCGCAACACTCCTTTTGAGGGAATTGGCAAAATGAAACTAGTACTACAATGCTACGATCGATTAAACTATAATCAGTTATTGTTGAAAGAATTTCTAGCCTATAAGATCTATGGTATTGTTTCATCATACAATTACAAAGTAAGGATTGCCAGAGTAACACAAATAGACAGGATAACTAACAACACCATTGTTATGTATGGCTTTTTTATTGAACCCGTTGATATGATGGCATCAAGATTAAAAGGAAGGCTAGATGTTCGTAAGAATATCCATCCCAATGCATGCAACAAGTCCATAACAACTCGCATGGCAATTTTTCAGTACATGATAGGACATACAGATTGGTCAATAAAAGCCCAGCATAATATTACTTTGATTGAGCCGACTGATGCAGCACCTCCTATACCAATTCCTTTTGATTTTGATTTTTCTGGAATTGTAGATTCTCCTTATGCATTGCCAGCGGAGCATTTGCCTATTAAGTCTGTTTCGGAACGTTATTTCAATGGATATTGCAGGTCTTTAGAGGATTTTAAGGTGGAATTTAATTATTTTAATTCTAAAAAGGAGGAAATAATTGACTGCATAAAATCGTTTTGCTTGATAGATGCTAAAAATAGGAGCAGGGTGATCGATTATGTTAACGAGTTTTACGATATCATAAATGACGATAAAATGGTTAAAAAAGAATTTATTGAGGGATGTAGAACAGATTAGTGAAACTTTGCGTAGAAATATTAAATTTTTTTCTTTTTTTTGTTAATTGGTTTAGTTGCATTTTATTGTAGAAAATAATGGGATACCTCAAACATATTAAGCATATTGCTTTTCTGTTATTATTGATTATATCGATAGTTACTCCTTTTAATCAACTTTATTCACAGGGAGCTCTTAAAGTTTACGTTCGTTTGATAATAAAAAAGGGCGAGACTGTTGGTTCCAAAATTGTCCTTTACAAGAACGGTCAGGTTACAGAGGAAGTTCCATTGAAAAGTGGACGTTTCGAACTTAACTTGGAGTATAATAACGATTTTGTTCTATCGTTCGAGAAACCAGGTTATGTTACAAAAAAGATTGCTATAGACACAAATGTTCCTGGAGCATTTCGTAAGGATATTGAGCAGGTTAAACAGTTTGAGGTTGAACTTTTTAAACAAGCCAACGAGAAAGAACTTCTAATATACAAAAATCCAGTTGCTAAAATTCGGTACGCCTCCGATATTGATGATTTTGACTACGACTTAGATTACTCAAGTACCATCCAAAAACAAATCGATAAGGAGACTAAAGAGTTAGCCGAAGAAATTAAAAAGCAAGAGAAGGAAGAGGCTGCGAAGGTTGAAGAGGCTAAAAAGCAACAGATGTTAGCCGAAGCGCAAAAACGCAAAGACGAGGAAGAGGCAAAGAAAAAGGCCGAAGCAGAGGCAAAATTAAAAGAAGCAGAACGAATTAAAGCGGAGGCTGCTGCACGTGCACTTGCTGAGGCTAAAGCCAAAGAGGAAGCAAAAAAGAAGGAAGAGGAGGCTAAAGTAAAAGCAGCAGAGGAGTCTCGTAAGCGGCAGGAAGAAGAAGCGAAGAAAATTGCTGAACAGAAACGTTTAGAAGAAGAGGCAAGAATAAAAGCAGTAGAAGAGGCAAAACGCAAAGCCGAAGAGGATGCAAAAAAGGTTGCGGAGCAAAAAAGATTAGAGGAGGAACGAATTAAGCAGGAGGCTGAAAAGGTTCGTTTAGCAGAGGAAGCAAAAAAGAAGGCTGAGGAAGAGGCTCGTAAGAAAGAGGAAGAAAGAATTAAGAAGGAAGCAGAAGTACGAGCTGTTGCGGAAGCTAAAGCAAAGGAAGAGGCTTTGAAAAAAGAGGCTGAGGCTAGAGCCAAGGCTGCAGAAGAGGCGAGAGTTAAGGCCGAAGAAGAAGCGAAGAAACTTGCCGAGCAAAAACGGATAGATGAAGAGGCTCGTATTAAGGCTGTTGAAGAAGCCAAACGTAAGGCCGATGAAGAGGCTAAAAAAATAGCAGAGCAGAAACGCTTGGAGGAAGAAAGAATTAAGCAGGAAGCCGAAAAAACTCGCTTAGCCGAAGAGGCTAAAAAGAAAGCAGAGGAAGAGGCTAAAATTCAGGAACAGGAACGAATAAGGAAAGAAGCTGAGGCTAGAGCTTTGGCTGATGCAAAAGCAAAAGAGGAACTTCTTAAGAAAGAGGCTGAAGAGAGAGTAAAGGCTGCAGAGGAAGCTCGTATTAAAGCAGAGGACGAGGCTAAAAAACTTGCAGAGCAAAAGCGTCTTAATGAGGAGAAGTTGAAAGAGGATGCTGAGAAAATTCGATTGGCCGAAGAGGCTAAAAAGAAGACCGATGAGGAGGCTCGAATTTTGGAGGAGAAACGAATTAAGGAAGAAGCAGAGAAGACCAGATTAGCTGAGGAAGCACAACGAATAGCCGATGAAGAGGCTCGAATTAAAGAAATTGAAAGACTGAAAAAAGAGGCCGATGAACGTGCAATTGCCGAAGCTAAAGCGCTTGAGGAACTAAGAAAAGCCGAAGAAGAAAAGGCAATAAAAGAGGCTGAACGAAAAAAACGCGAAGACGAAGCTAATGCTAAGGCAGAGGTAGAGCGAAAATTGCATTTGGAAGATCAGAAGAAAAAAGATGCTGCTTTAAGGTTGAAGTTGGTTGCCGAAAAAATGAGTTCAAAAATCGGAAGCGAGGATGCCGAAAAAGTGGTTAGTTTATTGACTCCTGAGGATGTTACCCGCAGATATACAAGAGAGCGTACCGATGAGGTTATTCGCTTGCCTCGAATTATTATAACGCGCACAGTTTATAATAGGAACGACAAGATTACTTTCTACTCAAGAGTCGACCACGAATGGGGTGTAGTTTTCTATTTTAAAGATGGTTTCTCCATATCCGAGGATCAGTACAAGATTGAAACAAAATAATTCCGAGTAGTTTATAATGAAGGAGTTTGTTACTGCTTGTCCCCGAAATTGCTACAGTTCTTGTGGCTTAAGAGTGATTGTTGATAACAACAAAGTTGTTAATGTCTCCCCGTTATCTTCAAACTTGGCTACCCCTAAGGGTGTTTGTTTAAAGGGGCAAAGTTACGTGGAACGTGCCAATTCAAAGGAGCGAATTCTTTACCCTCATAAACGGGTTGGCAATGGAAAATTTGTAAGAATTTCGTGGGAGGAGGCATTAAATACAATATCCCAGAAACTAATTTCGCTTAAAAGAGATTACGGTACTCAATCTGTCCTTTACTATGCTGCTAGTGGAATGTCTGGGATATTGAATGAGATTAGCGGGCGTTTTTGGCGAAATATTTATGGTGGAGTTACCACAGTTTACGGTAATTTGTGCTGGCCTGCAGGATTAGAGGCCACAAGACTAACTCTTGGCGAAAATAAGCATAACGTACCTTGGGATCTTGAGAATGCAAAGTTGATAGTTTTATGGGGTAAGAATCCTGCCGAGAGCAATATTCATGAGATGTTTCCTCTTGGACAGGCATTGGATAATGGTGCAAAACTCATTGTAATTGACCCTCGTAGGACTGAATCGTCACAAAGGGCGGAACTTCTGCTTCAGCCATATCCTTCAACCGATGCTGCGCTTGCTTTGGCAATAGCCAATATTTTAATTAGGAACGGTTGGATTGATAAGGAGTTTATTGCGAAGTATGTAAGTGGTTTCGATGAATTTAAAGACCATGTTCAGCAATTTACAACCGAATGGGCATCAAAAATAACAGGTGTTTCAGTAGAACTTATCGAAAAATTAGCTTGGAATATTGGTAATATCAAACCAATGACATTGATTCCGGGTTACGGAATGCAACGCTACACTAACGGTGGACAATCCGTCAGAGCCCTCTTGGCTTTATCTGTAATTACGGGCAATATTGGTAAGCCAGGCGCTTGTTGGCACTATGCAAACCTTCAGAGCTATGTTTTCGACGATGTACTGGAGCCTCTTTGCTACTACCCACCTGAACAGCCCGATGGTATTACCCGTCGTTCTATTTCCACTGCACGACTTGGCGTTGATATGCTCAATGCAAAAAGTCCAGAACTTAAAATGATATGGGTAGAGCGAGGTAATCCTTTAACCCAAAACCCCGATACTAATAATGTTCTAAAGGCTTTTCGTGCTTTAGATTTTAGAGTGGTTGTGGAACAATTCTTCACAGATACCGCACTTGAGGCTGATATAGTATTGCCTGCCAAAAATATGTTTGAGCAGACCGATATTATTGGCTCATACTGGAATCCTTATGTACAATTAAGGCAGAAAGTTGTAGAACCTGCAGGCGAAGTTAAACCCGAAACGGAAATTTATTATCTGCTTGCTCAAAAACTTGGTTATACAGAGGTGCAACTTAAAGGGGGTCTTTTGCCTCCTGGCGATAATTTTGTGGAAGATTTTCTAAATGAAAAGTTGGCAAAATTTCCAATCTTATCGCTCGACGCATTAAGGCAAGGACCTATACTGGCACCAGGATTGCAGGAAATTGCCTTCTCCAACTTCAAATTTGATACTCCTACAGGCAAAATAGAGTTATATTCCAAACAGGCTAAGGATAAATGGGGTGTTAATCCTTTACCAACCTACGAACCAGCATTGGAGATAGATGATGAGTTGAAGAACGATTTTCCCCTTTTACTGATGAGCCCAAACACAAAGAATAAGATACACTCGCAATTTGGTAATCTTGAAATTATAAAGATGGTAAGTGGTCCGCCAACTATCAATATAAATCCCTCCGATGCTCAGCAACGTGGAATAAAAAATGGCGATAAGGTTGAGGTGTTTAATAGTAGGGGCCGATTTACTTTAGCTGCTGAGCTTAGCTATCAGGTAAGAGTTGGATGCGTTGTAATACCAAACGGATGGTGGAGAA
Source organism: Bacteroidota bacterium (assembly GCA_029560875.1). GTDB lineage: Bacteria > Bacteroidota > Bacteroidia > Bacteroidales > Tenuifilaceae > SB25. The sequence goes on along the minus strand of JAKQKB010000173.1, from coordinate 211,393 downwards.
CACAGGGTGCTCCGGTTAATGCTTTATCGGTAGGACGCGAAACCGATATGGGGCATGGTTCCGCTTTTCACAATAATAGGGTTGAGGTTAAAAGGGTTAATCGCAAATAAATGGAAAGCAAAGGATTTATATTCGATTACTCAAAGTGCGTTGCTTGTCATGCCTGCTTGGTGGCTTGCTATAATGAGAATCATACACAACCACCAATATCGTGGCGACAGGTTCAATCTTATAACAAATTAAAGGTTCCCTTATATGGCTTCATAAATCTATCTATTGCATGTAACCATTGCAAGGATGCTCCTTGCTTAAAGGCTTGTCCTGCAAAAGCATATCATAAAGATTCCCTTACTGGAGCAATTTTTCACACAGCCGATAAGTGTATTGGTTGCACATACTGCACTTGGGCCTGCCCATTCGATGCTCCTAACTATAGTGCTGCAAAAGGCGTGGTTGAAAAGTGTAATTTTTGTAATGATAGGTTAAAGGCGGGGGCAATTCCCGCTTGTACCAATGCTTGTCCAACTGGAGCATTGTCTTTTGGTAGTATTGAAGTTAGCGAAATAGTTGTTGCTCCAGGCATGTCCAATAAGCCAACAAGCCCTAGGGCTAATTTCTTAAACTCTGACGTTGTAAACTCTAAACCTCAAATGGATTTGGGTGCTTCTGGCTTTAATTCTAGCCAAGTCCCAATTACTGATGTAAAACCAAAAATTAATGCCATTAAGGAGTGGCCTTTGGTTATTTTTACCTTGTTATCGTCATTATTGGTAGGGTGGATTGTATTCTTGCTTTTTAACCCTAGTAGCACCAATTATGGTTACTATTTTATTGGATTAGGGTTATTGGGTATGGGGTTAAGCAGCCTTCATTTAGGAAAACCATTCAGAGCCTATCGTTCCATATTTAATATAAAAACAAGTTGGCTTAGCCGTGAAATTTTGTTTTACTCCTTATTCGTTGGACTATCCTCAATAGTTTTTCTTCTTAGTTCAAACCTTTTCCTTATTTTGCTGACAGTATTAGTTGGGGTATTATTGCTTATAGCCATAGAATATGTTTACTCGGTTGCCGATAAAAACTATAAAACAATAATCCATAGTGCAAATACACTATTAACTGCAGTGACTTTTGGTTTTTTGCTCACAAATTATAATAGTATTTCAATTGGCCTAATCGCATTAAAGGGCGTTTTGTATATCACTCGGTACGCATACAAAGATTCCAGTATTACTATGCTTGGATTGGGCTTAATCCGTTTTTTCTTAGGTATCTTAATTCCTTTAGTTTGCATGATGATTTTGAACACTCCCAAGTTTGTGATATTTTTTCCATTTGTAGTAGCGGAACTAATTGACAGGTTTGAGTACTATAATAATCTTCACATTGATACACCTCTCAATTTACTAAGCAAGTCGTTTTCTAAGGGAGATTAGAGTTTAACACTTAAATTTCATTCTGCAAAAGGTATTGTTTGACTAATAATATCTTTTTTTATGTATAACTAGATTATAATTTGATTGATTTCTGAATGATTATTATTATATTTGTTAATAAGAAGTGTAATTATGTAGTTAAAAATATTAATATGGACACATTAAATATCAAAGGCACGGCTGAAACACCGAATGTAATTTTTGACCCTGCAAATAATACCTTTGAGATTTCAGGGAAATCATTACCTGAGGATGTTAAAGAGTTTTACAATCCTTTGCTTAAATGGATGAGAGGTTATGCTGAGGCTCCTAATCCTAACACAACCTTGAAGGTGAAAATGGAGTATTTCAATACAGCATCCTCAAAAATGATATTGGAACTTTTTGAGTTGCTGAATGAGATGCATGGTGAAGGTAAGAGTGTAACTATAGAATGGTATTACCAGGAGGACGATGAAGATATGATGGATGCTGGCGCTGATTATGCAGATATGCTTGAAGTACCCTTTAAAATGATTAGTTCTGTTTCCAAATAGCAATTTGATTATGGATAGATTTTTTCTTGAGGCCAGCGCTATAACACCTTATGTTGAATTCGACAAAGGGACGGGTGTATTTATTATTCAAGGAAAATCGTTGCCCGAGGATGTAAAATCCTACTATATGCCTCTGGTTCAGTGGTGGGATAACTACATTAAGAATCCTAATCTATCTACTAACTTAGTGTTGGATTTTGACTATTTTAACACTGCTTCTTCCAAAATGTTACTAATTTTGCTGAATAAAGTTAAGGAGTTGCATAAGAGTGGTAAGGAAGTGTTGATTACTTGGAAATATCCTCAGTTAGATGCTGAGTTAGAAGAAGCTGGAGAGGAATTTGCAGAACTTTTAAATGTACCATTCGAAATGATTGCTAAGCCCATAGATTAACTTATGATATTTTTACAAAATCCCTAGCGAAATGAAAAAGTTACAGATTCTTCCCAAAAAAGATTCTCCTGAAGTGGTATTTGACCCCCAATCAGGAAATTTTTCAATTGTTGGGATAAGCCATCCTGAAAACATATCGAATTTTTTCGACCCTGTTATGAAGTGGCTTGACGAATACCTTATTGAAATTAATAAGTCTAGCTCTGCTAGTATTAAACCTATAAAACTTAGGCTTTTCTTTAAATATATCAATTCTGCATCTTACAAGTATATGGTTACTTTCCTGCAAAAGATGAACGAATTTGTTGTGGCTGGCGTTTCTGTTACTATGGAGTGGCAGTATGAGCCAGAAGATGAGGATATGCGTGATGCTGGTTTTGAGTTAATGGAGTATGCCAATATAAAGATTCCATTTACCTGTTCTGTTTGTACCGATAATGCTTAAATACAATGATATATAGATACAAAAAAGGGAGCAACTTGCTCCCTTTTCTATTTTTAGTCGCCGAAGCTTATTCCAACGCCCCTTGCAGTATTTACCAAATCGCAAGTAGGCTCTACAAAGTTAGGACGATTAATTGCATCAATTAAAGGAACTGAGATAATGTCGGGGTGGCGGTATGCAACCATCTCGCCGAATTTGCCCTCAAGTACCATTTCAAACGCCTTAACACCGAATTGAGTTGCTAAAACTCTGTCGTAAGCTACAGGGATACCTCCACGTTGAAGGTGACCAAGCACTGTTTCACGAATATCGGCATCAAAACCAATTCTTTTCAAATCGCTAGTTAGCGTGTGGGCTACTCCACCAAGGCGTAGATTATGGTAACCAACCTCGTCGCTTTGCTCGGAAGTTAAAGTACCACCAACAGGAGTAGCACCCTCTGCAATAACAACAATTGCGTGGCCTTTTCCTTTATCGTAGCGGCTCTTTAGCTTCTCGGCTACCTTATTAATATCGTAAGGAATCTCTGGAATTAAGCAAACCTCTGCACCACCAGCAATAGCTGCGTGAAGTGCAATCCAACCTGCATAACGTCCCATAACCTCAAGTATTAGCACGCGGTTGTGGCTCGATGCTGTGGTAACAAGTTTATCCACCGCGTCGGTTGCAATTTGCACTGCAGTTTGGAAACCGAAAGTGAAGTCTGTTGCAGAAAGGTCGTTATCGATAGTTTTTGGAACACCAATAACGTTAAGCCCTTTCTCGTATAGCTGTTGCGATATTTTCTGAGAACCATCTCCACCGATGCTGATAACAGCATCAATGCCAAGGTATTGTAGTTTGCGAATCATTTCATCGGAGCGGTCAACTGCACCCCAAGAACCATCCTTATTTTTAAATGGCCATGCAAAGGGGCCTCCCTTGTTGGTGGTACCAATAATGGTTCCACCTTGTACGTGAATTCCTGAAACTGCTTTTTCGTCTAAAACTCTAATTTCCGTAGGTTCGCGAAGAATTCCATCGAACGATTGAATACTTCCAATAACCTCCCAGTCTGGCTCCTGTGAGGCGCGCTTAACAATTGCCCGAATAACTGCATTCAAACCAGGACAATCGCCTCCACCAGTAGCAACTAAAACTCTTTTCATTCTAATAACATTTAAGTTTATTAATTAAATAAGGTGTATCAATTTTTCTAAAAAAGCCCCTTAAAATTAATTTATCGCCAATATTGCTTTGTTTTTCAGGGGTATAAAAACTAACAATTTGATAATGGGACAAATTTTTCCACCTTGACAAAAATATAAAAAAAATCAATGCTATATTAGCTAACGATGATTAAAGCCTCGAAAATACTGATAAATTTATTTCGCAAACGTGTGAAAACTGCCATTCTCAATCAGTCATTTTTAGGCCATCATTCTAAATTTTATATCAATTTAACAATAATTTATAACTAAATCAATTTAAAGTGATGAAGAAAACGTCCTTTTTCCAAATTAAGAACCTTTTAGTGGCCTTATTATTAGCCACTATGCTGTTAACTACATCGTGTAAGCAGCAGGCAAAGGAGATTGAACCATTTAAGGTGGAACATGTAAGTTGGGTTCCAAGCGCAACTATCTACGAAGTTAATGTACGCCAGTTCACCCCAGAGGGAACTTTTAAAGCATTTGAGACCCATTTACCCCGTTTAAAAGAACTAGGGGTAGATGTTCTTTGGTTTATGCCAATTCATCCTATCGGTGTTGAAAACAGAAAAGGCTCATTGGGTAGTTACTATTCCGTTAAGGATTACTATGGTATTAACCCTGAGTTTGGCACATTGGATGATTTTAAATCGGTGGTGGCTAAGGCTCACGAGTTGGGTATGAAGGTTATTATAGATGTGGTTGCTAACCACACATCTCACGATGCGGTTCTTATTACTGAACACCCCGATTGGTACGTGCGCGACTCTACTGGAAAAGTTGTTTCACCTTTCGATTGGACCGATGTGGCAAAGTTAGACTATTCTAAGCCAGGACTCCGTAAGTATATGATTGATATGCTTAAGTACTGGGTAAAGGATATCGATTTGGATGGTTTCCGTTGCGATGTTGCCGCTGAGGTTCCTGCCGATTTTTGGAACGATGCTCGTGCCGAACTCGATAAGGTAAAACCTGTATTTATGCTTGCTGAGGCCGAGAATATTGAGTTAATGAAGTATGCTTTTGATGTAGACTATGGTTGGGAATTTCACCATATAATGAACTCAATTGCAAAAGGTACTAAGAGTGCTGTTGATATTGAGACTTATCTACTTAAAAAAGCCGCTACTTACCCTAAGAATGCGCTAAAAATGAACTTTATTACCAACCACGATGAGAATTCCTGGAACGGTACTGAGTTTGAGCGTATGGGAGCTGCAGTTAAAACAATGGCTACACTTTCGTTTGTTGTTGATGGTATGCCATTAATTTATAATGGTCAGGAAGTTGGTTTCAATGAGCGTTTGAATTTCTTTGAGAAGGACACCATTATTTGGGACGATGCTGCAAATATGACCGATTTCTACAAGAAACTAACTGCTTTAAAGAAAACTTATAGCGCTTTGAATGCTGGTGAAACTGGTGCCGATATTTTCCGCATTAAATCCAATGCCGATAGCACCGTATTTGCATTTACCCGCGAGAACGAGAAGGAAAAACTATTCATGGTATTCAACCTAACCGCAGCAAAGCAGAATATTAAATTTATTGGCGATGCGCATTTAGGCAACTACACCGAGTATTTTACTGGTGAGGCTAAAGAGTTTGTGGCTGAACAGGAAATGGCCTTGGAGCCTTGGGATTATAAGGTTTATATTAAACAATAATTAAATGTGAGTACAGAGATAATTTCGAATATCGAATGATGACTTTTGATTTTAGAAGTATTTATACTTGATTATTCAACGTTCGTAATTCCCTGTTCATTATTCAAAAAGGGTTGTCAAATATGTTTGGCAACCTTTTTTGTTAAATAACAACAAATAGTGATATTAATACAAGGTCAAGTTTATTAATTTTGTGGTCGAATTCCGAGAATAATTAAAAACTAAACATATGTACTACACAGTTCCAGTTGTTGGAAAAGTTCATTGGATTGGCGTAAACGACCGCCGTAAGCGTCTTTTTGAGAATATGTGGCCTTTGGATAGGGGCGTATCGTACAACTCGTACCTTATTGTTGACGATAAAACCGCTTTGGTCGATACCATTGAGGATAGGGCTGCCGGAAACTACATTGAGCGTATTGAGAAATTGCTTAATGGGAGAACTTTGGACTACCTAATCATCAACCATATGGAGCCCGACCATTCGGGTGAAATTAAGGCTATTTTCGACCATTTTAAAGGTGTGAAATTGGTTGGTAACTCCAAAACCTTCAAGATGGTTGAAGCCTACTGGGGAATTAAGGAGAACCTTCACGTGGTTGACGATGGCGATATGTTGGATTTAGGTCATCATAAACTTAAGTTTGTTATGACTCCTTGGGTTCACTGGCCCGAAACTATGATGACTTACGATACTACCGACCAAATTCTATTCTCTGGTGATGCCTTTGGAAGTTTTGGTACGTTGGATGGCGGTATTTTCGACGATGAAATCAACTTTGATTTCTTTGAAGAGGAGATGCGCCGTTACTACTCAAATATCGTGGGTAAATACAGCAATATGGTTCAGAAAGCTTTTGCAAAGCTTAAAGGCGTACCCGTTAAGGTTATTGCTGCAACTCACGGCCCAGTTTGGCGTTCGAACCCATCAAAGGTGCTTGAGCTGTACGATAAATGGAGTCGTTACGAGGCCGAGGAGGGTGTTGTTATTGTATTTGCATCGATGTATGGAAATACCGAGGAGATTGCCGATTATATTGGCCGTAAGCTATGCGAGAATGGTGTTAAAAATATCAGAATACATGATGTGTCGCGCACACATATTAGCCACTTAATTAACGAGATTTGGAAGTACAAAGGGTTAATCCTTGGCTCGTGCGCATACAACTCTCAGATGTTCCCATTAATGGAGCAGTTAACCCGTGAGTTAACTCATATGGGTATTAAAAACAAGCAATTAGGGTTATTTGGAAGTTACAGCTGGAATGGAGGAGGGGTGAAGAACCTAATGAAATTCATTGAGGAGAGCGAGTTGGAGCTAGTTACTGAACCTTGCGAGGTTTACGGTAAGCCAAATGAGGAAAAACTTGCCCAGTACGACGTTTTGGCTAAGGTAATGGCTGAAAAAATTAAGCAATAGTGAATAAAGATATTTAACCGCAAAGGCACTCAAAGTTATATCTAAATCGAAAAGGCTGGATTTTCCAGCTTTTTTTGTTTTTTAATAATCGATACTACAAGAAATTATAATGCTTGCGGATTGGCTTTTTCACTTTCCAGACGCACTTTAAGCCCTGCTTAAAGGTTACAAAATCGCCAGCCTTAACCGTATAAACACCTTCGGGAGTAGTAACGTCAACCTCACCCTCAAGTATAAGGCACTCCTCGTCGGAATCGTAGAACCAATCGAATTCGGAAATCTCCTTGGTCCAAATTGGCCAACTCTTAATACCACGTTTGGTAATCTCGTCAGTGTTGAGTTTTTCTATTATTACGCTGCTCATAGTTTTAGGATTAGTAAGTGCAAATCTAGGATTTTTAGGTTAATGTATAATGAATAATTGATAATGTATAATGTATAATGTATAATGATAATGTGAAATTAATATTATTGAATGAAAATTCTTTTGCCCTGAAAGGGCAAAAGCACCAGCCCCGAGTTTTAACTCGGGGATTAAAGAGCGAAACGTATAATAAGCGATGCACGGAAATGCGCTAATTTGAAAGGGTAACGAATGTTTGCATCGCAAAAGGTATACAATGGTATGGAACATAAATATTGGATGGGAGAGGGATTGTCCGTAGCACAGACTCACCCCAGCCTCTCTGCCTGACTCCGCCAGCCAGTCGGCGGATAAACTCCAAGAGGGAGTATTGCCTTTATGTATAGATGTGGATTATTAATAAAATGTATTTGCCCTGAAAGGGCAAAAGCACTAGCCCGAGTTTCAACTCGGGTATTAATTGTCACCTGTCACTCATTGTCACTCGTCACCATAAAATAAACCAAAAACAATTACCTTTGTCTATCTATTACCGCTAAATCATAAAACAATGGAATTCAACATAGCAAAAGGACTTGAGTACACTGCCACAGAGGTGGTTACCAAGGAAAATACTGCATCGAAATACGGCTCGGGGTTGGTGGATGTTTTTGCAACTCCTGCAATGGTTGGACTTATGGAGAATGCTTGCATGAACGCAGTTCTACCAAGTCTGCCCGAGGGTTTTAACACCGTAGGTATCGAAATTTGTGTAAAACATACCAAGGCAACCCCAATGGGAATGAAGGTTTTTAGCAAAGCAACACTAACCGAGGTGGATGGTAAGCGTTTGGTCTTTGAGGTTGTTGCTTGGGACGATGAGGCCGAGATTGGTCGTGGTACGCACACCCGCTTTATTATCGATACCAAAAAGTTTATGGAGAAACTTGCTAGGAAATAAACGAATTATGAACAAGCCTGCCTGCCGGTAGGCAGGGAATGCTGAACGCTGAATGTTGAAGTGTAAATACTTCTAAAATCAAAAATCATCATTCCTTGTTCGATATTAAAAAACACATAAAATGGACTTTTCTTTTCCCCAGTACTACAAGCATCACCTAAAAGTACACTCGTACGAAGTTGACTTAAACCAAAATCTAAGCATCACCGCAATATTCAACTATTTACAGGAAATTGCCTGGGAACACGCCGATAAACTGAAGTATGGCTTTAACCATTTACAGGACAAGGGCTGGATTTGGGTACTCTCCCGTATTGAAGTCGAAATTTACAATCTACCTAAATGGACAGAGGAGTTAACCCTAATCACTTGGCCACGCGGTGCCGATGGAATATTCGCCTTACGCGATTTTGAATTCTACAACTCAGCAGGCGATAAGGTAATGGCTGCCAGCAGTAGCTGGATTGTGTTGGATATCAACACACGCCGACCCGTTAGGATTAACGATTGGTATATGGGTTTCGATTTTGCCGAAAGGTCTGCCATAGGCCGTGCATCATCAAAAATACAGGAGCAAACCAACGAGCCAGCCTTTACCGAGCAGTTCGATGTGCGCATTGGCGATATGGATATGAACCAGCACGTGAATAACGTAAGGTATATCGATTGGGCCTACAACACCTTTACCATTGAGCATTTCCGTAAATTTATCCCAACAAAAATTATAGTGAATTTCAACGCCGAGGGCAAATCGGGCGATATTGTAAAGGTGGAGCGCTACAGCGTCGATGAGAACATCAGCATCGTAAACATTGGCCGAACCACCGACTCCAAAAACCTCTGCAAGTTGGAATTCTGCTGGAACGAGAAATCGTAATTAGTCAATTGGACAATTAGGCAATTAGCAAATTTGAAAAGGAATATCTTATAGTTGTTATTCAAAAGCAATATTTTGATTTTTAACTTTTTGTAAATTTTTATCTTTCTACTTCTTCGTTCCCAAATTGTCCAATTGTCTCATTGTCTTATTATCTCATTATCTCATTATCTCATTATCTCATTGACTAATTGTCGAATCAACAATTTATGTATATTAGTAAGGAATTAAACACCTGAGAGTATGCTAACCGAATTGGACTTGAAACAGCTGGAGGAGAAAGGTATCACTCCCAACGACCTGATGGCTCAGGTTGAGTCGTTCCGCAAGGGGTTTCCCTATTTACGCATTGTTAAACCAGCCACCGAAGGCGATGGTATTATTAAGCTCGACCCCGAGGAGGTTGATAACCTCATTGACCTTTACAAAGCGTTCGAGGGTAGCCGGTTAAAGTTTGTTCCAGCCTCGGGTGCTGCAACCCGAATGTTTAAGCACCTTTTCGAGTTCCGCGAGGAGTTCCCTGTAAAGGGCATGGAGTGTTTTACCGATAAAACCTTCAACTCCATATTCTACTTCTTCCAGCATATCCAAAAGTTTCCGTTCTACGATAAGCTCTACAACGAGCTCTGGAGCATTGGCTACAAGATGGAGGAGCTGCTGGAAAATCACGATTACCTACCTATTATCGATTCTCTTTTAAACTCCGAAGGGTTAGACTACGGCTTTCTGCCCAAGGGATTGATATACTTCCACAAGTACGGCGATATATCGCGCACAGCGCTTGAGGAGCACTTGGTGGAGGGAGCGCAGTACGCCCGCGATATTCATGGAAACGTAAATATCCATTTAACCGTATCGCCTGAGCACCGCGCTGGGTTTAATGCGTTGGTGGAGCGTGTAAAAAGCTTCTACGAGAACCACTACGAGGTAACGCTACATATCACATTCTCGGAGCAGAAACCCTGCACCGATACTGTGGCCGTTGATTTACAGAACGAGCCATTCCGCAATACCGATGGCACGCTACTTTTCCGCCCCGGCGGACACGGAGCGCTTATTGAGAACCTGGGCGATTTGGATGCCGATATTATCTTTATTAAGAATATCGATAATGTTGCGCCCGACCACCTAAAACCCCAAACCATACGCTATAAGAAAGCATTGGCAGGATTGCTGATTAGCTACAGGAACCTGATATTCGATTACCTGCGCCGATTAACCGAAACCACCGATATTACCGACGATTTAATAGCCGAGATTTTAGACTTTACCACCGATGAACTCTGCGTGGTACCGCCTGCAAACTTTGAGGTCAAGAACAAGGCCGAAACCATTGCCTACTTGGTTGATGTGCTAAACCGCCCCATACGCGTATGCGGAATGGTGAAGAACCAGGGCGAGCCCGGTGGTGGGCCATTCTGGGCCGAGAACTCCAACGGAACAGTCTCCTTGCAGATTGTGGAGAGTTCGCAGATTGATTTAAAGGATGCACGCACAAAAGCCATATTCGACCAAGCTACCCATTTTAACCCGGTTGATTTGGTTTGCAGCACCAAGGACTACAAGGGCAATAAGTTCAATTTACACAGCTACCGCGATTCCGAAACAGGCTTTATATCCGTAAAAAGCAAGGATGGCAAGCAGCTAAAGGCGTTGGAACTGCCGGGTTTATGGAATGGCGCAATGAGCAGCTGGAACACCATATTTGTGGAGGTACCGCTGGCCACCTTTAGCCCCGTAAAAACTGTAAACGATTTGCTCCGCAACGAGCATCAGGGATGCGGAAAGTAATTAGTAATTGATAATTATGTAATTAATAATAAAGTTTTAGCAAGGCGCAGCATAACCGCTGCGCTTTTTGTTTTTAAATACTATTCAAAACACCACTTCACCAAATTACTCAATCACTTAATCTCTCAATACCAAGTTTTCGTCACCATTAACCCGTCACTCGTCACTAATTCTCAAAAAACAGGTAACAATTTCACTCTCAATCTTATTAAGCAATAAACAATGGTAAATTTTTTATGAAATATTTAAATGATTTGCTACTTTAGAGTAAGATAAATTTAACTATAAAGTATATTTATTGGTTTAATAAGAATAGATAAAAATACGTTTAGTGAATAAACATATAAGTTGGCTGCAAGTTTAAAAAAGACACCTTAACAAATAAATCGAATATGTTTGGGATTAAAAAAAGACTTGATGAAGTTTTTGGAATTCAAAGCGACCTTCCAAAATATACTTACGTAAATCGTTCTAAATTAGATGAAAGGCTGGAGTATTTATTAAAAACCCAAAGACATATTGTGATTCACGGGGCTTCCAAACAAGGAAAATCTAGTTTGAGAAAGAAAGTATTAAAAGACATACAAAATGAGGTAATACAATGTTTACCAGATAAGAAAATTAAAGATATTTTGCTAGACATTCAAAGGAGTTTAAATCCATATTTTACATCGGAAAAAAGAGAAGGAACTGAAAATGAATTAAGTGGAAAAGGTTCGGGTGAAATTGAAATACCTTTAACCGCTAAATTTGGTGGAGAAGCAGGGTATACAAGAAAAGATGTTTGTGAAGAAACACAGCAAAGAGTCGGAGGTTTTGAAAAAGACGTCAAGCATATTAAACAATTATTAGAACAAAACAAACGCAGGATTATACTCGAAGACTTTCATTATTTAGATGAAGAAACTAGAAAGGATATGGCTTTTTATCTAAAAAGTTTCTTTGAAGAAGGAATTTACATCATAATAATTGGAATTTGGTCAGAACAGAATTTGTTAACTTATTATAATGGAGATTTATCAGGAAGAGTTGAAGAAATAGATTTAAGTTGGGAAAATAAAGACCTTTTGGAGGTTTTGAAAAAAGGAGAAAAAGCATTAAACATTAAGTTTTCTGATAATGTAAAAACTGAATTAGTTAATTCATCTTTTAATAATGTCGGTTTATTACAAAGATTGGCAGAACGGTTGTGTTTTGAGAATGGCATAACCGAAAGTAAAAGCTACTTTTCAAAATCATTAATAAGCAATGTTGCTAAAGTTACTCCATCTAGGCATAAAGTAATCAATGACATAAGGCAACGTTATATAAAGATTTATGATGTATTCTCAAGAGGTTATGAGAAAACTGAGTTAGAAGTATATTTTAACTTATTCAAAGCAATTAGTATAATGCCTAAAGAAAAATTGATTAAAGGAATTCCATTAAATGATGTATTAAGTAATATTCAGAAATTCAATGACAAGATTAGGCTTTCTGATTTAACTGCAGCTCTTAATCGGACAGAGAGGCTTCAATCTTCACGAGGCATAACACCGATGCTGATTATGTATAATGAAAATTTGAGAGAAGTCCATTTAGTTGATAGAGAGTTTTTGTTTTATAAAGAATTTGGAAATCCTGATTGGGAATGGCTAAACAATTAAAAGCCAGCAGCCAACAGGCTTTTTCTTTCACTGGGGTTAATGATGCAGATGCAGAATTTTATTACCTTTAACTAACTTTTTAACGCTGGCGGTTAACTCCCCAGCGTAAGCAACTGCCAACCTTTGTATGCAATCTTAAAAAAGTCACCTACTGCGAAAATTAAAATGATAAAAAATATGGAACCAATAACTTTAATAACAACAGCAATTGCATTGGCCACCCCATACCTTCTTAAAACAGGAGAAAAAATTGCAGAAGGAATCGGTGAGGACATTTGGAAACTAATTAAGAAACCGTTTACAAAAGATAAGAACACAGAACTTGAAATAGACATCAATAATCAACAAGATAAAGAAAGATTATTGGCGCTATTAAATGAAAAACTTGCCGATGATGCTGAATTTAAGAAAGAGTTAGAAATTGCAGTCGAAAAAGCACAAAAAGAACTAAATGCTTATTATCAACAAAATATCAATAATAATGGTCAAATTGAAAAGCAAATAAATATCCAAAATAATTCTGGAAATATTCAAATGTAATGAGCCAACAAGTAGATAATAATGAGAATCAAATTCAGAATCAATTAAATATTGGTGAGAATCAAGGTCCTATTTATTTGTCAAAACAAACACGATTCTCTAAAAGATTTGAAAAACTAAACAAAGAAGTTGCTAGCGATGAGCGATATGAAGGTATTATGGAATCCTTAAAATACTATCTCACAAAACTTGACGGTATTGATATGCCAACTAAGTTAGAAGACGGCGGATTTAAAAAAAATGAGATAATTGAGGCGACAAGAAAAAAAGAGCGCTATGCTAAGAAGCTTGAATTAAATAGGTTTTTTGAATCAGCACAATGGATAGATAGCCAATTGTTTGGAAAGATAAAAATGGATTTTGAAGCTTTTGTTTTACCGTTGATTAATAAAGGAGCTTCAAAAGATGAAATATTTAAAGAGGTTGTTATAAAGGTTGTTCAACCTGTTCTTGATTTAATCAATGTCGAAGGTGAATGTGATGAAGTTTTAAATTATAATGCTGATGATATTTTCGGTATGGTTTACTATTTAACTGGTCAGTGTCATTTAAATTGGAAAGACTATGATAGTTTATAATCAAGCGTTAGATTTATATCATACTATTTATAGATTTTTGCAATTTTTAAATAGGTTTGATAGCGGTGTTCTCATTGAAGTTGAGAGGTTGCGGATTTGGGATTTTTATTTACTGTTCCCAAGTAAAATACACGATATTCGATTAAAACAGAACGAGTCTGATATAAGAAAAATCAGAAAGGAATTTATAAAAGATGTAAATAATCCTTACGAAAGAATAACTGAGGATAGAAAAATTTTCGAAAAAATAAAACCATATCAGTTAGCCGCTTTAAATTGTATTGCATCGTATGGAATTATAGATAAGGCTCTATTGAATCAACAAAGAATTTCAATTATACAAAAAGATATACTAAATGAATTTGTGAAAAATTTCGATGAACTATCAGCTAAAGAAAGAAATGTAATTACTTTAATGACTGCACATTATTTTCATTTATCACTTTTTGGACCAGATGGTTTAAAGAATAGGACTAATTTAATGGAGAGTAAATATGATGCGTAATAATCTGTTTTTAAATCGTCTCTTCATTCAAACAGAAGAAGGTGCAACTGCTTATGATGAGACCTATCATAAAGGAGTTAATATAATAAGAGGTGATAACAGTAGTGGAAAATCAACAATAACTCATTTTATATTTTTTGTCTTGGGGGGAGCTTTCAATGATTTTGTGCCTGAAGCAAGAAAATGCTCAGTAGTATTTGCTGAAATAGAAATGAATAATGCTGTTTTCACTGTAAAGAGGGAAGTTATCAAAGATGATGAAGGAAATATAAGTACTCAAGCACCATTATATTTCTTCTGGGGTAATATGGATGAAAGTTTTAATCCTCCAATTGACAAAGTATGGCAACGTTTTGGTTATAAGACTTTAGATAGTAGGAAAAGTTTCTCAAATGTATTATTCGAAAATCTTGGATTACCAATTGTAAAAGGGGATAGCAATATTACTTTTCATCAGATTATGCGCCTGCTTTACATAGACCAAGATTCGCCAACAAGTTCTTTATTTTATTATGAACATTTTGACAGCCAATTAACAAGAGAAACTGTTTCTGATTTACTGTTAGGTGTTTATAATGAAGAATTATATGAAAAAAAGAAACGACTAATTGAAGCTGAAAAAGAACTTGAAAATTTAAAAAGTGAAATTAAAGCGACCAGCAGTTTTTTTTCTGACCCTTTAACTTTAAATCCCATTCATATACAAACAGCAATTGAAAATCGAGAAAAAGAAATTTCAGCAATCCAAGATGAAATAGTTTTAATAAGGAGAAAAGAAAAAGAAGTTTCATATGAATCTGATTCAAAATTGACATTTCAAAAGTTATCGGAAGATGCTATTAAACAAAGAAAAATTGTTGCTGACCTTGAAAGTGAGATTGTATATTTAAATAATGAAATCGAGGATTCATCTTTCTTTTTAGATACATTAAATAAGAAAATAAAAGCGATAAGAAATTCTATTCAAACTAGAGAATTTTTAGGGCATTTGCCTTTGGAATATTGTCCTGAGTGTTTGACTAAAATAAAACCTCATGAAAGTAACTCGACTTGTAAACTTTGTAAAGAACCAATAGACGAGTCATTTGGAGTGGTTCAGGCAAGAAGAATGGAACTAGAAATCGGGTTTCAAATTAAAGAATCACAAGGATTACTGGAATTAAATAAAAGAAGTTTATTAGAATTAGAATCAAAATTTATTGCGGAATTAGGAAAGTTAAATGACATACAAAAACAAGTAAATGCTGCTATGTTTGACGTTAAATCATTCAACGAAGAAATAGTCGATAACTTAAATAGTAAAAAGGGATTTATTGAAGGTGAAATACTTCAATATCGGACAATGCTTGAAAATGCTGAACTATATGATAAGTTAATTCAAAAGAAAAGCCAACTTGATAAAGAAATTGGCTATTTAAAAGCATATGTTTTCAACACCGAAAAACGTCAATCTCAACTAAAATCTGCCATAAATAATAAAGTTCGTGAGGAAGGTGTTTATCTTTTAAATAATGATTTGGATAGACAAGATGAATTTAAAAATGCGAGCGATTTTTATATTGATTATTCAAATAACATTGCTTTTTTATCAAATAAGTTTTCTAAATATTCAGCGAGTTCTAATTTTTATCTAAAAGTTACTGCAAGATTCGCTATTTTTCTTGCATCACTATATATAGACGATATGAGGTTTCCTCGTTTCATATTTGCAGACAATATGGAGGATAAAGGTATCGAAATGAAAAGAGCTCAGAATTTACAGAAGATACTCATTGATAGAGTAAATCGATATGACCCAAACTCTTACCAAATGATTTACACTACCTCATATATAACTGATGAATTAAATAACAGTAAATATGTTGTTGGAGAATTTTATACTAAAGAAAATCCAAGTTTGAAGAATATAAAGAAATAAGAGACTACATACAATAAGTCCTTGCTCGGCGAAGTCTGCGACTTCGTCGTACCTAAATAGCGGTCTCCTGACCGCACAAATTACCATATAAGGCGTAGTTATCAACCTACGCTTTATAATTTGTACATAAAATAGCACCAAATTAATTCAGAATTACTACTTTTAAAATAAACTACGGCAAACGTAGTTATTAGATATTGAACAACTAAAATTGACCATATGCGGATAACAAAAATACTTTTGGTGCTTATTGCATTGTGCATAGGCAGTAATTTGCACGCCCAAACACCCGCTTTCCGGAACGATAACCTCCTGCTACCCGACAAGCTAATACTCTCCAACCATATTGGTTTTGATACCCTTTACGCATACACTACCGATAGCCTAGCAACCGATAGGCTGTCAAAGCCATTCTTTGAGATTCAGAAGTATGCCGATTTTACCAAATTCCTAGCCGAAAAAGCGTTGGATGGTACCGTCAAGGCTTACGATGCCAGTCAGTACAGCAATCAATTACCCTACTCGGCGCTTAACCCCGATAGGCAGCTGCAGCTAACCGAAATTCAAAAGAATTTAGGACTTGATACTTTTAAGGTTTATGACTCTTCGGTGGACGATGGTTACCGACTGGTTGAAAAGGTTGTTGATTTTGGCGAGCTAAACTCCATTAACTTTATTGAGGACTGGACTCTTACCGAGAATCCTTTAAGCCTTAAGAAAAACGTTTACGTTATTGAGCCAATTCGCAGGTACTCTGGCAGCTGGTCCGATGATATGCTCGATTACCGATTCTACCGTGCATTCCGTTTTTACAATAATCAGAATAAAAAGGGCAGTAACCAAAGCCTAAAGCTTATTGCGCGGGTAAAGTACGAGCACTTCTTTAATATCGACCGTAGTTTCCAGAGCAAGAACTTTCAGCAGCTTGTGCAGGGCTACCTACAGCACTCGGAAACCGATTACGAGCTAAACATGGGCAGCTATAATGTGAATGCTCCTTTCTTTAACAGCTTTAATCAGCGTGTATTTATCCAAACCATTCTTAACAGCGCTTTTTCGGGGAAAGTTAAGGCAACTGACTTCGGCAGCAATAGGGTACTAACCCCCGACGAGGTGCGCGGCAAGGTGTTTGAACCATTCATTGTTAAAGTTGAGAATTTTGACACAGGACTTGACGAGGATAGAACAGTTATAAACGATTACACCTCCGAGATTATATCCGTAATATTTACCGAGGAATGGTATTTTGATGAGGTATTGCTACAGTTCCAGAAAAAGGTGGTTGGCATTTCGCCCGTGCGCTATTACATTGACCAGAACAATGAGCAAACCATCGTAAAACGAAAAGTTTTATTCACTGTAGAGCTGTAGTGTATTTATTTAAAAATGTTTTAATAGGATTGAGTATGAATTTTTTAAAAAATCTGTTTACTGGCAGAGATGTAAATGCAAAGGAAGTAAGTATTGATGTTTCGGAGTTTAAGCAGCTATCAAAATCGGGATTTAGCACTTTTACCGATTTGCTTGAGCAGAATGGTGCTTTATCGTTCGAGAAACAACTTATCCTTAGCGATATTGTTGGGGCTAATCCATGGCAGTTCGATATGGATAAAGGCCAAGTTTCTTTTGGAGCTAACCTTGTGTTTCCTGTTCAAATAATTGGGTCAATTTCATTTGGCGATAACTCCTGGATGTGGGGGTGGGCCAATACGCAAAGCGGAATACCCGAGCACCTTTTGGTTCAGTCCAATGCCCTCAAGCAAATTGGCGAACAATACGGTATTGAAGAGTTTAAGAATCCACATTTCTTAGTTGACGGTAGATTCGACCATCGGGTGGGCTTAATTGCTAGCGGATTGTTTAAGTCTAAATGTTACTACTCTGCCAACTATGGCAAGGGAAGCCTTGTTTTTACAATTGATACCGATAAAATCCCAGAGCCTAGTGCCGATTTAATTAAGGTTTTTGTAACGTTTAATGAGTTTATAGCCCAAATAGAAATATCCCATAAAGAGGCGTTTAAGAATTATTTGATTGATAAGGGCTTTCTGATTAAGATTGATGGTAAAACCATAAGTGGCCTAAAGGATAATGCTGTTATTAGAGCCGAGTTTGATGGTTTGGGCCGTTTAATCAATCTTAAAAACATATGCTAGTTTACTTTTAGGTAATCAATAACCTGTACCTGTTCGAACGCGTCTAAATGACGCGTTTGTTGTTTATGGTATTTAAAATCAAAAACTTATCCGCTTAGAACCCACTGCTGGTAAGCATTTATAAATTACTCGTCAAAAATCTTCAAAAATAGGGTAACAAATTGATTGCCAATCTTATTAAGCAATAAATGGCAATAGAATTAATTATTGGATTAGAAATTTTGTGTTGGGATAATTTCGCTTTGATAAAGTTTATTTCTTTTATGTAAATGATTACAAATGCTTTATTAGATTTATAAGTAGGCATTATTTATAATAACCAAAACTTTAAAAATATGAAAATTGCAATCATTATTATTTCAGTTTTTGCTAGTATAGTATTTATACTGGTAATATCTGGCTGTTCAGTTGTAAAAACAACAGCGATAGTTAAAGCCAACTCAACGGCTAACATTTATTATTATCTACCTAAAGGATTAATAGATATAACTAGTACGGTTAAAGTATTTATTTATAGTGATAAGAAAACGGAACATCTTAAAAAGATTGAATTAATCTCTCAAAGTTTTGATTATACTAAAGAAATTGTTCCGGACAATAGTCAAGTACTTAAATTGAACTACACTAATAATCCTTTTTCTAAAGATAATGTAGATATTAAGATAAACGATAAAGGACTTTTGACAAATGTTGATATTACTACAGAAGACAGGTTGCCAAATATTATAGAAACACTTACATCAGCACCATCTGCGATATTAAGTGTTGGGGGAACTTCTAAAGGTGAAGAAGATTTAAAGGTAGAAATTGAGGAGTTTACTAAAAAGTTTGTATTGAACCCATCCGAATTTCCTAAAGAGCAAATTTGGGTTATCGCAAAGCACGATAAATATGGAAATTTATTTGATCTGGACGTGAGTTTTACTATACAATTAGTAGCACCAACAAAAATTGGGGAATCATCTAAAATATCAACAGATCAGAAAATAAATGGTATCGTAACTAGACCTTTGTCCCTTTATAAATTTTCTATTACGCCCAAGGCGGAAATGCTTACAGATTATCAAATTGAGTTTTATGAGTATCTACCTAATAACGAATTAAATATTACAGTACCATTAAGTAGAGCATTGTTCTCAAAAAAAACAAACAATTTGGTATTATCTGATGGTTTAATAAAAGAAAATAAAATTGATAAACCATCTGAAGTCGAGGGTTTTATCTCAATTCCAATAAATGTAGCTAAGGCCATTGTTTCTGTTCCTGGTCAATTATTTCAATTTCGTATAGATAATACCAAAAAGAAAACAGAACTAGAAAAAGAGATTCTGAATCTTGAGAAAGCCATTAGTGATAATGAAAGAAATGAATTACTAAGTGCTTTAGAGACTCAAAAGCAACAGTTAGAAGCAGATAAAAAACTTTTAACACTTCAAACGGAACTCGAATCTTTAAAGAATGAGATTTCTTTAATGCCACAAGTTTCTGAATTAGAGAATCAAAAAAAACTGCTTGGCCTTGAGAAAGAGGTAAGCACTTTAACTAATGAAACTCAAACTTTGAAGGAAACATTGGTACTTCAAAATGAAAAGACAATTCTCCAATTACAGAAGGAAATTGAAGCACTTAAAAATGAAATAGAAAATCTTAAAAATGAGTAAATTATGAGTAATATTTATGGAGTACATTTTGGACTTAATGAAATAGGTTTTTCCTCTTCAAAACCAATTGCTATATTAAGGCATGCTGAGAATGATGCTCGGGCATATCATGAGATAGTATGCCAACAAGAAGGTAAATCTAAACTATTTCTTTCTAAAGAAGCTACAGTTGAAAATTTTCTTAAAGAATTAATAGATTTATCAAAAATATGTTCACAAAATGATTTAATTGTTGTCACTTTTTCTGGTCATGGGACAAGAGTTAAAGATATTAACGATGACGAGCAGGATGGATATGATGAAGTATTGGTATTTTATGACAAGTTACTAATAGATGACTTAGTTAAAGTGCAGTTCTCAAGATTTAGAGAAGGTGTAAATATTTTTTTTATTACGGACTGTTGTCATAGCGGAACAATATCAAAGTTATTAAATTTAGACAAAGGAATTTTAACTAATTTTATAGAAAGAGGATTTAGTGAAGATATTGGACAAGAAATCTTTGATTCAAATTTGGAATATCAAATTATTAAAAAAAGTATTAACGAAAATGCATTAGATTTAAAACCTTCAATTATACATTTTGCTGCTTGTCAAGATGATGAAACAGCTTCTGATGGCAGTGTAATTATGAAGCATGGTCTATTGACCTATAAGCTTCTAAAGTCATGGAATGATGGTTTGTTTGAAGGAAATTACAATGATTTTTTTAATAAAATCAAGAATCAAATGGGAGGGAATCAGAATCCCAAAATAAGTTTTGAAGGTCAGATAAGTAATATTTTTGTTGATAGTAAACCATTTACAAAAATTCAGAATCCCTAGGATTCTTGCTAACGTGGATTTGTAATTCGTGCGGTTTATTCTTATTAACATACAAAATTCTCTTGTTCGAGCGCGTCTAACGGACGCGTTCGTTCTTTATAACACTCACTTTTTAACGCTGACATATCTAACAAACTATGCTAGGTATTTTACCTTTCAACTTACCTATCGGAAGGCAGGCGTCCTATGTGTGGCGGACTTGGATGTGTGGAGTGAAATTTCCAACAAAAAAGGTATTTCAATAATTTAGTACTAATTAAGCATTTGCATTAGCAATTGTTGAAATATTATATGTAAAATTGAACTTATAACATTGTAAATATTAAAAATATGAAAAACCTAATTATTGCATTTGTTCTAATGTTTTCGGGAATTTTTGCGTTTGGACAAAAGAATTTTATCGACACCAACTTTATTGAGGTAACAGGTAAAGCCGAAATGGAAATTACGCCCGATATGATTTACCTAAAGGTTTTGCTGAACGAGAAGGATTCTAAAAACAAGATTTCTCTATCGGATTTGGAAGCAAAAATGGTTGCAAAGCTAAAGGAAATAGGTGTAGATATTGCAAAAAATCTGATAGTTAAGGATTTGTCGAGCAACTACAAGTTCTACGTAATTTCGAAAACAGAGATACTTTTAACCAAGGAGTACCAAATTCTGGTTAACGATGCAAAAACTGCAAGCAAAGTTCTAATTGGCTTGGAGGAGATTGGTATTTCAAATGTATCCATCGATAGGGTAGACCATAGTAAAATGGAAGATTTCCGACGAGAGGTTAAGGTAAATGCAATAAAAGCAGCAAAGGAAAAGGCGGAATCGTTAACCAGTGCCATTGGTCAAACAATTGGTAAGGCAATTTTTATTCAGGAGATTGAACCTAGAGGCGGATATGCTCCTGGTGCTTCAAACACCATAATGATTAGGGGTATGTCGAGTATGGCCACTTCAAACGCTAACTCACCTGTTCTGGATGTGGACTTTGAGAAGATTAAGATAGAGTACTCTATACTTTGTAAGTTTGAGTTAAAGTAAATTCTTTGTTCGGCGAAGCCTGCCGTTTGTTTGAGCGCGTCTAACGGACGCGTTCTTTTTTTATGGCATTTGCTTGTGTGGATTTTATAATTCGTACCATAAAACAGTGTTATATTAATTCAGAATTACTACTTTTAAAATAAACTACAAAAAAGTACGTTTTTACCAGAAAACTAAAATTATGAAACAGACACTGACCCTAATTTTACTGCTTTCTGCTTGTCTAGCATCCAATGCGCAGAAAAGCAAACCCGTTATTAACGAGGATAACTATGTGAAATTCTCCAAAAACCTTTATGTGTCGGTTTACGAGGTTACCAATAGGGAGTACAAGGAGTTTTTGCAGAGTGTTTACCCAACACTTAAGGCTGAGGATTACCAAGCACTAAAACCCGATTCTGCTCTTTGGACAAAAGGTTTTGAGTATGCATATAACTCCCCGTTCGAGAGGGATTATCACACACATCCTGCGTATGGTAAGCATCCAGTTGTAAATGTTAGTAAAGAGTCAATGGATAAATACTGCGAATGGCTTACAGCACAGTATTCCACTTTAAAGGAGAAGAAATTCAGAAAGGTTAAGTTTAGGTTACCTAGTGAGAAGGAGTGGTTGGAGTTTTCAAGCCCGCTACCCGGAATACCACTGCCTTGGGATAATGCAGTTCCTTACTATCTGGATAAGAAAGGCAAAGTTATACCACTGGCCAACCTCGTAATTTTTGATTACTCAAAGAATCATTTGGACTCTTTTTTTGATGGCTCACCTTTTGCAGCGGCAGTAGGTGGTTTTAAGCCCAATAAAATAGGTCTGTTCGATATTATTGGCAACGCAGCCGAGCAAACCAGCGACGATAAGGTGAAAGGTGGCGGCTGGGGAAATACACAGGAGGAGAGCCATATTAATAAAAACCAGGACTATAAAGCCCCAAGTCCTTTTGTTGGTTTTAGGGTTGTGATGGAGGTTATTGAGTAATATGAAATGTTTTGGATTATGAGAGTTCTTCTTTTTTCTTCATTGATTTTGTTATCATTCATTGTTATTGGGCAAAACAATACAGCGCTAATCAAAGGTAAAATTACTGGAAATATTCCTGAGAAAATCAATTACACCGCACCTGTGGGTGATAGTTACTTTTGGAACTATTCGAACAGTTTCCAGCCCGATTCGCTTGGCAATTTCGCAATTACAATAAATACGGCAAGGCCTTGTTTTGTGAATATCTATTATGCCGACGAATCTCATTCAATTATTGTAGAGCCAAACGGAGAGTATGAAATTAATATTAACCAAAATCAGGTAAACATTAATGGGAGCACTGATGGTGCTCAAAATTTTTATACAAATTTACTGAGGATAAACCCACGTGCATGCGATAACCCAATCAGCACCGATACTTCTACGGTTGATATTATCAAACTTAAATTGGACGAAAGTTTGGCTAAAGAACTTTCCGATTTGCTGAATATATATAGTAGCGGGTCAATTTCAAAAGATGTTTATGAGTTGGTTAAATTCGATAGGGAAGTTTATTACAAAATAGCGTTGGCAAATCTTGCATCAAAGAATCTTTTAGTTACACAAAATGGTAAAGAGGTGGTGTCATCTGAAATGATGAAGCTTTGGGTTGATGCTGTGTCAAGTATTTCCTTAACAAATCTAAATTTTCTGCATTCAACCTATGCCTACGATTTTTTGGATATTTACATATGGTGTCAGATTTATACGCACCAAAATATCGATGAGTTTAATTCAGTAAGAAAAGAGTTCCGTCAAAAGAATTTAGTCCATACCCACACCCTTAGCCTTGCGCGAATGTATTTACAAGGCGATTTATTGGAGTTTTACAAGGCGGCTTACTTACATCTCAATTCGTTTCGTGCAACAAAGGAGTTGCTGTCGCTTTTTGAATCATTTATAGTTGAGTATCCAAACAGTAATTATACACCATACCTTAAACCTAAAATGAGTACAATTGGCGAAAAACTTAAATTGCAGGATATGGAGTAAGCATTGTTCGAGCGCGTTCAAAAGACGCGTTCGTCTTTTTCTAGAGTTTACAAGCCCCCTCGTTCTCTTCTCGCGCGGATTTGTAATCCGTGCGGGCTATTTCTAATAAAGTATAAAAAGTAATTGTCACGGACTATAAGTCCGCACCAGCAAAGGGCCTCTACAAACTCGCTTAATGTTTTGCTCTTGGTTAAGTAATTTGGTAAGCAGATATCCTAAATCAGAATAATTAAAATAATTTTACTCTCAATTATAACTTTTTGTACTTCGAATAGTCGAACAAATTACTAACTATTTAAAAATACTACTATGAAAATTAGCCTTAAAGGATTAGCAATTCTTTTTGCATTCTTTGTTTTGGCATCGTGCCAAACATCAGTTACACCACCCGATGTTAAGCAAGTACCAAAGGAACTAACCATACATGGCGATACCCGTATTGATAACTACTACTGGTTAAACGAGCGCGAAAACCCCGAGGTAATAGCATACTTGGAAGCTGAAAACAACTATACCAAAACTATTCTGAAACCAACCAAACAGTTACAGGATAAATTATTTGCCGAACTAAAGGGGAGGATAAAAGAAAGTGATGAGTCGGTACCTTACAAAAGTAACGGCTATTTTTACTACAACAGATTCGAGACAGGCAAGGAGTATCCTATTTTCTGCCGTAAAAAGGAAAGCCTTGATGCACCTGAGGAAGTTATGCTCGATGTTAATACACTTGCAGAGGGTTACAGCTACTTTCAGGTAGGTGGCTTAAACGTTAGCCCCGATAATAAGCTGTTAGCCTACGGGGTCGACACAGTGAGCCGACGTAAGTACACTATCTACGTTAAAAATCTTGAAACAGGAGAGCTTTTAACCGAATCGATTCCAAATACCGAAGGTTACTCTGTTTGGGCCAACGATAATAAAACCATGTACTATGTAAAAAAGGATGAAGTTACTTTACGTAGCTATCAAATACACAGGCATGAGTTAGGTCAGCCCAACGATTACTTGGTTTATCAGGAAAACGATGAGACCTTTAGCGTGTTTGTCACAAAATCGAAATCCAATAAATTCCTATTAATTGGCTCAAGTAGTACCCTATCCGATGAGTATAGATTTTTGGATGCAGACAAACCAAACGGCGAGTTTAAAGTTATTCAACCCCGCGAAAAAGGGCTTGAGTATGGCGTTTCGCATTATGGCGACTATTTCTACATACGTACAAACCTTAATGCACAGAACTTTAAACTGGTTAAAACCCCAGTAAATAAAACATCCAAGGAAAACTGGAAAGATGTTATTGCCCACGACGAAAATTCGTACTTTGAGGGTGTTGAAATTTTTAAAGATTTTCTTGTAGCCGAGGAGCGTAGAGATGGTTTGAGTAAAATTCGTATTATTAAATGGAGCGACAATTCTGAGCATTATCTCGATTTTGGCGAGGAAGCATATTCTGCTTACACTTCAGTTAACCGTGAGTTCGATACCGAAATTTTACGCTACGGGTACTCTTCGCTAACAACCCCCAGCTCAACTATCGATTACAACATGGTAACCCGTGAAAAAACAGTTAAAAAGGAGCAGGAGGTTTTGGGTGGATTCGACAAGTCGAACTACGAATCGAAACGAATATTTGCAACCGCACAGGATGGTAAAAAGGTGGCAATGTCCATAGTTTACAGGAAAGGAATCAAACTCGATGGTTCAAACCCAGCCTTAATATATGCTTACGGTTCGTACGGTGCAACAATAGATCCCGGTTTTAGCTCAACTAGGTTATCGTTGCTCGATAGGGGTTTTGTGTATGCTATTGCACATGTTCGTGGAGGTCAATACTACGGAAGGCAATGGTACGAGGATGGTAAACTACTAAACAAGAAGAATACCTTTACCGATTTTAATTCATGTGCCGAGTATCTTATTGAGCAAGGCTATACCAGCAATGAAAAATTATTTGCTATGGGCGGAAGTGCAGGTGGTTTACTTATGGGTGCCATTGCCAATATGCGTCCCGATTTATATAAAGGAATTGTTGCCCAAGTTCCGTTTGTAGATGTGGTTACAACAATGCTCGACGAAACTATTCCATTAACTACCAGCGAGTTTGATGAGTGGGGAAATCCTAAGGATTCAGTTTACTATAAGTATATGCTATCGTACTCGCCTTATGACCAAGTAAAAGCACAGGACTATCCTGCAATGCTTGTTACAACTGGTTTGCACGACTCACAGGTACAGTACTTTGAGCCAGCAAAGTGGGTGGCTAAGCTACGCGATTTAAAAACCGACAAAAATTTGCTGTTAATGCATACAAATATGGAAGCTGGCCACGGTGGAGCATCCGGACGATTCAAGGCATTGGAAGAAATTGCAATGGAATACGCTTTTATTTTCCAGCAATTGGGCATAAAGGAATAACATTGGTTCTGAAAATTAAGAGGCTTTTTTAAGCCTCTTTTTTTGTTCGAGCGCGTCTAAAGGACGCGTTTGTTTTTTGTGATTTTACGTAATACTATTTTAGCATTCAAAGCTTTCATTAATCAAGGATACTCAGT
Source organism: Bacteroidota bacterium (assembly GCA_029560875.1). GTDB lineage: Bacteria > Bacteroidota > Bacteroidia > Bacteroidales > Tenuifilaceae > SB25. Next base: position 184,909 of record JAKQKB010000173.1, on the reverse strand, counting down.
TAAGAATGTTTCCAAATATGCTTTTTATAATTCGCCGTTTAGCATTAATTAAGCCTTTAACTGCTCAGTTGTTGAAATTTTATATGTAAAATTGAACTTATAACACTGTAAATATTAAAAATCATGAAAAATCTAATTGTTGCTTTTGTAATAATGATTTCATCAACTTTTGCATTTGGACAAAAGAATTTTATTGACACTAACTTTATTGAGGTAACAGGCAAAGCCGAAATGGAAATTACGCCCGATATGATTTACCTTAAGGTTCTGCTTAACGAGAAAGATACAAAGAACAAGATTTCAGTATCGGATTTGGAAGCAAAAATGGTGGCAAAACTAAAGGAGATTGGTATAGATATTTCAAAGAACCTGGAAATTAAGGATTTCTCGAGCAACTACAAGTTCTACGTAATTTCAAAAACAGAAATACTTTTAACTAAAGAGTATCAAATTCTGGTTAACGATGCAAAAACTGCCAGTAAAGTTCTAATAGGTTTGGAGGAGATAGGTATATCAAATGTATCGATTGATAGGGTAGACCACAGTAAAATAGAGGATTTCCGACGAGAGGTTAAAGTAAATGCTATAAAAGCAGCAAAGGAAAAGGCAGAATCGCTCACTAGCGCCATTGGTCAAACAATTGGTAAGGCAATTTTTATTCAGGAGATTGAACCAAGAGTTGGATATGCACCTGGTGCATCAAACTCCATAATGATTCGGGGTATGTCGAGTATTTCTAGTTCAAACACCAATTCGCAACCACTGAACGTGGACTTTGAGAAGATTAAGATAGAGTACTCTATACTTTGTAAGTTTGAGTTAAAGTAAAAACTAATTGTCAATGTTCGAGCGCGTCTACAGGACGCGTTTGTTTTTTGTAATGAAACGCAGGTCTATCGTATTATGTGTACTCTGCAATTACTGGGAATACTCTATTTTAGATAACAAAAAGGACTTTGTTATCTTTGTGAAACACTTTGGTTTTATAGTTTGAATTTCATTAACAATTAGCATTTTATAAATGGTAGGAATGAAAACAAAAACACTTTTAATGTTTGGTATTGTAAGTCCACTGCTATTTTGGTTTACAACGTTGGTTTGTGGTATAATTCTGGAAAATTATAGCCATTTATCGAACATGGTAAGCGAATTAGGCGCAATGGGTACAAAAACCCAGTACATTTTTACAGCAGGGTTAGTTCTATCGTCAATCCTGAATGTTTTTTTCGGTATTGGCTTATGGCGAATGGGTAAGGCGTTAAACTTGACAATAATTCCTATTGTACTAATTTTTTGTTACTCATTTTTGTCTGGGCCAGCCATTTTTGCAATGCCCCATAAACTACATGGAGTTTGGTTTGGCTTTATGCTAATTATGGTAGCGCCTTTTTTTGCTTTGGTACAATGGAGGAAGCAGGAGCAGTTGCTTAAAATACGTTGGGTTGCAATTCTTAGTTTTGCTATAATGATGTTAGGTTTCCTAGTTTTCTTTCCCGACACTTTAAGTGATTATTTTGGCCTTAAGCAACGATTTTTGTACTTGGGATGGTCGGTTTGGTCGATATTTTTGAGCTATAGATTTCTAAAATTGGAGAAAGATAGAAAAGTTGAATAGTCTATACTTACTATATTTTACGATGTTTTAGCCTATAATGCAGATTAAGGATTATATACTACTTTAGGTCTACATTTACTTTTCAGTTAACTTAAGTGTTTCCGATAACCTTAAAAGAATATGAACAACCAAAGCAAAGCCCTGCAAGCATTCATTAATGTTTATCTACCTATTATTTTATTCCTAATAGCCTTCTTTTGGAAGTTTTACTATATCGATACGCGCGATATTTGCTTGGATGAGCCATTCACCATCTTCCATGCTCAGCATAGTTTATGGGATATAATTAAACTACCGGCCAATAACGAGCCAAATCCTCCGCTTTTTATGGTCTTGCTCCATTTTTGGATAAAACTGTTTGGTATTGAGGCTGGTTCGGTAAGGATATTACCACTTATTTTCAACGCTTTAACAGCAGTTTTTATATACCTTATCGGTAAAAAGTTTTATAGTTTTCCAACAGCGTTGCTTGCCTCGGGCATGTTTATTCTGTCAACTTATCACTTTTACTTTGGGCTCGAAACCCGCGCATACTCTTTGCTTTCGCTGGCCACAGCAGCATCGTTGTACTACATTCAATCACTCATTGCTAAGCCCGAAAGTATTCGATACCTAATAACTTTAGTGGTTTGGAATTTTGTTTTAGTGTATACCCACTACTTTGGTTGGTTTGTGGTTTTTGTGCAGTTTATTGCTGGTTTGCTATATTTAAAGGAAAGGCTTGTGTTCCGCAGAGTATTTATTGCAATTATTACCACTGCAGTTCTTTTTACTCCAATGGCTGTGGTATTTATAAAACAATTTTTTAATTCGAGCCAGGGAACCTGGGTTTTACCACCATCGCGTTTCGAGTATGTGCATCAGTTATACTGGTTTTTTAACACCAAGAAGATATTGTTTTTTTTATTACTAGCCGTAGCAGTTGGCTTAACCTATACAATTTACACAAAGCGAAAAATTCCAGCATGGCGTCAGTTAGTAGTTATATCTCTTTGGTGGTTTGTTCCTTACACAATAATGTTCCTTGTATCGTTTAAGGTGCCTATGTTTATTAACCGCTATATACTTTTTAATACCATTGGGCTTTACTTGTTTGCCGCAATACTTATTAACTACCTTTTTCGGGAAAGGGTTGCAGTTATTGTTGGATGTGCATTGCTGGGAATGCTATTTTTGAAACTTCAAATAAACTCCAAGGATTTTTACTACCGCGAGGTTAAAAACTCCGTTTTAGCGGTTAAGCAGCATAAAACTGATAGCACGAAGGTGTTACTATACCCTTACTGGACCGATTTGGGATTCATGTACTACTATGATAGGAGTATATTTGAGGATTATGCTAATTTTGACTCGCTACTTGAGGCTAAGGGATTTGTTCGGTATTGGGATTCCAACCATTTTCAACATGATAAAAATAAACCAGGCAATAGCCGTGTTATTTATGTACACAATGGCGACTTATACGACACAGCGATTTATAGGTATTTGGATAGCACCATGGTAAAGACCGATAGCGTATTTTTCCCTCAGTGTTTTGTTGTTGCAGTGTTTGAGCCACGTAAGTAATGTTTTACAATTATCCTAACAGGCTGACTAATTTGAAATATGATAGATTTAAATTGTTAAAAATGAAAACATCCAACTTTTTGCTCTGCTTTGTTGCAGCGCTAGCCTTTCAAGGCTGTAGCCTTAAAACTGATGATGAAGAATTGGATAGAAGATTATTGTCATTGCTTAAAAGTAAAGACTATTTTAAGTTACGTTCCGAACTCTTTCAAAATTTTGAAAAACTTCCTATCGAAAAGCAATTGTATTATAAGACATATATTGCTCAAGCATTTAATCGTGGTAGCGAATCCAATGAGTACGCTGATATTCTGCTTAAAGAGCATGAGCATCAGATCTCGGATTCGGTTAAGGCTGAATTATTGGTCATAAAGGCCAATAATTATATCCATAGCTACCAGTACGCTAAGGTTTCAGAGTTATACTCTGTGTTGTTGAATGACTATAAGTCGATTTCAGATAGTGCTGAGATTGCTGATTTCAAGAATGTGAAGAGCCTTTTTGGAACCCTTTCAGAAGTTGCTCCTCAAACAATGTGCTTAAAGAGCGATGTAACCATTCCTGCTTACCGAAATAAGTTCAATCACTTGATGATTCCAGTAAAGCTAGGAGGTATAGACGATGAGTTTATTTTTGATACAGGTGCCAATATATCCACCATTTCTGAAAGTAGTGCAGTAAAGTTGGGTTGTAGAATATTTGAATCGGATGTTGAGGTTGGTACATCTACCGATATAAAGTTGAAAACAAAATTGGCTGTTTCCGATAGTGTTTATGTAGGCGAAATACTTTTCAAAAATGTGATTTTCTTGGTTGTTCCCGATTCGCAAATGAATTTTCCTTCAATTAATTACGAAATTCATGGAATTGTTGGCTATCCTGTTATTAGTCAAATGGGCGAGGTGCGAATGCGAAAAGATGGGACGATTTTTGTGCCTGTTTCGCCTCAGGATTTAAAGCTGAACAATGTGTTTATGGAAGGACTTAATCCGGTTGTACAGTTTATATCCAATGCCTATACTTTGCTTTTAACATTGGATACAGGCGCAAAAACATCCGAATTATCCTGCAAATATTATAATAACCACAAAGCCTACGTAGAGCAAAATGGTAAATTGCAAACTTCTCAGAGGGGAGGTGGCGGAGGATTTGTTGAATCGGAGGAGTATGTTATCTCAAACTTTGAATATAAAATTGGGACTAAAAGTAATGTGCTTTCAACCATTTCTGTTTTAACAACGGAGTTAAACTTTATCAAGGATTTCGACGGTAATTTAGGTCAGGATGTGTTTGTGCAATTCGACGAGATGATAATGAATTTTAAGTATATGTATGTTGATTTTAATTGAAAAACCTACTAATTAATTGAACCGATAAGATTTAATAGTGAATTTTACCCTTTTTTTTATATCTTTGTCCCAAAGGAAAAGTGAACGCACTGAATTCATAGTCTGCAATTAGCCTGTAGTTCTTCGTATTTATTCGTTTAGTTTAAATTCAATTTACACCACTTTTCCCGGTATCATAGTAATCAATTATCAACTTAAAGTAAATTATGGGTAGATCGCAGGAATCGTTCAACAAGCGCGAAAACGAAAAAAAAAGAATAAAGAAACAACAGGACAAACTTCAAAAGAAGGAAGATCGTAAGGCCAATAAAGGCGGTAAAAGCCTCGATGATATGATTGCCTACGTTGATGAATTCGGCAATATTACCGATACTCCGCCCGATCCCTCAAAAAAAGAGAAAATCAACGTGGAGGATATTCAAATTGGCGTTGCTAAGCAGGACGATACTATCCCCGTAATTACCGAGAGAACAGGCGTACTAACAAACTTCAACAAATCTAAAGGTTACGGCTTTATTAGGGATTTGAATAATAACGATAGCATTTTTGTGCATATCAATAATTTTATGGAAGATATTCAGGAGGGCGATAAGGTTACGTTCGAAACTGAGCGAGGATTAAAAGGCCTTAATGCCATAAAAGTTAAGCGTTTTAAGAGTAGCGAGCCAACTGTTTAGTTGGCTTCTTCTTTTGTAAATTGTTCTACCGCCAAATTTACCTGCTCCGGATTTCCCAATACGTAAACAATATCGTTACCCTGAAAAATTGTGGTTGGCGATGGGTGTTCAATAATTTCATCGCCTCGTTTAATCGCAAGTAACGTTACGCCCGTTTTGTTTCGTAGCTGACTTTCAGCTAGAGTTTTACCATCGAGCAGGGAGTTAGAGTCTACCTTAATTGCCGTAATGTTCATATTGGGCAGTTCATCCATAATGGTGGGTTGGTTCACGATGTCCATCTCGGTGTATACTCCGAGATTCTCACTGCGGATATGGTTTAAAATTCGGTTAACCTCTCTCTGCGGGTATAGTTTATTTACCAATATTCTGTTGAATAGGTCTATAGCTATTTCAAATTTCTCGGGCAATACTTGGTCTGCACCTATCTCGTAGAGTTGTTTTACATTGGCTATATACTTGGAGCGGGCAATAATATAGACCTTCTTATTGATACTTCGTACTTTCTCAATAATTGCCATACAAGGAATAAGGCTACCTACTGAAACCACAACCACATCAGCTGTGTCAACGTGAGCTTTCATAAGTATTGGCTCGTTCACGGCATCGCCATATACAACAGTATCGCCACCATCCATTTTCTCCTTGGCTGTAAGCGGGTCAAAGATTATGGATACATGCTGAATATTGCTATTCTGTGCCATTTTGGATAGCTTTAGTGAGCTTGCATCCTTACCAATTATCACTAAATGGTTCTTAAAGTTTGGAATCTCCATCTCCTGCAAAGGGAAAAGCCCATCAACTAAAAACTTAGGTGGATTTAACTTGAGGAGTAAGTTAGCAAATGGTAATGAGGCCCTCATTAAGAATGGCGATAAGGCCATTGTAATTACAGCTACAGCCAAGAACAGTTGGTAGTAATAGTTTGTAATTATTGAGTTATTGACCCCAATTTTAGCCAGAATAAAGGAGAATTCTCCAACCTGACTAAGCGCAATACCAATTACTACAAATCCACGGAAAGTATGACCCAGAATAAATCCAGTAAATGCACCAATTATCGATTTTATTGAAATTACAAGGAAAACGCTAAGGATAACTATGGGCAAATTTTCAATTACAAAACCCAAATCCAACAGCATTCCAATAGAAACAAAGAAGAAACTGGTGAAGGTATCCTTGAAGGGTATTAGGTTTGAGAAGGCGTTATGGCTGTAATGCGATTCCGATATCATTAACCCTGCCAGGAATGCACCAAAAGCAAGCGACATGCCCATTTGCGAGGTTAAAAGGGCTATGGATAAACAAATCAACAAAATACTCATCAGGAAAAGTTCCTGATTTTTACTCAGAGCAATATGATGTAGTAGTTTTGGGAAAAGCCATTTGTTACCAGCATAAACCACTGCAATTATTATAACTGCTTTAATGGAAATCACAATTAGTTCTCTAGATAAATCAACCTCTTTGTTGCCAAGTAAATTTGTGAATAGGAGTAGGGGGACAAGCATTAAATCCTGAAAAATGAGTATTCCAAGCGTGGTACGTCCATAGTTTGAGGTTAACTCAGAGCGTTCCTGTAAAAGTTTTAGTACAAGTGCGGAACTGCTAAGCGCTACGAGGAAACCAATAAATAGCCCTGAGTGCCAATCGAGTTCGTAGAAAGTTGATACAATGTAGAATACTCCTGCGGTAATGGTTACCTGGATTAATCCGCCGAAGAAGACAATGCGCCTAATTTTAAGGAGATGCTTGAGTGAGAACTCCATGCCAATGGTGAAAAGTAGAAGTATTACTCCAATTTCGGCAAGTAATTCTATTTGATGCTCCGTGTGAACTAAACCCAGTAGGTGAGGGCCTGCAATGATACCGGTCATAAGGTAACCAACAACTGTAGGTACCTTAATCCTTGTGAAAATAAGGTTTACAAGGGTTGATAGGGCAAAAATTATTACAATATCCTTTAGTAGCGAAAGTTCCATTTAGCAATGATGTAATTGTCTTGCTAATATATTGATTTTTTGCGCAATAGTTGTTGGCTATAAATTGAAAAATCGGCTATAATCCTCCATTGTGTTGATATTCAATAAAATTTTTTCATCATTTACCTCTTCCAGTTTTTTAGAGTATTTTCCTAAAAACTCTTTTAGGTGAATTTGGTCCTGTTTTTCGGTTTTTAATTCATTTATAACTTTTGCAGACAGTAAGAATGGATGTCCCCCTTTTCCTTTAAAACTGGGGCTGATATAGTCGAAATTATCAACCTCTTTGAATAGAATGTCTAGAGTTTCTTGATTTAGAAACGGATTGTCAATATTACTAACAAACACAGGCTTTACCTCATTCAAAGCCAAAGCGGCCAACTTAAGCGAGTAAAACCTTTCCCATTCGGGATGATGGTTAATAACAACCCTTAGATTGCTTGGAACGCTTAATTTTAGCTGATGATAAAGAACTGCGCTGGTTTCGTTAAGCACAACTATAATCTCATTACAACCAAAGGAGTGGTATTCGTCAATCAGTTTTTCCAGAAATGTTGTTTCAGTATTGAATCGTAACGAGAATTTTGGCACACCCATTCGTTCAGATTTTCCAGCCGAAAGAATAATTGCTGATATATTTTTCTGCGTTACAACTTGCATCTATAATATTTTTCCAAATAATTAATAATTTTAATGACAAATGTAATTCTTCCGGCGTTTATTTTTAGTTTTGTGATATAACTTTTCACTAAAACTATGACCGATAAATTCTACACAATTCCCGTGGAGCAGATGCTCCAAATGATTTTGAACGAATTTCAGAAAAATCAATCAATATTTGGTATCAACAAGGATTTATTTTTCAATCCATCGCAAAATAGTAAGTTAAATACCGAGATTTTCGGACAAAAAATAGATACGCCCCTAGGCGTTGCTGCAGGCCCTCACACCCAATTGGCGCAGAACATCATTGTGTCGTGGTTAATGGGTTGTCGTTACATTGAGTTAAAAACTATCCAGACTTTAGATGAACTAGAAATTTCCAAGCCCTGTATCGATATGCAGGACGAGGGCTATAACTGTGAGTGGTCGCAGGAGCTAAAGATTGAGCAGAGTTTTAACGAGTACCTCAATGCCTGGGTTATTATCCACATACTAAACCATAAATTAGGCTTTGGTGCTGGCCCAAACACCATTTTCAATATGAGCGTTGGCTACAACCTTGAGGGGATTAAGCAACCCAACGTTCAATGGTTTTTCGATAAGATGAACAGCTGCAAGGCTGAATTGGCAGAGAAAGTAGAGAGAGTTAAGTCGCTTTACCCTGATGTGGAAAAAATCAGTATTCCGCATCAACTCTCAAACAATATCACGCTATCCACAATGCACGGATGCCCTGCCAACGAGATTGAGGACATTGCAAAATATCTGCTTACCGAGAAAAAACTGCATACTTTCGTTAAGTTAAATCCAACCCTATTGGGGCCTGAGGAGCTAAGACGAATTCTTAACAAGGAGTTAAAATTCAAGACAAACGTTCCTGATATCGCCTTTGAGCACGACCTAAAGTATCCCGATGCAGTAAAAATTATCAACTCGTTGCAGCAAACTGCCGATAAGCAAGGTTTAACCTTTGGTTTAAAGTTGACAAACACGCTTGAATCGGTGAACACAAAGAATGCCTTTAAGTCCGATGTTGAGATGATGTATATGAGCGGAAGAGCGTTGCATCCAGTATCAATAAACGTTGCACGGAAGTTGCAGAACGAGTTTAACGGCAAACTCCTGCTGTCGTTCTCGGCTGGTGTAAATGCATTCAACGTAACCGATACCTTAAAGTGCGGATTCAGAACTATCACGGTTTGTTCCGATTTACTCAAGCCAGGTGGTTACACAAGGTTAAATCAATATGTAGAGAATATCACCAACGATATTGCTAAAGGCAAGTGTAATAATATTGTTGAGATGGTTGAAAAGGAATCGACACATCAATTCCTTAAAAAGTATGCCGACGATGTTCTGAAGAATAAACTTTACACCCGCGACCATTTGCGTGAGCCATCCATTAAGACAAAGCGTGAGTTGGATTACTTCGATTGTATTTCGGCACCTTGTCGCGATACTTGCGCAACCAATCAGGATATTCCAGATTACCTATACTTCACAGCCACAAAACAGTACGATAAAGCACTTGAGGTGATTCTTAAAACCAACCCATTCCCATCAATTACGGGTATGGTTTGCGACCATCAATGTCAGAATAAGTGTTCTAGGATTAATTACGACGATTCGTTGCTTATTCGTGAGGTAAAGCGCTTTATTGCGGAGAACTCCGATATCAAGTTAAATACAAAAACTGCCAATGGAAAATCGGCTGCAATTGTTGGGGCTGGTCCATCGGGTTTATCCTGTGCATTTTACCTTGCCATTAATGGCTTTAAGGTTGATGTTTTTGAGGCTCACACAAAATCCGGAGGTATGGTTAAATACGCAATTCCTGGATTTAGATTGACGGATGAGGCCATTAATCGCGATTTCAGCCGATTGGAGCAACTTGGAGTTAAAATAGCATACAACCACAAGGTTGATAAGGATGAGTTTACAAAGCTAAAATCTACATACGATTACGTTTACCTATCGCCCGGTGCGCAAAAGTCGGCCGATTTGAATATCGAAGGAATTGAAACATCAGGTGTTATTGACCCGCTATCGCTACTTTTCGGTGTTAAAGACGGTAGTATTAAGGAACTAGGCAAAAACGTAGTGATTATTGGAGGTGGAAACACCGCAATGGACTCTGCGCGCACAGCGCATCGTTTGGTTGGAAATAACGGAAAGGTTACTGTTGTTTACCGAAGAACCATTGATGAAATGCCAGCCGACGAGGGCGAAATAAGCGCTGTTATTGAGGAGGGAATTCAGATTGTTGAGTTAACAGCACCCGAAAAGGTTATCTCGGCCAATGGTAAGGTTAAATCCTTGCTTTGCAGCAGAATGGAGCTAAAGGGAGTTGATGCCAAAGGTCGTCCAAATCCTGTAAAAGTTGCTAATTCGGAGTACGAAATAGACTGCGATGTAATAATCCCTGCAGTAGGTCAAGCTTTGGATATTGATTTTGTTCCAAGCGAACTTTTAAAGGCCGATACCAGAACCTATAAAACCCTGCTGGGCAATGTATATATTGGTGGCGATGCTTTACGTGGCGCGTCAACCGCTATTAATGCTATCGGCGATGGACGAAAGGCTGCTGAGCAAATCATTAAGCAATCGGGCTTTAACGTAAATACTGTTAAAGTTGAAGGTAAAAATCACTCAAAGAAAGAGTTAATGGAAATGCGCTCGCAGCGCAAGTTTGCTCCAGAGGTTCACTCAATCTCGCTGGAGGATAGTAAAACGTTTAAGTTGGTTAGCCAAACCCTCGATGAAAACACAATTGTTGAAGAGGCCAAGCGCTGCCTAAACTGCGACGAGATTTGCAATATCTGCACAACAGTGTGTCCAAACCTTGCGAATTACTCCTACCAAGTTGAACCTATTAGTTTGAAACTCCAAAAAGTAGTTGTTGGAGAGAATGGAGCATTGGAGTATCAACCCGATAAGGATTTTGTAATAAATCAAAGGTACCAAATACTAAACATCGCCAATTTCTGTAACGAGTGTGGCAACTGTGGAACATTCTGTCCAACTGACAGCGCACCTTATATGGCTAAGCCAAAAATTCATATTACAACTGAATCGTTCAATAAGTGCGAGGAGGGCTATATGGTTGTCCATCTAAAAGACAGGGTAAATTTGATTTACAAACAACCCGGTGGTTTCAAAACTCTATCAGAAATAGGTGATGAGTTTATTTACGAAACCGACCATGTTTTTGCCCGTTTCAACCAAGCCGATTTTAAATTGCTTGAGGCAAAAGCAAAAACACCCTGCGTTAAACAAATACAGTTCCAGCACGCAGCCGAAATGAGTATAATATTGCAAGGTGCTAAGCAGCTATAATTAAATCAACAGATAAAATTAAAGCGTGGGATTTTTGTCTCACGCTTTTCTTATATGTCTTATAATTAGAGATTAGTAGAATATCTGCAACCTAATCCCCATTAATTTCCATAAAGCCTCATCAAAACCTTCTCAGGAGTCATTGGTAAATTAAAGTCAGGTTTGTAGTTCGGATTGAACGATTTTATCGCATTTTGAATTGCGAAGTAAGCTGCAATACCATACATAAACGGCGGTTCGCCAACTGCTTTCGACTTAAACACAGCAAGTTCGGGGCCTTTGGTATTTAATGCTTCGCATTTCAGCGTTTTTGGGGCAAAGTAGATATCGGGTACCTTATAGGTTGATAAACTATTGGATAGTAATTTACCTTTTTCGTTATAAGCTAACTCCTCCAGTGTTGCCCAGCCAATGCCTTGTACCACTGCACCTTCAACCTGACCTAGGTCAATGGTTGGGTTAATGCTGTTGCCAAAGTCGTGTACAATAAGCACATCGTCAATTTCGTAAGTGCCCCTAATGCAATCAACTGTAACAGCAATTGCTGCTGTCCCGTAAACGTGGTAAGCAAATGGATGCCCTTTTTCCTTGATTTTATCGAAGTGTATAGTTGGAGTAGCGTAATGGCCATTCTCGCTAAGACAAACTCTCTTTAGATAGGCTGTCATAATTAGTTTTTCCCAACTTATTCCAGTAGATTCTCCGTTTAACAGCACATTGTTATTAACGAATTCAATTTGTTCCGGTTTGCTATCCGTAATTTCTGCCGCAACCTCTTTTAGCCTTTTTAGCAATGCATTTGCAGCAACTAAGAGGGCGTTTCCATTTAAATCGGCTCCACTACTGGCCGCAGTGGGGGATGTGTTTGCGACTCTAGAAGTATTGGTGGAGTGAATTATTACTTTTTCAATGTTAATGCCGAAGGTTTTTGATGCAATTTGGGCAAGTTTAGTGCTTACGCCTTGTCCCATTTCAATTACACCAGTGCTAACCGATACGCTACCATCCTGATAAATATGTACCAATGCGCGAGCCTGATTCATTGATGTATTGGTGAACGATATCCCAAAGCACAATGGCATCAATGCCAAACCGCGTTTTTGGTATTTGTTTTGATTGTTAAAGTTATCGATATCGCTCTGTAGTTTCTTCAACTCATACTTGTCGGTTGCAGTTCTAAAGCATTCGCCAATATTAACATTCTCGGCAATTTGTCCGTACTGGAACTCATCCTTCTCCTTTAGGAGATTTGCTTCCTGAATTGCAGTAACTGGAACACCAAGCTCGTTGGCGGCCTTTGCAATGGCCGATTCAATTACAAACATTCCCTGAGGCCCACCAAAACCTCTAAATGCGGTATTAGGCGGAAGGTTTGTTTTGCAGCTGTAAACTGTAACCTGTGTATTTGGAATAAAGTAGGCGCCAGTTGAATGGAATAGCGTACGCTCCATAATAGCAGGCGATAGGTCGGCTGCAGCGCCACCATTTTGGTAAAGCGTTGTTTGGTAGGCAAGTATTTTGTAATCGGCTGATAATCCGATTTTAAAATCGGCGCTGTAAGGGTGACGCTTTCCGGTCATTCGCATATCATCGTGACGGGGAAGAACGAGTTTTACTGGCTTTTGCAGAATATGCGCTGCCAATGCTGCCATAGCAGCAAATCCCGATGCTTGGTCCTCTTTCCCACCAAATCCACCGCCTAAACGTACCACATCAACCTCAATAAGGTGCATTGGAATACCAAGCACTCGCGATATGGTTTTTTGCACAGCAGTTGGCCCTTGAGTTGAAGAGTGAACCTTTATATATCCACCTTCAATAGGATAGGCGTATGAACCCTGGGTTTCGATATACAGATGCTCTTGTCCGCCCATTTCAACGCTTCCCTCAAAGATGTACTTGCATTTACTCCACGTTTCATCAATATTACCCATTTTAAAGGTTCGTGGAGGGATTAGTAGTAAACCTTTTTGTTGAGCTTCGCGTGGGTTTACAACAGGAGTATGCTCCTCGTATTCAACCTCAATTAGCGAAACTGCTTTACGAGCAATAAACTCGCTTGTTGCAACTGCAATGGCAATAGGTTGTCCGTGGAAATGAACCTCGTGGTCGGCAAAAAGTGGTTCGTCCGGAATAATTCCGCCAATTTGGTTTTCGCCAGTGATTTCCTTGTAGGTGATAATTCGCTCAACACCTTCTAGTTCCGATGCCTTTGTTGCATCAAACCTTACTATTTTTCCGCTTGCAACGGTTGAGCCAAGTATCGATGCGTGTAGAGTACCCCTGAGTGTGGGTATATCGTCCAGATAAACCGATTTTCCTGTTACGTGACCTATGGAATCTATGTTTTTCATTTAGTTGAACTTATCTGTTTTGAATTTTTCATTCCTGCGAAAGCAGGAATCCAATATGTAGAAATGGATTCCGGGTCTTCGCCCGGAATGACAATTAACACTTATCAGGAAAAAGTTTTAAAAAATGAGCAAAAACCAACTGTTTTAGCAGTAATCTTTTGTATTCAACGCTACCCCTGATATCGCCAATAGGTGATATCTCAGCTTGAAGCACTTCGTTGGCCTGATTTAAAGTTTCCGTTGATATGGTTTTTCCAACCAAGAATTTGGATGTCTCCTTCAGGTACAAAGGAATTGGCGATACTCCACCGGCCGATAAGTGACATTCCACAATTTTATCGTTTTCAACCTTAATCAGTACTGCTGAGTTAACGCTAGCAATATCGAGGTGTGTACGCTTACTAACCTTTTCGAAGTTGAAGTGGTATGGCTTATTAAGAATAGGGAAGCTGACCGATTCAACCAGTTCGCCCTTCTGTAGGTTTAACTTCTTGTATCCTAGGTAGAAATCCTTAAGCGGTTGACCCTTTTTTCTATCGCCGTCAAGGATGGTTATTTCGGAATTCAATGCAAGTAGAATAATGCTTAAATCGCCAATTGGAGAGGCGTTCACGATATTTCCTGCAACTGTTCCAATATTCCTTATAGGTTCCGATGATATAAGCATTAGCTGCTCCTTCAGGTTTGGAAGTAGTTCCTGTATTTGAGCCGATTGCATTAGTTCATTTACAGTGGTTGATGCACCAATGCGGCATCGGCCATTATCAATAGTAATTCCCTTGAACTCTTTTTTGTGAAGTACAGGATGTATGTTGGATTCATAGATTGTATCGGCTTTTTGAACCATTAAATCGGTTCCGCCAGCAATAACTGTTGCATTATTTGTTGATATGCCGATAGGTTCAATATCCCTTAGTTTGCTCGGCACTTGAAGAAAATACTGAGGTAGATATCCCTTTTCAACCATCCATTTAATTGGATTCTCGATATCCTTGTTCTGCATATACTTGGCAATATCCTCAGCAGCCCTTTCGATAGATTTGTAGCCAGTGCACCTGCAAATATTTCCACTTACCGATGCTATAGCACCCTTTGCGGTGGATGCTTGTTTGTCCAAGCAGTGACCTGTAAACGACATCACAAAGCCCGGCGTACAGAATCCGCATTGAGTTGCGGCATTATCAACCATCGCTTTTTGCACCGGCGAAAGCTGATTATCGAGGTTGATACCCTCAATGGTAACAATATGCTTTCCATGCGCATTGGCAAGCGGGGTAAGGCACGATACTATGCTTTTGTAAACTACCTGATTATCGGTTAAAACGCCCTCCAGAACAGTACAAGCTCCACAGTCGCCCTCCCTACAGCCAATTTTTGTGCCCGGCAGCTCCTCGCTATACCTAATAAAATCGAGCAAAGGCATTCCAGGGTTCTTATCGGTTTTGATAGTGCGATTATTTAGCAGAAAAGTAATCATTTTGTTGGAATTAAATTCCACCAAGATACAAAATCGTATTAATTAGTTGCAATAATTTGCATAAAAATAGAATTAAATACTACTAAATTTGATTTGTTATGTTGATATTGACTATTTATGTCGAAATAATTGTAAAATAATTGATTTTACAGACTGATAGTTTAGTGGTTTAACTCTATTTTAAGGTAGTATTTTCGACATCAAATTTACTTGTGGAGATGTTTAAGTGAATCCATTAGGTTTAATAACTCTGCTGAGTTTTTATCGTTATGTGTTTGGTATATTTTTGAATGGAAGTTATTGATTTCCTCAAATACCGACAGTGTTTTCTTCCATTTGTTCATGCTGATACACGCTAAAAACATATGTACCTCGTCGTTTACCTTTTTTAATGCTATTTCGAGCACTCTTTTTCCTTCATCAGTAATAATTAGCTGCTTGGCTCTCTTATCGGTTTCGTCGTTTGTTTCGTCGAGCAAGCCATTGTTTACTAATCTTTTAATGGTATCCATGCCTGTGGTGTAGTCGACCAGGTGGGTATTAATAAGCTCTGTTTTTTTTGCTCTTTTCTTCTCATTCACAGTGTAAAGGAAAAAAAACTCCAGTCGATTATTTATTGATATATCAGTAAAGAACTTTTTTATGTAGAAATCGTGGAGTTTAGATATTCGCGATATGTATTCTAAAAATCGCGTAGGTTCATCTAGGTTGTTTATTATTAGTATGTTATCTGGTTCATCGTTCCCTAATCTTCGTTTTGCTTGCTTAATATTTAGTTCTGGATTTTGCTTTATTTTATTGTTTAACCAATCGGCAAAACCTAATAATTCCTGCTGCGAGGTTTCCTCTTCGTAGGTTTCCCATAAATCGATTAATCTTTTTATTGATTGATAGTTGGTACCCATTTTTTTAATCAAAAAAGTTATTATAACTTTGCATCGAATCCGATATAAATATAAATCGTAACCGTTTTATTGTTATGTCGGATATTTTATTTTACAAACATACAAATTTAGGCAATTAAGTGTTTTCATTGATTATATGAAAGGAGATGATTGACATGATATCAAAGGGTAAAGGTAATCAGGAAATAGTAACTTTAACAGTTACAGAGGTAGATTATATGAGATTAACCAATCTTATTCAAACTCTGCGTGGGAACAAAAGTGTCGATAAGATTTACTTAGATTACTTGGAGCTTGAGTTGCAAAAAGCTAGTAAGGTTGATTCCAAGTTAATAACTCCCGATTTTGTAACTATGAACTCCATTGTTCATATCAGTTTTTTGGGAACTAACAAAACCATGGAGTTGCGTTTAGCCTATCCGCGCAATGCCAATTTTTCTGAGGGTTCAATTTCTATACTTTCTCCCTTAGGTTGTGCTCTTTTAGGCTACAAATCGGGCGATGTGGTTTCATTTAAAGTTCCCAAAGGTGAGCAGCAAGTAAAAATCGAAAAAGTTATATATCAGCCAGAAGCCAACGGCGAAGATTTAGTTTAGTATTTAGGTTAATATCAAATGAGTTTTGGAATTGGTTTCTGCTGCAAGCCGGAGTAAATTCCGGCTTTTTTCTTTTTTTGATAATCAAAAATTTAAGGGAATGCTTACTGATATTTACAAGAAAAATATTGCCGAGCTCTATAAAACACCAATAGTTCAGCAAACTGCTTTTTGGTCGATGGTAAAGAATCGGTTGGGAACTAATACATTGGCTGTAAACTTCAAAAGTAGCCGTTCAAATTTGTACCATAATACTGGTTCCGATTCGGTTATTGATTCTGATTTGCTGGTTTTAGTGCAACAAATAAACGATTCCGATTGTATTGCCTACGTACCTTATGGCCCAGAGCTGGAGCCCGATTTTGAGTATCAGGGTAAATTTTTGGAGGAACTATCGGAAAGCATTCGCTCGTTTTTACCGTTAAACTGTATTATGGTTAGGTACGATTTGTGCTGGGAGTCGTACTGGGCAAATTCCGACAATTATTTCGATAGCTATGGAAATTGGCTAGGGGAACCTGAGGTGTTTGCCCAGGAAATTAGGTTTAACTGCAATACTTTTAATAGGAATTTTAGGAAGCCAAGTACCAATATTTTGCCTACAAATACAATTTATCTCGATTTAAAGCCTACTGTTCAGTCTATTTTAGGCAATATGAAGCCTAAAACGAGGTACAACATTAATCTATCTTATAAAAAAGGAGTAACAGTTCGAAGAGCCGATATTAGCAACATTGATGTTTGGTATAAACTTTACACCGAAACGGCGAATAGGAATAGGATATTCTTAAATGATATGAGATACTTTGAAGCATTGCTAACCGCAAGGGCCGATAATACAAACTCGCCAGCTGAGGTAATTCTGTTAATTGCTGAACTGGAAAGCGTTCCGCTTGCAGCAATGTTTCTGATAATTTCAGGTAAGCGGGGTTCTTACCTATACGGTGCATCTTCGAACTACAATCGGAACTATATGGCTACCTATGCATTACAGTGGGAAGCAATGCAAATTGCCAAACAAAAGGGATGTTTAGAGTACGATATGTTTGGCATTGCTCCAAATCCAAATCCATCGCATCCGCTGCACGGTTTGTATAAGTTTAAGATAGGTTTTGGGGGTAATATCTACCATAGTCTAGGATGTTGGGATTACCCATTTATTGAGGAGAAGTACGATTCCTTCAGAAATTTAGAAATGGTAAGCCAAGGGTATCATATTGATTGATGTTTTGGTGGTTGTTTTGTCTTTTAAACGTCATTAATTGAGTAAGATAAAATAAAACTTACTTAAACTTATTACAAATCATCTTCATCAAAATCGAAGGGAAGCCCCTCATCGGGGTCTTTGTCGAATGGACCAACGCCCGGAGGGTTAAATAGACCCCAGCGGTCAATTATATAGTCCCACTTATCGAAACCAGCCACCCAATCGATGAAGAGTAGGCGGTACTCTTCAATTAGGTCGCGTACAATTATGTAGTAGTCCGTGTGCTCAAACCCATGGAATTTCAGCGAATGATATTGTACCATTAAATCTCTTGCTGCTTTGCGGATTATTGTGGCATTTTCCATTTTCAAATCGTACAGACCAGCCGCTTCGGCTCCTGCAACTTTTACAGTGAGAGTAGCGGCATCTGCAATAAGTTGGTCTTTTAAAAACTGTAGGTGCTCATCCTCCTCGGGAAACAAATCACAGATACTCATTACTACATCAAGTATCTCCTTTCCTTTTTTGTAAATAGGAAGGCTTACGGCAGGATTCATTGATTCATCGTTGTACATTACTTGCCGATGCAGAACTTCGAAAAAATATACCCAAGCACCTCATTGTTAGTTATCTCGCCAGTTATCTCACCTAAATGGTATATTGACTGGCGGATATCAATTGCCAATAAATCGCCCGAGATATTGGATTTTAGCCCAGCAAGTGCCTGGTTTAGGTTTTTCTGGGTGTTTATAAGCGAATCGTAGTGGCGGGCGTTGGTAACTACCACATCCTCGTTTTCGGGCTGGCCGCTTAGCCCAATCTCTATTAGCAGATGCGTTAGCTTGTCGATATTATGCCCTGCTTTTGCCGATATCGATAAGGTTTTGCAGTTGAACTGCTTGCCAATGGCGGTTACCAAATCGTCGGTATGTTGTGGGTTGGATTTATCCTCCTTATTAACAAGCACAATCAGGCTTTGCTCGTTGGTTAGTTTGGGCCTAAACTCCGATATTGCCTCAAGGCAATCGGTCATAGTTTCCTGGGCATCTAGCAGGTAAAGCACCACTTTGGCCTGTTCTATTTTGTTGAGCGCACGCTCAATTCCAATGGACTCAATGGTATCGGAGGTGTGGCGTAGTCCAGCGGTATCAATAAACCTAAAGTTTATACCTCCTAAATGGATTGTATCCTCAATGGAATCGCGGGTTGTACCTGCAATTTCCGATACAATGGCCTTTTCCTCGTTGAGCAAACGGTTTAGTAGTGTGGATTTACCCACGTTGGGTTTACCCGCAATGGTAACTGGAATACCCGATTTTATGGCATTACCGTGACTGAACGAGTCGATTAATCGGTTTATTTCTGCAAGAATACCATTGATTAGCTGTTCCAGTTGGCTTCTATCTGCAAATTCAACATCCTCGTCGCTGAAATCAAGTTCCAGTTCAATGAGCGCAGTGAATTTTACCAGTTGTTCGCGAAGGGCTTTAAGTTTATCGGAGAAACCTCCACGCATCTGCTGCAGAGCAACTCGGCGTGCAGCCTCGCTCGACGATGCAATAAGGTCGGCAATGGCTTCGGCCTGCGATAGGTCAATTTTTCCGTTTAGGAAAGCGCGCAGTGTAAATTCGCCAGGTTTGGCAAGCCGTGCACCGCTTTTTATGAGCAACTCCAGAATCTGCTGCTGAATAACCACCGAGCCGTGGCACGATATCTCAATGCTATCCTCGCCAGTGTAGGAGTGGGGTGCTTTGAATATACTCACCAGCACATCGTCCAACACCCTAACGTTATCCACAACTGAGCCGTAATGAATGGTGTAAGGCTTTTGAGTGGCAAGTTTCTTGCCTTTGTTCGATGATTGAAAAACACTATCGGCAATGGCAATAGAATCCTTACCGCTAAGGCGGATAACCGCAATGGCGCCCATTCCTGCGGGTGTGGCAATGGCAACTATGGTGGAATCGTCGAGCATCAAAATCTGAATTTTCTGCAAAGATAGTGTCTTTAGTTGATAGTTGTTTAACTAGGTTGCTAGCGCGCGATTTTATCGCGTGCTTCTTTCGGCCACACGACAGGAGTCGTACGGCAGCGAAGGTTTTGTTTAACTTTTATAGAATAAACTATGGTTTTTAATACTAAGGGTTGTTGATAACTATAATGTTGAAAATGTAGGTTTTATGAAAATTTTTTTGTAACTTATGATTAAAGTATTCTTGTTTATTGTCGAATAATAAGTAATCACTAAATACACTATACAATGAGTTTTTCAGATTGGATAACAGTAATTTCAATATTACTAGCTTTGATTATTGCAATATTTAAATTTGATGAATGGGAAATAATTCGCTTAAAGTTAAAAAAGAGGTATATTGTTTTACCGCTTATATTTCTAATTCTTAGTGGACTTTCTGCATTTTTTCATTCTAACCCGCATCCTAATTGGTTAAATTTTTTTTGGTGTAGTAGAGGGTTGCAACCTGGTGTTTGGTCAATTATTTTGATAATTGCTTTTTTTGTTTGTTCTTTTATAAAGTGGAAAAAAATTACAAATACCAAGCCTTCTAATAAGTTAATTAAAAAGTATATTGATTACTTAGATAATTATGAGCCTTCAAAATTTTCATCATTATTCAGGAAGTATGAAACTTATTTTTTTGAATCGAATGATGAAAAAGTTTGGTTACCATATAGTATGTTACTGACAAACGAAAAATGGTGGCTTATTGCTTCAAATTATTTCAAAGATTTAGTTTTTAAGCATTCCTCACGTTTTTATGATATGAATGAGGATGTTTTGAGATCATTGCTTTTTTCACAATTGTCTAACATTCCCAATTCTCAAATTACTGAAGAACTTAATTTGCAGAATAATGGTATTGTATTGTCAGAACAAACACCAATTTTAAATATATTTTTGTCAAGTCCTAAAGATATTGAAACTAATAGAAATAAGAATATCTTTATTCCTTTGATAAATATTGTTGCTGATGAATACTACAATTCTATTCAGTTTATAGATAAAGACAAGTCAATTTTTCTTCTTAAACCATCTGATAATTCCTTCAAACAAGTTGCGCCTAAGTTTCTTATTCCTTTCTATTTCATTCAATTAGTAGATTGCTATTGGCATCAAGTAATCATTACAAAAGCAACAGTTGGTGGTTTTTTCCTTTATTCAACTTGGACTGACAAACTTTTAAATGTTGCTCCAGAGATTAATTATTATAATGAAAGTAATAATCCAACAAATTTGTATCAATGTGCTGTAAATAGAATGCTTTTTAACATTGGAAATTGGTTTCAATTTTTAAAGAATAATGATAGTTATGAATCCTGTCCTATTGCAGAGCATTTTACTATGTTAAATCATTCTGTACTTATTAAGATTCAGAAGAATATTGATAAAGTTCCAAAGGCGTGGTTTTTAGATAAAGTTAAGGATTATTTAGAAAGAATTATTGGTTGCAAAAATATGTATAATGAAAGGTTTAATTTTCATTATACTAATGAAATAAACTCTTCCGTTCTTAATAATGCTTTTGAAAAACTCACAGATGAAGAATTCTTTTTGGATTTGGAAAAACAAAACCCCGGTTATCAATGGTTGTGCAAAATAATACAAGACAGCGAATCTTGTTGAAATTCTTTATCAAAATTGTGAGTCTTTTGCTAGCGCGCGATTATATCGCGTGCTTCTATAATTTATTCATTAGCCTTCATTTACGCCTTCAACAAACTTTAACTCTTTCTTTTAACGATTCACGTTTAACTTCTCACGAAATCCCTATCTTTGCGGCTTAAATTTTTAGAGGTAGATGATTTCAGTTGACGGATTAGCAGTAGAGTTTGGCGGTACTACGCTTTTTAAGGATATCTCGTTTGCAATTAACGAGAAGGATAGAATTGCGCTGATGGGTAAGAACGGTGCAGGAAAATCGACCCTGCTCAAGATTTTGGCAGGGGAGAGGACGCCATCCCGCGGAGTGGTTTCAGCTCCCAACGATGCTGTTATTGCCTATCTGCCTCAGCATTTGATGACCGATAACAAGATGTCGGTTTTTGAGGAGACATCGCAGGCGTTTGCCCACATATTTGAAATGGAGGCCAAAATTGAGGCTATGAATGCCGAACTGGCCAGCAGAACCGACTACGAGTCACCAGAGTACTATAAGCTGATTGAGGATGTTACCACATTAAGCGAAAAGTTTTACTCCATTGAGGAGGTGAACTACCAGGCCGAGGTTGAGAAAATTCTGATAGGTTTAGGCTTTGTACGCGAGGATTTTAATCGCCCCACAAGCGATTTCAGCGGAGGTTGGCGTATGCGTATTGAGTTGGCTAAAATTCTGCTCAAGAAACCCGATTTAATTCTGCTCGATGAGCCCACAAACCACTTGGATATTGAGTCGATTCAGTGGTTGGAGGATTTCTTGGTTAATAGCGCCAAGGCAGTAATTGTGATATCGCACGACCGTGCTTTTGTTGATAATATCACCAACCGTACCATTGAGGTTACGCTTGGACGGATATACGATTATAAAGTAAACTACTCAAAGTACCTTGAGTTGCGCAAGGAGCGTCGCATTCAGCAGCAGAAGGCTTGGGAGGAGCAACAAAAGATGATTGCCGAAACCGAGGAGTTCATTGAGCGCTTTAAGGGAACTTACTCCAAAACCAATCAGGTTAAGAGCAGGGTTAAGATGCTGGATAAACTTGATATGGTAGAGATTGACGAGGAGGATACATCTGCACTAAAGTTGCGTTTCCCGCCATCGCCACGCTCTGGAAATCACCCTGTAATTGTTGATAGGGTTGGAAAATCGTACGGGGACCATTTGGTATTCCAGAACGCCACTTTCACCCTTGAACGTGGCGATAAGATTGCCTTTGTGGGTAAGAATGGCGAGGGTAAATCGACCCTTGTTAAGGCAATAATGAAGCAGATTGACCACGATGGTAATCTAAGTTTAGGTCACAACGTAATGGTGGGCTATTTTGCCCAGAACGAGGCATCGCTTCTGGATGAGGAGCTAACCGTATACCAAACCATTGATGATGTTGCAGTAGGCGATATTCGTACTAAAATAAAGGATTTGCTGGGCGCATTTATGTTTGGTGGCGATAGCTGGACTAAAAAGGTGAAAGTTCTTTCTGGTGGAGAGCGTACACGTTTAGCAATGATAAAGCTTTTGCTTGCGCCAGTTAACCTGCTTATTCTGGACGAGCCAACCAACCACCTAGATTTACGCACCAAGGATATTCTGAAAGAGGCGCTACAGAATTACGATGGTACATTAATAGTGGTATCGCACGACCGCGATTTCCTAAATGGATTGGCCAATAAGGTTTACGAGTTTGGTAATAAGCGTGTGAAGGAGTACTTGGGCGATATTCAGTACTTCCTCGAAACTAAGAAGTTGGATAACCTGAAGGAGATTGAACGAAAAAACTAAATAACTCATAAAAATAAAACCCCAATGTTGGGGTTTTATTTTTATCTATTGCATAATCTTTGTTAATCTTCCTTTTTCTTATTGGTTAACACTTTGTAGAAAAAGTATCCGGTAAAGTAAAAAACTACTCCCCATACCAGAATTATTGTTATTAGTGCTGATGTATTCATAGTTAAAGTAGATTTAGTTTTTTCCTACGGTTGTATGCAAAGTAAACCATAATAGCAATTCCAATGAATAAGCTCAGAAGCAGTATTCGCGCCATATCTATATAGAAAACCCTATTTATGATGTTTCCTTTAAAAATAGGAGTGCCAACTTCAACAACCTCACCTTGCTTCACAACCACCTCGTAGTTTTTCTTTACAAGATATAGCCTTGAGTTGCCATTGTTGTCTACTTGCAAGAAGTCCCTAGAGTTTTCCTTAACAATACCTTGTACAATACCTGAGCCCTCGGAATAGAATTCATTGACAAAGTAGTCTTTATTTGGGCCAATGCCCTTGTGGGTTATCTGTCCAATTATACTCTCGTTATGGACTTTCCATCCAGTAAAACTTAGTTTCGACCATTCATCATTCTCAGGACGAATAAGTGAACTCACGAAGACAACAATCAAAATTACAGGGGTTACGTATTTTAGAATAGGAATAAATATTCTTGGTAGTTTAATATCGGCTCCTTCTGTTATCTCCTTCCAACCTTTATCCAAACCAAATACCCATGCAAACATAATCGATTCAAACATTGCGAAAACAAAGAGCGCTACAGTTCCTCCCCAGTAGTCATACTCATCGAAAACGCCTTCTTGGAAGAATAGTACAGTTGGTAAACCAAGTATTAGTATTGATAATCCAAATCCAATTGCAGCCTTTTTCCTACTCCATCCGTATTCATCCCTAAAAAAGCCAACAACAGGTGTTCCCATTGCTAAAGAAGATGTAATACCTGCAAAGAATAGCAATCCAAAAAAAGCTACACCTGCTAAAGCAGACATCACTTCGCCCCACTGAGCAAATAAGAAAGGCATTGTTCTGAAACCAAGACCCAAACCACCAAGATTGGTTAGCTCCACAACCTTATCAATTCCAAAATAACCAATTGCAATAGGGATAATAATTGAACTCCCCAAAACAATCTCAACAAACTCGTTCATAAACCCAGCCGACATTGAGTTACAAGCAATATCATCTTTCGACCCAACGTAGGATGCGTAAGCGTGAATACATCCCATACCAACCGATAGCGTAAAGAATATCTGGCCTGCAGCAGCTAGCCATACTTTAGGATTTGTTAATGAATCGAATTCTGGAGTCCAAAGGAAATTAAGTCCTAAAACTCCATCGAACGAAGCTCCATCGGTACCTGCTTTTAATGAAATGCCTTTAATTGCTAAGAATATTCCAAAAAATATTAGTAGCGGAACACCAATCTTTGCAGCCTTTTCAATGCCCTCGCTTAATCCTTTACTCAAAATCCAAATGTTTAATCCTAAACAAAGCAGGAAGAATAGAATTGCCTCAAAGGGTATTCCTGTGCTAGATGTTGTAACATCTAAGTATCCACTAAAAAACGATGCAACCTGATGCTGGTCCATTCCACTGAACGTACCTACTATGGAGTGGTAAACGTATGAGATTGTCCAGCTCTCCATGTAGCAGTAGTACGATGCAATGGCAATATTGCTGAAAATACCAAAAACGCCAATGTACATCCAGAACTTACGGTTGCTCATTTTTTGGAGAATCATAGGGGTTGTATGGTACCCGTATTTACCGCCATACCTTCCCGATGACCATTCAATTAAAAGAAGTGGAAGCCCAAGTAAAACTAAACTTACTAGGTAGGGTATAATAAACGCGCCACCTCCGTTCTGCACGGCTTGCACAGGAAAGCGCAAGAAATTACCAAAGCCCACGGCATTTCCTGCCATAGCAAGGACAAGGCCAACCCTCGACCCCCAAGCTTCGGTTCCTGGTTTTAAGTTACTACTCATTTGGTTTGGTTTAGGATAGTTTGGTTAAATTTTCTCAAAAATAGTTTTTTAAATTAAAAACTTGCAATTATGACATTTGAATGATATGTTTTTTTAAAGTTTAATCGACATGTTATAAAAGTTTGCCAAATAATAAAACAAAACCCCTCGAAAATATCGAGGGGCAAATTATTAAAGTATTCGTTTTTACTTGTCTTCTATTTGTTTTACAGTCCAATCCAGTGCATCCTCAAGCATTTCAACTGGAGGGTCGGCTATAAATCCATTGTCGTGTAACGATTTTGCCATTGAGCGTGAGTACTCAATGTCTTTCTTGGCCATTTGGTAAGCCTCGTCCCAGGTCATTTTAGTACGAGCTACACCATCCTTAATGGCTTGCATTGCTACATCGGCAGCCTCAACAGGGAATACATCGGCTTCGTCCATTGTTGGAACAATGTTGTCGATGGTAATTCCACGCTTTTCGGCGTAATTTGCCAATGAGTGTGCTGCTGCAATGGCCATAGCATCTGTAATTTTCGATGCGCGAACCATTAACGCTCCCTTTAGAATGCCGGGGAAACCTATTGAGTTATTTACCTGATTTGGAAAATCACCACGACCTGTAGCTACAATGTAGGCACCAGCCTCTTTTGCTGCGTAGGGATAAATTTCTGGAACTGGGTTTGCACAGGCAAAAACAATGGATTTATTACCCATAGCTCTTACCCAATCCTGCTTAATAGTATCGGGACCTGGGGTTGATAATGAGATTAGCACATCTGCATCTTTCATGGCCTCTTCCATGGTGTCGATGCAATTGGGGTTGGTTTGCTCGCAAATCTCCCATTTACGGTAGAAACGTTTGTCAGCCTTAATATCCTCGCGGTTTTTATGTAATCCACCGTGCGAGTCGAACATAATCATTTTCTTGGGATCGCCACCGTCGGTAATAATAAGTCTTGCAATGGTTGTGTTTGAGGCACCTGCGCCAAAGTAAACAATTTTTACTTCGCTCAACTTTTTATTCACCAGTTTAAGTGCATTAAGTATACCTGCCAATGTAACACAAGCGGTTCCTTGAGCATCGTCGTGCCAAACGGGAATATTGCACTCTTCGCGAAGAACATCAAGTACTCTATAGCAGTTAGGTTGAGAAATATCTTCAAGATTAACAGCTCCAAAGCTGTGCTGGCACATTTTTACAAAATCGATAATTTTTTCGGGGTCGTTTTTGCCGTCTTTTCCTTTACTATCTATACAAAGAGCAACAGCATCAACACCGCCAAGGTATTTCATAAGGAATGCCTTTCCTTCCATAACACCAAGTCCACCAGCGGGGGTGCAGTCGCCATCGCCAAGTACTCGAGTTGAATCACTTACCACTGCCACCAAATTTCCACGGTTGCTTAGTTCGAACGATGTGTCGTTATTATCTCGAATGGTTGTAGATACTTTGGATACACCAGGAGTGTACCAAACATTGAACCAGTTAAAGCCTAGTACTGGTGCCTTTGGGGCAATTTGTACCTTGCCTCCATAGAATTTATGAGCCTTCTCGCTCAGGTATTTCAAGAATAGGGTTTTGCCTTTGGCTCTTTGCTCCTCAGTCCAATTATCTGGAAACATATCGCCAAGCTTCTCAAGTTTAAGGTTCACTCTGCTCATATTGGCTTAGTTTTTAAAGAATTATAAATTCACCGGAAATAATTATTTCGAATCACAAGTTACTAAAAGCCACGATTATATTCATCTAAATTATTATGTTTTTAAACCCATTTGTTCTTTGGATTTTTCTTTAAAAAATGTTAGGTTTAGCTTATATTTGTAAAAACATGCCGAACAACATAGTTTTTTAGCATATTGATAATCAGTAAAAAAAGAACCCATGAGCATACTTGTTAATAAGAACTCACGAGTAATAGTACAAGGATTTACTGGAGGCGAAGGTACTTTCCACGCAACACAAATGATTGAGTATGGAACCAATGTGGTTGGGGGGGTAACGCCAGGAAAAGGTGGTGAAATGCACCTTGATTTACCTGTTTTTAATACTGTTGATGATGCTGTAAGAAAAACGGGGGCTGATGTTTCTATAATATTTGTTCCGCCTGCTTACGCGGCTGATGGTATTCTGGAAGCTGCAGCTGCAGGAATAAAATTGATTGTATGCATTAGCGAAGGAATACCGACTGCAGATATGATTAAAGTTAAGCATATTTTAGTTGATTATCCCCAAACCCGTTTAATTGGACCTAATTGCCCCGGCATTATTACTCCCGACGAGGCAAAAGTTGGGATTATGCCAGGGTTTATTCACAAAAAGGGACACATTGGAGTGGTATCCCGCTCTGGAACATTGGCTTATGAGGCTGTTGACCAACTTACAAAGTTAGGGCTAGGGCAAAGTACTGGTATTGGAATTGGTGGTGATCCAATAATAGGAACAACAATACTTGATGCTATTAAACTTTTCATGAAAGATCCCGATACTCATGGTATTGTTATGATTGGTGAGATTGGTGGAAGCATGGAGACCGATGCTGCTCTGTGGGTTAAGGAGAATGGAACAAAACCTGTTGTAGGTTTTATTGCAGGACAAACCGCCCCTAAGGGTCGTAGGATGGGGCATGCTGGAGCAATTATTGGCGGTGCCGACGATACAGCTGCTGCAAAAATGAAGATTATGCGCGAGTGCGGGATACACGTTGTTGAATCGCCTGCCGATATTGGAAAAACAATGCTAGGTGCTTTAAAGTAGATTATAATTAATAGATTTATCAAGCAGTCTGATTTATAATATCAGGCTGTTTTTTTTATCAAAAAAAGTTGAAGTTCATATTAGTTTTACTAAATTGTATTTGCCAGACTTATGTCTGTTGTCTTTTTAATTATTTAACTTACTGTATTTTATGAATAAGTTTCGACTTCATTTGTCGCAATTAATAATAGTGCTAATAACATTAGTGCTATTAGCAGTAAGTTATTTAATAGGTAGGCTCGATATTGAAAAACAAAATGGAGTAAAGAGGTTGGCTGTTTTGAAAGAAATAACAACCATTGGAAATAGGCTTGAGGGAGTTGTGCGTTCAACGTTTAACCTCACTCAGGGGATGGTTCATTTAATTCGTTATCAGGGAGACATTTCTAAGGAACAATTTGAAGCCTTGTGTGCTCTTGCAATTAGCGAGAATCCAAATATTAGAAATGTTGCTGTAGCGCCCAACAATATAGTTCAATTGGTTTATCCGCTAAAAGGAAACGAAAAGGCTGTCGGGCTTGAGTATATGAAAAATGAACAACAGCGAGAGTCTGTTGTGAGGGCAATGCAGGAAAAACGACCATTGTTAGCAGGTCCCGTTAACCTTGTTCAAGGGGGTATTGGCCTTATCAATAGGTCCCCAATATACTTAATATGCAAAGATAGTACAGAAAGGTATTGGGGTATGGCATCAATTGTAGCCCATTACGATAAAATCTTAGATGAATCAGGTGTTTCTAAGAATGATGAATTAAAGATTGCAATCCAGGGTGACGACGGAAAAGGCGAACTGGGAAAAGTGTTTTATGGCGACTCTGCCTTGCTAAGTGAGAATCCAGTTATTGTAGAGGTAATTATTCCTAGTGGTAAATGGCGATTAATTGCAATCCCAAGTACTGGTTGGATTAACGAGTCGGCTTTTCATTCCCAGTATTTTTTGTTATCGATAATTATTACTGTGCTCATCGTACTTTTTCTATCAACTTTAATATACAAGAACCATAACATTAGGCAGAACAACTCCTTATTGGCTCTCGAAATACAGGAACGAAGGAAAATTGAAATTGAATTAAAAAAATCTAAGGAAGCCGCAGAGGAGGCTAATAGGGTTAAAACAGCCTTTTTGGCCAATATGAGTCATGAGATTCGGACGCCAATGAATGCCATTCAGGGTTTTTCGGAGGTTATCCTAAAAGGGAATTTGAGCGAGAAATCAACTTACGATTTTATCGAAATCATTAATAATAGCTCTAAGCAATTATTGAATGTTATTAACGATATTATTGATATTTCGATGATTGAGGCAGGTCAACTTAAAATCATCTATGATACTGTTAAACTCAACAGATTACTCGAAAATATTTATTCATTGCATAGCAATAATGCTAAACCCAAAGGTTTAAGGTTAAATGTAGGCTATGGATTACCCGATACTGTTGACTCTATTAATACCGACGAGCATCGGTTAACACAGATAGTAAATAACCTGCTAAGCAATGCCATTAAGTTTACCAATGAAGGTTCTGTTGGGTTTGGCTATAAGTTAAAGAATACTCATCTGGAGTTTTACGTTAAGGATACTGGTATTGGAATTCCCAAGGAGTTTCACGATTTAATTTTTGAACGGTTCAGGCAGGTTGATGATAAGTTGTCTCGTGGCTATGGCGGAACAGGGTTGGGTTTGTCGATTTGTAAATCTATTATCGAGATGATGGGAGGCGAAATATGGATTGAGTCTGAGCCAAATAAAGGCTCAACTTTTTTCTTTACCTTACCATATGAGCAAATGCATTCTTCTGTTGAGAATGAAATTGTAGAATCAAACCATATCGATTTAAAGGATAAAACCATTCTTATTGCTGAGGACGATTACTATAACTACCTGTTATTGCAGAAGTTGTTAGAAAGTACCAATGCTAATTTACTTAGGGCTAATAATGGACAGGAGGCT
Source organism: Bacteroidota bacterium (assembly GCA_029560875.1). Classification (GTDB taxonomy): domain Bacteria; phylum Bacteroidota; class Bacteroidia; order Bacteroidales; family Tenuifilaceae; genus SB25. Next base: position 155,039 of record JAKQKB010000173.1, on the reverse strand, counting down.
ATTGATATTTTTTATCAAAATAATGTTGACTTTGTTTTGATGGATATTAAAATGCCAGTAATGAACGGCTACGAAGCAGTTAAAATAATTCGTGAAAATAATACCAGAATACCAATTGTAGCCCAAACAGCTTATGCTATGACTGAGGAGCGGCAGTTGGCCATTGAAGCGGGTTGCAATTACTATATCACAAAACCAATAAAATCCGGTGAGTTGTACGATATATTTAAGGAGATTTTATCAAAAAAATAAGGGTGGATTATTGTTCCACCCTTTTTTTCATTTCGTCAATATTTATCCACGATTCCTTTGCTGTAAAACCATCAGGAACTTTGAAAGCTAATACGTTTTTAACCCGTTTATTCATATTGGGATGCGACGAGAGTATCTCAAAATTGTCGTAAATGCCATTCTCGTTCTTCTCTTTTAACCGCCTAAAGAACGATGCCATTGCACGGGGCTCAAGGTTGCATTTTAATAGTAACTCGCAGGCGAATAGGTCTGACTCCTCCTCCTGCTCTCTGTTATAGCCTTGCGAAAGTAACTCTTTAGCAATTTCACCTGAAACATAAGGGTCGTTAGACGTTAAAAGAGTTAATCCAATATCCTTAACCAATCTACTAACTACGTGACGTTTTTCGATATGTCCAATTTCGTGACATATAACCGATAGTAATTCTTCTGGTGTCTCGCAGAATTTGATTAATCCGGTGGTGATAATTATGTAACCTCCTGGTAGTGCAAAGGCATTAACCATTTCGTTATCAACCAAAATAAACTTATAGTCGTACTTTGCATCATCCTGAATATTTTTTAAGGTATCAGCGGTTACGGCGAGAACAGAATCAATATACAAATCGTTCTTCTCAGTGAATCCATTAAGTTGTAGAATACTGTTAGCATAACGTTCGCCAATAGATTGCTCATTCTCAATTGAAATTAAAGTAGGGCGTTCGGGCATCTTAATAAATATTGCAAATACTGCCCAGAGGACACCTCCAATACCAAGCAGAATAAGCAATTCAATAAGTACTTTTTTCATTGCAATTACATTTTAGGGGGCATATTCATTTGCTGTTGCTTAACTTCTGTTTCGTTTTTTATTTTGTATGCTTGGATATATGCTATTTTACCAAAAAACAAGAAATAGTAGAAACGACCATGGTAAGCCTTAACTGCGCCAATAATACTAAATATAAAGTAAAAAAGGTTGAAGATACCTGCAGTAATCAATAACCCCCAAAATACATTAGTGAAGGCAGCATCGTTAGCAAATATGTAAACAGCCCAAACAATAAGATAACTATTTAGCAACGATACTGGTATTTGGGAATACATCGATTGTAGTGAATGGAATTGCACAAAACGACCTTTCGATTTGTTTACGAAAAAATACACCACCGATGCAATCATGTTAACAATTGGCAATGGTAAGCCTAAAGCAGTTGTTGCAAACATCATAAGGTATGCACCCATTGCATCTTGTTTCTCTCTTTCACTAACCTCTTCAGGCTGTGGTATTGGATGAAATTCCATAATTAAAATTTTAGTTATTTGACATAAGAAAAGAGAAGTATGTGTAATACTTCTCTTTATCAGTATTTATAATGTTTTTATACCTCTTCAGGAAGTTCGTCGCCAGTAAATGCTGGATAAGTGTCAGTCATATAGTTCATGTATAGGCTAACGCGAGTACCCCAACGTAGTTGTCCTACTACCCAGTTATGGAACGATTCAGGATAATTAGCTGTAAATAGAACAATCCACCAAGCTAGGAATGCAAGAATCATTACAAAAATACCACGGAAGAAAAGAATAAAAAAGTGAGGGATGTATACATAGATGCCACCAAATAGTAAACGTACAAGCATTAAACCACGGCTAACATTCTCAGGGTATTCAACTTCTAATGAGGTGAACTCATCGGTACCTTTTATTCCAAAAGCAGGATAACCATCGGATAGGTTATAGTATCTGGCATTTACCCTAATACCCCAACGTAATAGACCTACTTGAAAATCGAATAAACTCTTAGGGTATTTTCCGGTGAAAAGGATTGCCCAAAAAGCAACAATTTGTAATATTTGACCCCAAAGTCCTACAAAAAGTAAAAGGAAGCCATGTGGAAGCATAATGTAGAGGGCTCCAAAAAAACTTCTAAGAATTAACTCTAAGCGAGAGTATTCTTCCTGATGTTTAATTTTTAATTTCATTTGGTTAGTGTTTAAGTTTAACAAATGGTTAGTAGAAAATCAAAGCAATTTACATTTTTTTGTCAATTATATTAGGGTTTTGGCAAAAATTTATTCATTACTTAAGATTTGTAACTATTTGCCATAATTTCTATAGGGTGGTAGGCTTTTCTTCCTGTTCCATCGGCTATTTGATGGCGACAACTTGTTCCTGGGGCAACAATAATAAAATTTTCGGGTGTTTTCCTTACTTCGGGAAAGAGAACTAGTTCTCCAACCTTTATGGAGAGCTCGTAGTGTTCCTTCTCGTAGCCAAAAGCACCAGCCATTCCGCAGCATCCGCTAGGGATTTCGGTTACACTATGTCCATTTGGAAACGATAACATTGCCTTGGTTGGTATAGTTGATGCCACAGCCTTTTGTTGGCAGTGTCCGTGTAGTTTTATACTGATGTTTTGCTCCTTGAATTGTTCTTTTTTGATTTTACCCTTTTCAACCTCACGCATAAAGAATTCCTCGAATAGCAATGCGTTTTTTGCTAACTTAATGGCTGTTTGCTTATTATGTGACAAAGCCAAATCGGGGTATTCATCCCTAAAGCTAAGTATTGCCGATGGCTCAATTCCAATTAGTGGAGTTTCATCACTTATAAAATCTTTTAGTTTTTCGATGTTCCTGTTAGCAATTCTTTTCGCAGTTCTGATTAAGCCTTTTGAGATGTATGTCCGTCCGCTCTCAAAAACATCGGCTAAAATAACCTCGTAGCCCAATGAGTTCAGTAGTTCAATTGCATTTATTCCAATGTGAGAATCGTTATAGTTTGTAAACTCATCGGGGAGAAGATATACTAATCCGTTGGGGAATTGCTGGCTAGTTTTATTTCTCTTATGCCAGTTTTTAATCGTGGTTTTGCTTAGTAGCGGCAATGTGCGCTTGGGCTCAAAACCCAAACTTTTCATAAGTATTCTTGATGTGATTTTGTTTGACAGCACAAAGTTGGTTACGTGAGGAGTGATACTTCCCAAACGGTTAATGTGCGTGATATATGCTATCATTCTACTGCGTAGAGGAATTCCATTGGAATCGTACCAATGCTGTAAAAATTCGGCCTTCAGTTTAGCCATATCAACGCTTGATGGGCATTCGTTCTTGCATCCTTTACACGATAAGCAGAGGTCGAGTATTTCGTAGAGTTCTTTATGATCGAATGGATTTTGTTTTGAACTATTTGTAAGATATTCGCGTATCAGGTTGGCTCTAGCTCGGGTTGTATTGCTTTCATTAAGGGTTGCCATGTAACTTGGACAAAGAGTTCCACCAGAAAGGTGCGTTTTGCGACAATCGCCAGAACCATTGCATTTTTCTGCGGCACGCAGAATGCCCATTACAGAGCTAAAATCGAAAATAGTATCAATTTCACGGGGTTGTTGACCGGGTGTATACCTTAAGTTGGTATTCATTGTAGGTGTGTCAACAATCTTGCCCGGGTTGAAAATGTTTTTCGGATCGAATGTTTGCTTTACTTCTTTCATTAGGCTATAGACCTTGTCGCCAACCATTATTGGAATAAATTCGCCACGCAAACGTCCGTCTCCATGCTCACCGCTCAAGGAGCCCCTGTACTTTTTTACAAGATGTGCTACTTCTAGGCCAATTTTGCGGAATAGGTCAACGTCCTTGGGGTCTTTTAAATTTAGAACAGGTCTCAAATGGAGTTCGCCCGTTCCAATATGGGCGTGGTAAACACAATCGAGGTTGTACTTTGCCATTATTTGTGCAAACTCCTCCATATATTCAGGAAGTTTATCTACAGCAACAGCGGTATCTTCAACTAACGATACAGGTTTTGCATCACCTTCAACATTGGAGAGAACGCCAAGTCCAGCTTTTCGCAAAGCCCATACTTTACCTGTTTCTGAACCCCAAATAATTGGAAAATGGTAGCCCATAATGGTTGCCATAAGCTCAGTCTCCATTGCTTTTGCAGCAATTTCAATCTCTTCTTTTGTTTCCCTGTAGAACTCCACTATTAAAATTGCACCAGGGTCGCCCTGCACAAAGAATCTATTCTTTTGTTGCTCAATGTTTCCTTTTGTACAATCGAGAATAACATTGTCCATCATCTCAACAGCGGATGGATTGTATTTTAAGGCAATAAGGTTTGCTTTAAATGCTTGGTTTCGCTCTTTAAGGTGAACTGCAACTACAGCCTTTTCCTTTGGTGGGAGTTGAACACAGTTCAACTTTATTTCTGTGATAATGCCTAAAGTTCCCTCGCTACCTGCAATTAATTTACTTAGGTTGAATGTTTGATTATCGCTTCCAAAAAAAGAATCTGTTACCAGTAGGTCTAATGCATAACCTGTGTTTCTTCTTTTTATTGATGGATTAGGTGAATTCTCAATAATTACAGTCCTATTATTCTCGTTACTAAGAATATCCTTAAAAAATCTATAAACATCACCCTCTTTTGAGTTGAGTTCACATTTAGTTTCAAATTCGTCTTTTGTTACATCCCCAAATTCATACTCAATTCCATCATCAAGAATCATTTTTAGTGATATAAGGTGGTCGCGAGTGCTACCGTATATCAAGGAGTGGGAGCCACAGCTGTTGTTGCCAACCATTCCGGCCATCATGCATCGGTTCGATGTTGATGTTTCAGGTCCAAAGAAAAGCCCGTAGGGCTTAAGAGCCATATTTAACTCATCGAGAATTACTCCAGGTTCAACTTTAACCCAATGATTTTCTGTGTTTATCTCAATGATTTTTCCCCAGTATTTTGATATATCTAAAACTATTCCATTACCAACAACTTGTCCTGCAAGCGATGTTCCTGCTGCACGAGGAATAAGCGATAGATTGTTGTCTTTTGCAAAATTGATGAGAGTTATAATATCGTTTTTTGTTTTGGGAAGTGCTACCGCTAAAGGTACTTCACGGTATGCCGATGCATCGGTAGCGTATTGAAGTAGGGTGGAGGTATCGTACTTCAAATCACCTTCCATCAAATGCTTTAAATTATCAAATCGGAGTTTATTATTGTTAGTCATTGTGCTAAACATTTATAGTACAAACCTAAATTATTTATTTTGATGATTGAATGTTGTCGTAAAAAAAAACACTTGTTAATATTTATTTCACATTCGCTAAAGGTTCAATTCTTATTTGGTTTGTTTATTTGCAGGTACAACATTATTTAGTATGACAACCGATACAATAGCCGAACTAACCACATTGCCATTAAATTTGAACGATTATTTTAACTCCGATAATCAGCTTTACAGCAGCCTAAAGTATGCCGCTTTTTTACAACAAGGAATTTTTCCTAAACAACGCCATTTTGATCGAATTTTCAAAGAATCGTTCGTGCTTTATATGCCCAAGGAAATTGTATCGGGCGATTTTTATTGGCTTGCTGAAGTTGACGATTTAGTATACATTGCAGTGGGTGATTGTATGGGGCACGGCGTGCCTGCTGCTTTACTTTCGGTGTTGGTTTATAATTTGCTCGATTACGCAATTCTGAATAAACGAATAAAGCGAACCTGTAAAATATTGAAAGAGATTGATAAGCGCTTTGCTGAGAGTTTTACCTCTGTAGAACAAAATCAGGTTTTTAATAATGATTGGGTCGATATTTCGCTTTGCTGTATTGATAGACGAAAAAAGCAAATTCATTTTTCAGGAGCACATCATAAAATATACCTTTCGGGCAACGATTACTTTAAAGTGTTTAAGGGTGTTTTTAACCCTGTTGGTTCCTGGCAGGTAGATAGGCCGAGTAGTTTCGAATCGGTTTCATTTTGCTATAACGATAACGATATGCTATACCTAGGTTCAGATGGTTTTCAGGATCAAGTAAGCGAACTTACCGATACGAAGTATCGGGGAGTTTGCTTACAACGTTATATTCGTTCTTTATCGCACCTACCTTTAACAGTCCAAAAAACAGAGTTAGAGAAGGAGTTTTTTCGGTGGAAAGGTAAAAACAAGCAAAGCGATGATGTTTGCATAGTTGGCGTTAGGCTCTAGATAATTATTTTTTAAACCAAAAATCGCCTTTGAGTTTTGACCATTCCTGAGGACTTTGTGTTCCTTTACTCAGTTTTTCAACTTCAACCCTAGTTTTCTTGAAAACACTCTCAATGGGTTGCTGTATTTGAAGTTGCTTTACCAATTCCTGCGTGAAAAGACCATTAACACCATCTCCGTCCGAAGCAGTTGCACCCTCGGAGGTTGCAAATGCTATTATTGTTCCGCTGGTTGGAAGAATAGCTTTAAAACCTCTTTCTCCGCCTCTTGACCATGATTTAAATGGGTCGTTACGGCATGCATCAAGAATAACTATATTCGTGTTGTTGGGATATTTTTCGAACTCTTCTACAACAAAGTTAACCGATATAGCCTCCCACTTACAATCCTCCTTTTTGTTTAACTCAGCATCAGTTGGAATAAGGTAGTTCATTCCATCAACCTGAACACCATGCCCGGCATAATAAAATAATGCAACGTTGTAGTTGGGTAATTTCTCACTAAACTCCCTTATAGCCCTTTCCATATTTTTTTTATCGGCGTTTGTTCGGCTAATTACTTCGAAACCTAGATTTTTTAAAGCTTGTATCATTAGGTTTGCATCGTTTTCGGGATTTTTCAAAAATTGTCCTCCTTCGTATGTGGAATTTCCAATAACCAAAGCAATACGCTTTTCGTTTGGGTCGAACATAGGCTTAATTTCTTGCGGTTGAAGTTGAGTTGCATTGGTAACTTCGCGGTTAACATAAAAAGTGTAGAATGATGAGTTGTCTTTTGTGTCGGTTGCTCTAACCGATATGGTATTATCGCCAACTGCAAGTTTAACAACCTGCTGAAAGTTACCGCTTTGGTCTAAAGCAGCCTCGTTCCCGTTTATTACAACTTCGTATATCCCACTAGCATCAGCAACTCTGCCTTTTACAATTATTTGCTTATTTGTTTCGGTTATTTTCTGTTCTTTTTTTATGTAAGGCTCAGTCATTGTGATTTCTGGTGCAGTTATATCTAGTTGTGTTTGATGTGGTTTGCTTAAGTAAGATATTTTAAGGTAATCAACTGCTATTTCTGTGCCCTGAGGGGTTTGATAGCCAAATGCATTACCGTAGAATGGGGCAAATGGCATGGAGTAAACTAGCGTTTCATTTACATAGAAGTAGAGGGTGTTGCTGATTTTTCGAACAGTATACTTGTTAAAATCGCCAATTCTTATCAGTTTTGAGAAAGTCCAGTTAACTATATCCGAATTTTCATTGTTATAACTTTTATCAATAGTATAGTAGCCATTGCCACTGAAACCAAAATTGTAGCGGCTCCAAACGCTAGGGTCTTTTCCGAATACCAATGAAATTTGTTTATTCTCATTTCCGTTTAGGAACTTCATCGATGACTCAATCTCAAAATCTTTATTTGAATCAAAGCCCGATATGGTATTTGTGCATCCAGCCGCTCCGTCGGGGCTGGTTGACTTGAAGTTAAGGTAGCCCTTTGAAACATAGGCATAACCATTGGTAGATACTGCGTTTGCCCAATTATTGTTGTCGCTATTGAAATCATCGAGGAAGAAAGTGTTTTTTTGTGCCAAATTGTAAAAGCTGTAATCAGCTTTGCTGTTTATACTATTACCCAAATAGTAAACCTTGATGTAATCTATTGAGATATTAACTTTTGCCGATATTTGATAACCAATCTCATCGCCATAGAACGATTCAAATGGTTGGGAGTGAACCAAGTTCCCGTTAACAAAGTAATAAATAGTACTGGCTACTTTTCTTATAGTTACAGTGTTATAATCTTTAATGTTTACAAAACTAGATTTTGTCCAATCAACAATGGTAGTGTATTCATTCTGAAAACTTTTATCGATTAAATAGTAACCATTGCCGCTTAATCCAAAGTTAAAGCGACTCCATTCGCTTGGTTTTTTGCCAAAAACAAAATAAAAGGATTTATTGTCATCGCCATCGATCCATTTCATTCTTGTTTCAAACTCAAAATCTTTGCGTTGGTCTATATGGAGTAGAGAGCGAACACAACCAGCAGCGCCATCTTCTACAGTCGATTGGAAAATTAAATATCCATTTTGTATGAATGTTTCGCCGTTTTGAGTGGTAGCATTTTTCCATCCGTTTCCATCGTCGTTAAAATCATCCGAAAAAAATAAGGTTTTTTCGGATTGGAGATAGCCGTAAAAATTATACGCCTTGTTCTCTTGCGCTATTGTGTTTAAATTTTGAATAGCAAGTAATAAAGTAACTTGAAGTATTTTAAAAACGGTTTTCATTGTTTGTTGAGTTGAAGTTATTTAAATCAAATTTTAGGCATATTAAAATAATTGGTTCGGAAAGTCAATAGAAAACAAATATTTTTTAGTCTAATTTAAAAACTTCTTAATAGTTACTTTAACCTCTCTGTAAATTAATCTGTTGAAGAACATTTTATTTGTTAAAAGTTGTATAATCAAATAATTGTGAGTAACTTTTGAAAGGTTTCGTTTTAAATCAACATTTTATATGTTCTATAAGCATTCTTTAGCTTTGTAATACAGTACTTTTATTGTTAATTTTGCATAGTTTCTTAAAACTAAATTAATTGTCTGATAATCAAAATACTAATCAAATGGTTGTACTTGTTTTAAACTGCGGAAGCTCATCAATAAAGTACCAGCTAATTAACATGGCTGACGAAAGCCAACTTTTAGCAAAAGGGCTTGTTGAACGCGTTGGTTTTACCGATGCAATTCTAACCCATAAACCCGAGGGAAAGGATAGGTACGAGATTGTAACCAATATTCCTGACCATACAGTGGGTATTAATCTTATTTTGGAGGCTCTTGTTGACAAAAATCACGGTGTAATTTCTAGTTTGAATGAGATTAAGGCTGTAGGACACCGTGTTGCTCATGGTGGTGAGTTTTTTACTACAAGCAGTTTAATTACCGACCATGTTAAGAGTGAAATTGAAAAGTGCATTGAGCTTGCTCCACTTCACAACCCTGCAAACCTAAAAGGTATTACCTCTATGGAGAAGTTGCTTCCAGGTATTCCTCAGGTTGCAGTTTTCGATACTTCTTTCCACCAGTCAATGCCAAAGCACTCTTACCTATACGCTTTGCCATATGAGTACTATGAGAATTACAAAATCCGCAGATATGGTTTCCACGGTACAAGTCATAAGTTTGTAGCTCAAAAAGCTTGTAAAATTCTTGGTGTTGATTTTAACACTCAAAAAATTATCACTTGCCACCTAGGTAATGGAGCATCAATTGCTGCAATTCAGAACGGAAAATCGGTTGATACTTCCATGGGTTTCACTCCTGTAGAAGGTTTGATTATGGGAACTCGTAGTGGCGACCTCGATGCAGGCATCTTGCTTTACATTGCTGAAAAGGAAAACCTAAGCATTAAGCAGGTTAACGATGTAATTAACAAGAAAAGTGGTGTTTGCGGTATTTCTGGTTTATCATCAGATATGCGCGATCTTGAGAATGCTGCTGCCGAAGGCAACGAGCGCGCTCAGTTAGCGTTGAATATGTACTACTACCGTGTTAAAAAATACGTTGGAGCTTATGCTGCAGCCATGGATGGTGTTGATTTAGTAATCTTCACAGGTGGTATTGGCGAGAACGATTTCCTACTCCGCGAGAAAGTGTCTTGTGCACTTGATTTTATGGGTATCGATTTTGATGTAGAGGCTAACCGTGGTGTTCGTGGTAAAGATAAGTTATTAACCAAACCAAACTCCAAGGTTAAGGTTATGGCAATTACCACCAACGAGGAGTTAGTAATAGCTACCGATACTGCAAATATTGTAAAAGGAAAAAAGTAATTAAACTATAGGAGACCAACACAATGAAAGTAGATAAATTAGACCAACTATTCGATATTCTTCGTAGCAAACCACGTAAACGTTTGGTTGCTGCTTTTGCAAACGATGCACATACCATTGAGGCTGTTAGTATGGCTGTTGATATGGGTATTGTTGAAGCCACATTGGTTTGCGATGAAGCTACAATGAAGAAAGTTTGTGCTGAGCACAATATTGATCCTAAAAAGTTTAAAATTGTTCAGGAAGCCGATGAGATGAAAGCTGCCCGTAAAGCGGTTGAACTTATCAATAATGGCGATGGCGATGTACTTATGAAGGGTCTTGTTAGCACCGACAAGTATATGCGTGCTATCTTGGACAAGGAAAAAGGGTTACTTCCTCCCAAAGCAGTTTTAACTCACGTTACAGTTGTTCAAGTTCCAACTTATCCAAAACTTCTTATTGTAGGTGATGTTGCTATTATTCCTGCACCAGATTTGAATCAAAAAATTGCGATTACCAACTATCTAATTCAAACTGCACACTCTTTGGGTATTGAAAAACCAAAAGTTGCCCTGAATGCTGCAACAGAGCAAATGTCGGCTGGTATGCAGGCTTGCGTTGATGCTGCAATTATCTCAAAAATGGCCGATCGCGGTCAAATTAAGGGCGCATTTGTAGATGGTCCTTTAGCATTGGATGTTGCTATTGACAAAGAATCTGCCGAGATTAAAAAAGTTGGTGGTGGTGTTGCTGGCGATGCTGACTGTATCCTTTTCCCAAATATTGAGTCAGGTAACGTATTCTTCAAGGCTTGTACAAAACTTGCTAACGGAGAACTTGGTGCAATGGTTATGGGTGCAAAAGTTCCATGTGTATTAACATCACGTGGCGACAGTGTTAAATCAAAAATGTATTCAATTGCATTAGCTGCTAACGCTGCAAAATAATCTTAAACCACAATAAAGAGAATGGAAGAGTTCAAAGTACTGGCAATTAACCCTGGTTCTACATCAACCAAAATTGCTGTTTACCGAAACAACAAATCTGTATTTCTTAAGAACATTAAGCACACTGCTGAGGAGATTGCTCAGTTTAAGACTATTACCGATCAGTTTGGCTTTCGTAAGGAAATTATCCTTAGAGAGTTAAAAGAGGCTGGAATCGATGTTAACAAGATTTCCGCTATTGTTGGTCGTGGTGGTTTGCTTAAGCCAATTGAGTCTGGTGTTTACGAGGTGAACGATCAGATGAAAAATGATCTTAGGAATAGCATTATGGGCGAACATGCCAGCAACTTGGGCGCATTAATTGCCGATGATATTGCAAAATCGTTGCCATCGGCTAAGGCCTACATTGCAGACCCTGTTGTGGTAGACGAGATGGATGAAGTGGCTCGTATTGCCGGTCATCCAAAGTTCAAACGTGTGTCAATTTTCCATGCACTTAACCAGAAAGCGATTGCGCGTTTACACGCAAAATCGCTCGATAGAAAGTACGAGGAGATGAATATCATCGTAGCTCACCTGGGTGGCGGTATTTCCGTTGGCGCTCATCGTCTGGGACGTGTTGTTGATGTGAACAATGCCCTCGATGGCGATGGTCCATTTTCACCAGAGCGTGCAGGAACAATTCCTGCAGGTCAGCTAGCAAAACTTTGCTTTAGCGGAGAGGTAACTTTGGATGAGGTAAAAAAGATGCTCACCGGAAAAGGTGGTTTAGTGGCTCACGCTGGAACCAACGATGCTTACGAGATAGAGTTAAAAGCACGAAGCGGTGATGCTAAAGCAAAATTGTTGCAGGATGCCATGTCTTATAACGTTGGTAAAGCAATTGCTGCAATGGCAGGTACTCTTAAAGGAAAGGTTGACGCCATTATTCTTACTGGAGGTATTGCTCACAATGTTTACCTTGTGGAGTATGTTAAGGAGATGGTAGGATTTATAGCTCCCGTAGCAGTATATCCTGGCGAGGACGAAATGCAAGCACTTGCAATGAATGGCCTTATGGTTCTTAAAGGCGAAGTAATGCCTAGAGAATACAGATAATCATCACATAATAAAAGGAAAAGGAGCCTTTTGGCTCCTTTTTTTATGAGGTATAAGTTGCTTGTATTTATGGATTGGTTGTAGTAACAGGCAATATTTTTCCATTAAAGTATTTTTTCCCGTTAACAGCAAAATCAACAATGAATTCGGCCATCTCGGTTGCATTTATTGGGGCTTTATAGCCAGGAAAAGCCTGACGGAGCATTTCAGTGTCAGTTGCACCAAGTGCAAGGCAATTAAAGTAGATACCTTTTTGTTTGTATTCCTCTGCAAGACATTCTGTTATTGATGCTAGAGCAGCCTTGCTTGATGCGTAAACCGATAATCCACTAAATTTTTGGCTTCCCTGGAAACCACCCATGCTGCTTATGTTAATAACGTGCCCACCTTGATTCATCGAGTGCATTAATTCTTTTGTCAGGTTTACTGCAGATGAATAGTTTACTTTTACCATCCTATCAATATCTTCGGTGGTAAGTTGCTCGAATGGTTTGTTTATTAGAAAACCAGCATTGTTGATAAGGATATCAACCATTCCAATATGCTGTTTTATATGAGGGATTAAAGTCTTACCAATTTGGTCTGTTTGCTCCAAGTCAAATACAATAGGGTAGAGGTGTGCCTGAATATTCTCCTTGATACAGGCATTTTTTAAGTCCTTCAACTTTTGCTCGCTTCGAGCAATTGCTACTATATTGTTGTTCTCGCGGGCGGCAAATAGGCGAGCCACTTCAAACCCAATTCCTCTCGATGCTCCTGTAATAACTATATTCATGTCTTTCAATTGATTGATTTTTATTTTATTATGACGGGATTTCCGCTTACTGTTAATGTGTCGCTTTCTCCATTCGCATATTTTGGTTGACCTCCACCAACAAAAATATCAATCTTTCCAGATGTTTCTATACTGTTACCGTTTAAATCGATTTTGGCAAAATCGGAGGGTTTAAGTACAAATTTAATCTTTTGTTTTTCCTGTGGATTTAATGACACCCTTTTAAAAGCCTTGAGGGCGCATATAGGTGTTGGAGTGGTGCTATTTATATGTGATATGTAGAGTTGAACTACTTCATCACCCGATATTTTACCAGTATTTTGGACTTCAACTTCTACCTCTAAATTTTCACCCGTATTAATTTCTTGATTGAACTTTAGATTCGAATACTTGAATTCAGTATAACTAAGACCATAACCAAAAGGATATCTGACCTCACCTTTATAATATCTATATGTGCGGTTTTCCATTGAATAGTCTTCAAAATCGGGTAAATCCGCATCATTTTTATATGTTGTAATGGGCATTCGGCCAGCGGGATTGTATTTCCCGAATAGGACATCCACTATTGCATCGCCAGCAGATTGCCCTCCGTACCAAGCCTGAAGGATTGCATCAACATTTTGACTTTCCCATTCAAAGCTAATGGCAGAACCCGACATATTTATGAGCATAATGGGACGATTTGCCTTTTTCAACTCCTTAAGCAGTTGAGTTTGAATTTTTGGTAAAGCCATTGTGGTTCTATCGCCGCTGGCAAAACCATAATAACCACCTGCGCCTGCATCGCCTGCTTCACCCTCATAATCGGCTGAAATTCCTCCAATAAAAAGGATTACATCGGCACTGCTAACACTTTTTGATATCTCAGAAATTGATGGAGCATTGTTTAATGTGTCAACAATTCCTACACCCTGATAGAAAGTTATTTTCAGTTTATCGCCATATCTATTTAGTAGGCTTTGATATGGAGTTGTGCATGATGATGGAGTGCCGTTATAGTTTGCAAGAAGTGTTTTTGGATTATTCGCATTCGGACCAATTATGGCAATATTTTTAACCTTGTTTTCATCCAAAGGGAGTACTCTGTTTTCATTTTTAAGGAGTACTATCGATTGTTGAGCCATTAAGTAAGCGTGTTGTTTGTGCTCATCACAATCGAGTTTTGAACGGTCGATACTAGCGTATGGAACCTTTTCCTGTGGGTCGAATATTCCAAGTTGAAATTGTATTTTGAGTAATCTCTTTAACGATACATTTAGTTGTTCTTCGGTAATGCTTCCCGATTTTACTGCATCAATTAATTTATGGTATAATGAGCCGCACTCTAGGTCAGAGCCCGAGAGTAGAGCATCGCTTATTGCTTCAATTTCAGATGAATGCGTATTGTGGAAGTTTAGAAAATCGGAAATTGCCCAGCAATCAGTTGTAACATATCCATTAAAAGCCCATTTTTTGCGGAGAATATTGTTGAGCAGTGTATCGTTTGCACAGCACGGAGTACCAGCAAATCTATTGTAAGCGCACATAACACCATGAACCTTTTCGTTAACTATCAGGTGCTTAAATGCCGGTAAATATGTGTCCCATAAATCGTAAGCCGAAACGTTGACGTTGAATGAATGCCTATTGTGCTCAGGCCCGCTGTGAACCGCAAAATGCTTGGCACAAGCAACTGCTTTTAGGTATTTTGGATTATCACCCTCAAGCCCACGAACCATTGCACCCCCCATTATTGAGGTTAGGTAAGGGTCTTCGCCATAGGTTTCCTGTCCTCGTCCCCAACGTGGGTCGCGAAATATATTGATATTTGGAGTCCAGTAGGTTAAACCTCGGTAATTCTCGCCAGTTTTCCCATTCTTAAAATCATCGTTGAATATTGCTCTGCCTTCGGTTGAGATAATATCGGCTGTTTTGCGCAATCCTTCAGGATTAAAAGTTGCAGCCAATGCAATTGCTTGAGGAAATACCGTTACATATTCTTTGGTACGAGCAACCCCATGAAGTGCTTCGTTCCACCAATTATAGGCCGGAATACCAAGCCTTGCAATTGCTGGAGCATTGTGTTGCATCAAAAGCACCTTTTCATCTAATGTTAAACGGGATATAACATCGTTCAATCGTTCTTCTAAAGTTAAATCAGGGTTCTGAAAGGGATACTGATACGATTGAGCGTTAACTTTAGGAAGTAGAATAACGCAAGCTAAAAAGATGATAATTTTTGAACTAAAATTCATTCTGAGCTATTTTATTTCGAATACAACTGCATGTTTTAATTGATTGTTTGTGATAACCGATTGAGGGATTGTTATTTCGTAGCCATCGTTAGTTTGCTTGAATTTCAACTTTACATTTGCTCCTAGAATCGCAACAGAATTTAATTTAAAGCCTATTTTTCCAAGGTTAACTGCTTTGGGTAGCGATTCGTTCTCCTCGAGCAAATAAAACGCGTAAATAGTACCATTTTTGGCTTTAGTGAATCGCATTTTGTCCTGCTTGTAAGGATAGATTGGTCGAGTTGAGTATATCGCTTTTCCATTGATTTTCATCCAACTGCCAATTTCTTTCATTCTAATTATTGCTGGCTCTGGAAGCGTTCCTAGTGGCGATGGACCAACATTTAGCAAGAAATTTCCACCTTTCGATACAATGTCAATAAGTATATGAATAAGTGTGTTTGTCGACTTATAAACATCATCCTCCACATACGACCACGAGTTCCCCATTGTCATACAGGTTTCCCAGGGATAGGGTAGTATAGAGTCTGGCACTTGTTTCTCCGGCGTTCGGTAATTCTCGTACTTTCCATGAACCGACCTGTCAACAATCAGTAAGTCTGGATTATTCTTTCTTGCCATACTGGCAATTTTGGGCATATTGATATCCTGAATCCATCCTTTACATCCTAACCAAGGACGTGATTCGTCGGTAAGACTCCATTCAGGTCGAACCCAACCACCATCGAGCCAAAGAATGTCAATATCCCCGTAATTTGTAGTTAATTCCTCAATTTGCTTGAAGGTGAAATCCGCAAATCGTTGCCAACGTTCAGGGTAATCCTTCGGATTGTAGTTTACGTTTCTATCGGGTGTTGCCCATTCTGGCGCCCAGTAATCGGTGTGATGCCAATCGGGCTTAGAGAAGTAAAGTCCACTCCAAAAGCCTTTGGCTCTGAAAGCTTCGAGTAGCGCCTTTGTAACATCTGCTTTTGGATTCGATGAGAAAGGACAACTTTCGTCAGTAATTGAATAGGCGGTTTGTTTTGTATTGTACATACAAAAACCGTCGTGATGCTTTGTGGTAAAAACAAAATACTTCATACCTGCTTCATATGCTATATTAGCCCAGAATTCAGGATTAAACTGAGTTGGATTGAAGGTTTTGTTTAGTGCTTGGTATTTAGTCACATACTCGTTGTATGGAACACCTCCTCGGTCAATCCATGGTTCGTTGCATATCGACCATGATTCCACAACACTCCACTGTGAGTAAAAACCCCAATGCATCATAAAGCCAAATTTAAGGTCTTGCCACTCATCAATTCTATTAAAAATAATAGGGTTGGTGTCAAAGTCTTGCTCGTTCTGAGCGATAAGTGTGTAGGGAACTATAAATATGGATAATATTAAAATCAAATTTCTCATATTTTCAATCTTAATTAAACTTTGCTGCACATTTTTTGTGGGCAGTAAAACAATATCACAAGGTAAGCGTTGTAAAATTAAAATTAATACTTTTACAGTATCTATAATGTGTTACTATTTTAATAAACAGTATGGCAAAGGCAAAAATATTATTGATGACATTTTTTGTCACTCTCAGTATATTATCAATTGAGGCTTATGCTCAGCGTAGGCATGGTGATTTTCAGCGTTTTTCTGATAGGTTATTCTTTGGAGGAAGTATTGGTCTTGCTGTTGGAAATCATCTAACTCAGGTAGACGTTGTTCCAATGGTTGGCATGTGGGTCTTACCACAATGGTCCCTAGGTGTTGGTGGTAGGTATTCGTTCCGTAAGGAGCGTTTTAATGTAATATCTGGAGAATCTCAAAGCCTAAAAACCCATATTTGGGGTGTTTCAGGTTTTACTCAAATCTTGCCAATCCCCGATTTCCATGAAACTTTTAACATTGATGTTCGCGGAGGAATTGTGCTTCATGGCGAGTACGAAGGACTGTATATGGATAAGAAATTTTTTGATTCACTTGCATCGGAAGGGAAAGGTTGGGTGCATATGTACCTTGTTGGAGGTGGTTGGCGTCAACGTATAGGCGATAGGGCTGCAATAAACATTTTACTTTTATGGGATTTATCCAACAGTCGTTATTCGCCTTATAGCAGCAACCCAATAATGCGGTTTAGTATAACGTTTTAGACAAAAAGAAAAGGCCTCACTATGAGGCCTTTATTTATGTTAGGAATAACCTGTTATTCTAACACTTCAACATTGGTGGCTTGTGGACCACGTTTGCCTTGAGTAATTTCGAAACTTACCTCTTGACCTTCATCAAGACGTTTGAAACCTTCTCTTACAATACCTGTGTAGTGTACAAAAACATCACTACCTTCTTCAGTTTGAATAAAGCCAAAACCTTTAGCTGCATCAAACCATTTTACTTTACCTTTCATGTTAAAAATTAAATAATGGTGAATAAATAATTTACGGTACAAATATGGTGTTTATTATTTACATAACAACGCTTTTTTCAAAAAAATGTTTAATAATCTTTAAAATGAACTAAAATTAGACAAGCCGAAAAACTTTCGAACATATTGATAGTTTATTTGTTTATCACGAAATTATCTTGTTATTTTGAACCCTAATAAATTAAACACACAATTACATGGTTGTTACAAAGGATAAAGTAGTTTCCATTAGCTACGAATTAAAGGTTAATGGTGAGTTGGTAGATACTGCTGCTGCAGAGAATCCATTGGTTTTTTTATATGGCCACGGTCAGTTATTACAACTTTTTGAAGACAACTTAAATGGGTTATCTGTTGGTGATTCCTTTGAGTTTATGGTACCTTCTAAGGATGGTTACGGTGAAGTTAACGATATGGCTATTGTTGAACTTCCTAAGGAGATTTTCATGGTTGAAGGTGAACTTCAGGAGGATTTATTGGTAATTGGAAACAGACTTCCTATGAGAGACTCTGAAGGCAATGCTCTTGATGGTACTGTTGTTGAAGTTAACGATTCTGCTGTTGTTATGGATTTTAATCATCCACTTGCAGGTCAAGATTTATTCTTCACAGGAAATGTTGTTAATGTTAGAGAAGCTTCTGCTGAAGAGTTAATGCACAAGCATGTTCATGGGCATGGTCACCAGCATCAAGGACACGATCACGAAGAAGGTGGTTGCGGTTGTGGATGCCACTAAAATATTTCATTATAATTTAAGGGGAGGTTTTTATAACCTCTCTTTTTTTATTTCGTATTGTATAGTGTCTTTATCATTTTTTTCTAATTTAGCATTTTACTAAACATTTAAACCTTACAATTATGAAATATTTAAAATTACTCGGATATTCCTTTCTTTTCTTACTTTTAGTGAGTGCATGTAAGAGCGAGGAGGAGAGTATTGATAATATAATTAGTTTTGAGTTAGGAGAGTTTAAACTTTATAAGGGATATCAATTTAATGATGGAGAAACACTTCCAACAGGAAGTACTCCTTTTTCAATATTCCTATTAGGAGAAGGGGTTAGTTATAATCAATCTGAGGACGATTTGTCTGGAATTGGTTCTCTAATAAGTTTTTTAGTCTATTCCGAGAATAGCATTGAAATTAAGCCAGGTTTTTATACTATTGATCCTTATTCAAACGATTCCATTGGTTATGCTGGAAATTGTAAGGTATACTATAATTTTGATTTTGATGAGGATACCGGTGATGTTTATTACATTAATGCAGGAACTTTTGATGTTGAGAATCTTGGAAGTGTTATGAAATATGAGATAAGCATTCAGGCCGATACAATCCTTTTTGATGGAATTTTTAGAGGACCGATAACAACTATTGATTAAGTTACGATATGAAAAATATATAAACCGGCTTTATGCCGGTTTTTTTTGTGCCATTCCAATCATTTTCTATTTTTACGAAAAAATATCCCTATTTGTATGCTTAAGAAATTACCCCTTTACTCAAAAATCCTACTAGGAATGCTTTTTGGTTTCATTGTAGGAGTGGTGGCCGTTTTGCTGGGAGCCAATCAACTTGTTTCAGATTATATAAAGCCTTTTGGTACAATATTTCTAAATCTACTTAAATTAGTGGCGATGCCGTTGATTTTTGCCTCGTTGGTGGCTGGTGTTGCTGGTTTATCGGATATTACTAAACTTTCGAGGATAGGGCTTAAAACCATATCACTCTACATTTTAACAACGCTAATAGCTGTTTCGCTAGGGTTGGTAATTGTTAATGTTATTAAACCAGGAAACTTTTTCCCCGATGAAAAAAGGGTCGAATTTGTTTCGAAGTATTCAGTTGACCTAGCTGCCAAACAACAAGCCGCTGAAAATATTAAGGAGCGTTCGCCAATTCAATTTTTGGTTGATATTGTCCCTGAAAATGTGGTACAAGCTGCAACTAGCAATACTTCTATGCTACAAGTTATATTCTTTGCATTAATTTTTGGTGTTGCGTTAATTATGGTAAAGGATTCCAAGGTGGAAATTATTAAGGATATAATAATAGGGCTCAACCTCGTGGTGCTCAAAATTGTGGACATCATAATGCATTTTGCTCCTTTTGGTGTTTTTGCCCTAATGGCAGCATTGGTTGTAGATTTTGCTGGCGATGACATTTCGTCATCAATACATCTATTTACTACGCTTGGAGTATATGCAATTTCGGTTGTTCTGGGTTTACTTATTCTTATTTTTGGCTTTTACCCTCTTTTCCTGAAAGTGTTTGTTGGTATTGATTTTAAGAAGTTTTACATCTCAATTTTTCCTGCCCAGCTTGTGGCTTTCTCAACCAGTTCCAGCGCAGCTACTTTGCCTGTAACCATGGAGCAGGTGGAGAAGAAGTTAGGTGTTCATAACGATATTTCCAGTTTTGTGCTGCCTGTTGGAGTAACAATAAATATGGATGGTACAAGCCTTTATCAGGCGGTTGCCACTGTGTTTATTGCTCAGGTTTTTGGTATCGATTTAACCTTTGGACAGTTACTTACAATTCTTATTACTGCTACACTCGCATCAATTGGCTCTGCTGGTGTACCCGGCGCAGGTATGGTTATGTTGATAATTGTGCTCAATTCTGTTGGTTTGCCAATAGAGGGGTTGGCACTAATTCTTGCCATTGACCGTCCATTGGACATGCTACGTACCGTAGTAAATGTCACTGGCGATGCCATGATTGCAACTCTTATTGCTAAGCGAGAGGGAAAACTTGCTGTGGTAGATTAGTTTGCCATTCTTACCACAAGTTGTTCATATTTGCCTTTTACTTTTGTATCTTTGCACTCCCAAATTTGAGTTCAATGAGTTTAGATGAAGTAAAACGCCGTAGAACATTCGCCATTGTTAGTCACCCCGATGCAGGAAAAACGACTCTTACCGAAAAGTTGCTACTTTTTGGGGGTGCTATTCACGTGGCGGGTGCTGTAAAGAGCAATAAAATAAAGAAAACAGCCACATCCGACTTTATGGAAATTGAGCGCCAGCGTGGTATCTCGGTTTCTACATCGGTAATGGAGTTTGAGCATAATGGCTATAAGGTTAACATTCTCGATACACCTGGTCACCAGGACTTCGCAGAGGATACATATCGTACCTTAACAGCAGTTGATAGCGTAATTATTGTTATTGACCACGCCAAGGGCGTTGAGACCCAAACCCGCAAACTTATGGAGGTTTGTAGGATGAGGAAAACTCCCGTAATTGTATTTGTCAATAAACTCGACCGCCCCGGAAACGACCCCTTTGAGTTGCTCGATGAGATTGAAAAAGAATTGAAAATAAAGGTTCGTCCATTAAGCTGGCCAATTAGTCAAGGTCCAACTTTTAAGGGTGTGTATAATTTGTTTGAGCAGAAGCTCTTCCTTTTCTCGGGCGACGATAAGCAAACCGTTTCCGATGATATTATTGAAATTAAAGATATTCACTCACCTGAACTTGATAAGTATACAAAACCCTATACTCAGAAGTTTTTAGAGGAAATTGAACTGGTTAACGAGGTTTACCCTGAGTTCGATATCAACACATATCTTTCAGGTGAGGTGGCTCCAGTATTTTTCGGTAGTGCGTTAAACAACTTTGGTGTGAAGGAGTTGCTCGATTGTTTTGTGCAGATTGCACCATACCCACGGCCAACGGTAACGGATGTTAGAACTATTTCGCCTTTCGAGGATAAAATGACAGGGTTTGTGTTCAAGATTTTCGCCAATATGGACCCAAATCACCGAAATAGAATAGCATTCCTAAAGATTTGCTCAGGAAAATTTGAGCGCAATAAGCCTTATTTGCATGTAGGACTCAATAAGACATTCCGTTTTTCCAGTCCAAACGCATTCCTGGCCGATAAAAAGTCGATTGTTGAGTTTGCCTATCCTGGCGATATTGTAGGATTACCTGATTCTGGTAATTTTAAAATAGGCGATACCCTGACTGAGGGCGAAATCCTTAACTTCAAAGGTATTCCAAGTTTTTCGCCTGAACTTTTTAGGTATGTGGAGAATGCCGACCCGTTGAAGTTTAAGCAGTTGGCAAAAGGGATAGACCAGTTAACCGATGAGGGCGTTGCGCAGCTTTTTACTCAAAAATCCAATGGTCGTAAAATTATTGGCACAGTAGGAGCACTACAGTTCGATGTTATTCAGTACAGGTTGGAGCACGAGTACGGAGCCAAATGCCGATACGAGAATTTTAGTCTTCATAAAGCCTGTTGGATGGAAACCACCAACAAATCGCAGTTGGACGATTTTCGTATCCGCAAGTACAATAACTTGGCACTCGATAAGCAAGGACGCGAGGTTTTCTTAGCCGATTCTCCTTATTCACTGCAAATGGCCATAGAGAAATTCCCAGATATCAAATTCCATTTCACATCGGAATTTTAAATACTAGGTTTCATTTAACGCTGTCAGAGTTTAGAATCCTGACAGCGTTTTTGTATAATTAGAGTATGTAGAAGAAGTCTACCGATTGATGTAAAAAAGTTTGAACTTCAAGATGAAGATTGTAAAAGTGAGCGGGTGGGATTGGCAAAACTGCGCGCCAGAGCAGGCGTGAATTCATGAAGTCTTAGAATTTCGC
Organism: Bacteroidota bacterium; assembly: GCA_029560875.1. Classification (GTDB taxonomy): domain Bacteria; phylum Bacteroidota; class Bacteroidia; order Bacteroidales; family Tenuifilaceae; genus SB25. The sequence continues at coordinate 132,917 of JAKQKB010000173.1, read as the reverse complement.
AAAAGGGGCTTGCCTACTTTTGCAGAAATTCTTAACTTTATGCAGAGCGGGTAGAAGCATAGTTTTGCCTAGATTTTTTGCTTACTTTTTCATCATGGAAAAAGTAAGAGTTTCTAATGCAATTGTAATTCTGATAGTGAATGGTTTAGATACTTTATTTGTATATAGTTGCTAGTAATCAAATTGTAATTGTTTTTCATTTAACTTTAATATAGGTTATCCAAAAATGGATAACCTTTTTTGTTTTCAAAAATTCCGCAAACGTTTACGGCCTATTTATTCGACTTTTCAAGGGTTTCAAGGCAAAAATATTTTACGAAAAGTGAAAATTTTTTCCAGTGCTTCGAAAACGATTGAAATGCGACTTGTAGCATCTAAACTCATTTATTTACAAGGGTTTGGTGATGTAAATGTGTTTTTTTTAACATTTTTTTACCATACTTTTGAATTCTATCAAAAATAATTTATTGATGATGATAAAGAAACCTAAACTTAACTTTTGGCAAATTTGGAATCTCAGCTTTGGATTCCTTGGAGTTCAAGCAGGATTTGCACTTCAAAATGCCAATGTTTCACGTATATTATCAAACCTTGGTGCCGATTTGCACCATTTATCTTTCTTTTGGCTTTTAGCACCAATAATGGGGTTGGTTATTCAGCCTTGGGTTGGAGCCGCCAGCGATAGAACTTGGAATCGTTTAGGTCGTCGGAGTCCATTTATTTTTGGTGGTGCAATTGCCGCTGCAATTGGTATGTTTTTCCTACCCAATGCAAACTGGGCTGTAGCAATTATTCCTCCTATACTATTTGGAGCATTGATGTTTGCTTTTATGGATGCATCGTTCAATGTAACATTCCAACCATTCCGCTCCCTAGTTGCCGATATGACCCCCGATGAGCAAACAAATCAAGGTTACTCCATTCAAACTTTGCTAATTAACTTGGGTGCAGTTATAGGTTCGTTCCTACCATTTGTGCTTACTAATTACATAGGTATTTCAAATACAGCACCGGAAGGTCAAGTGCCTGACTCCGTAATTTGGTCGTTTTACATTGGTGGTTCAATATTACTAATTTCGGTTCTTTGGACTGTATTCAGAACAAAGGAGTATCCACCCAAAGAGTTTGCTGAATATCAAGGTAAAACCTTGGAGGAAGAGAAAGCCGCCGAGCATGTAGGATTCTTTAAAACCCTATTCAGTATGCCAAAAGTTATGGGACAACTTGCTGTTGTTCAGTTTTTCTCTTGGTTTGCGTTGTTTATAATGTGGGTTTACACTACTCCTGCCGTATCGCAGCATATATGGGGAACTGCTATTGGCGATTCAACATCAGAGGCATACAATGAGGCGGCTAACTGGGTTGGTGTTCTATTCGGGCTTTATAGCGTATTCGCTGCAATTTTCGCAATCTTTATGAATAAGATAGCCGATAAGTTTGGCAGAAAGAAAACCTACGCATTTTCGCTTTTGCTTGGTGGTTTAGGATTCCTCTCAATATACCTATTTAAGAATCACTATGCGCTAATTTTTTCGATGGTTGGTGTTGGTATTGCTTGGGCTGCTATTCTTGCTATGCCATACGCAATTCTGGCTCGTTCACTTCCTGCAGGTAAAACTGGAGTTTATATGGGATTATTCAATATAACTGTAGTTGTTCCTCAGATTATAAGCGGAATTCTATCGGGCACTTTGTTGAAGTTTGTTTTTAACGAGAGCGCAATTTTTATGATAATTATGGCTGGTGTTTCTATGTTATTGGCTGCATTCTCAGTATCGTTTGTAAAAGAATCTCATAGTTAAATCTGTATATGAATCCTATTAAGGCTTGTATTTTCGATTTGGATGGTGTTGTAGTTGATACTGCAAAGTATCACTACTTGGCGTGGAAGCGATTGGCGCACGAGTTAGGATTTGAGTTTAAAGAGATACATAACGAACGCTTAAAGGGTGTAAGCCGTATGCGTTCTCTTGAGATACTGCTTGAGGTTGGAGGTCTTTCCTTTCCGTTGGAAAGAATGGAGCAGATGGCTACCCAAAAAAATGAGTGGTATTTGGAGTATATCCGTAAAATGACTCCCGATGAGATTCTCCCTGGTGCAAAGGAACTTCTGGAGGAGTTAAGACTACATAATATTAAGGTTGCGCTTGGTTCGGCCAGTAAGAATGCTCCATTAATTTTAGAGAGGATAGGTTTAGCAAACCATTTCGATGCAATTCTTGATGGAAACAGCGTTTCAGTTGCCAAGCCTGCTCCCGATATTTTTCTAGTTGCAGCAAAGGCTTTAGGGGAATTGCCTGAGCACTGTATTGTGTTTGAGGATGCAGAGGCAGGAATTGATGCCGCCATTAGTGCAGGTATGCGATGCGTAGGCATTGGTAGTCCCGACAATTTGGGTAGGGCCAACCTTGTTATTCCAAATCTAAAGCAATTCACATATGATAATTTGAAAGATTATTTTTTATCTCATAAATAATTGATATATAATTAATTTAACGATTTGAATTAAGTAATAAGTAAATAATATCTGTATGAACTCATACTTAAAACACGATGAATGGTGCATCATTGAGGAAGGTTTTGTTCCTGAGAACACCCGTGCTTCGGAGAGTATCTTCAGCATTGGTAATGGTGCAATGGGGCAGAGAGCAAACTTTGAGGAGAAGTTTAGCTGTAGTACCCTACAGGGAAGCTATATTGGTGGAGTTTACTATCCCGATAAAACCCGCGTAGGTTGGTGGAAAAATGGTTATCCTGAGTATTTTGCAAAAGTAATAAATTCAACCAATTGGATTGGTATTGATGTCTATATCAACAATGAGGCGCTAGACTTGGCTAAATGTAAGGTGAACGATTTCCGCAGGGTACTCAATATGAAGGAGGGATACCTTGAGCGTTCGTTTATTTGCGAGTTGCAATCGGGTATAAAAGTTGCAGTTAAAGCGTTACGCTTTTTAAGTATGGAAGATAGCGAGATTGGTGCTATTCGCTATAGCGTAAAGGTGCTTAACTCCGATGCTACTGTAGAATTAAGGCCATACCTCGATGCCGATGTGCATAACGAGGATTCTAACTACGGCGAAAAGTTCTGGGATATTATTGATATCAAAGGGAATACTTTAAATTACATTGTTTGTCGCACTAAGAAACTTGATTTTCACGTAGGGCACGCAATGCGTAATTTTGTTTATGTTAATGGTCAGCGGGCAAACGTAAATCCTCAGGTTAATACCTCTGAGAAGTACGTTGATAACCGTTTCTCTGTCAACCTAAAATCTGGCGATGAGGTTACTCTTTATAAGTTTGCTGCAGTTATTTCAAGCTTGAATCACGAGAAAGGAACTTTCCCTAAGGTTCTTGAGAAATCGATGGATGCAGCAATTGCAAAGGGTTTCGATAGAATGTTTGAGGAGCAGAAAAAAGCTTGGGCTGAAATTTGGCTGCATAGTGATATCACCATTGAGGGCGATGTGGCTGCTCAGCAGGGTATACGTTTCAATATTTTCCAGCTTAGCCAAACCTACACAGGCAAGGATGAACGTTTGAATATTGGCCCTAAAGGTTTTACTGGCGAGAAGTATGGTGGTTCAACTTACTGGGACACAGAGGCATACTGCTTGCCATTCTATATGGTTACACACGGACAAAAAGTTGCTCGTCAGTTACTCCTGTATCGCTACAAGCAACTCGATAAAGCCATTGATAACGCTGCAAAACTAGGATTTAAGGATGGAGCAGCATTGTATCCAATGGTAACAATGAATGGCGAGGAGTGCCATAACGAGTGGGAAATCACCTTCGAGGAGATTCACCGTAATGGTGCAATTGCCTTTGCAGTTTACAACTATGTTCGTTATACTGGCGATAAGAGTTATCTTGTAAACTTTGGTCTTGAACTGCTTATTGGTATTGCTCGTTTTTGGGCGCAACGTATCAATTTCTCAGCCGAAAAGGGCAAGTATGTTATGCTTGGTGTAACTGGTCCAAATGAGTACGAGAATAACGTAAATAATAACTGGTATACCAACTTTATTGCTTGCTGGTGTATGGAGTATGCCGATGAGGCTGCTCAGTACGTTAAATCGCAGGATTCTGCTAAGTATGCTGAACTAGTTAGCCGTATCAAGTTCGACGATAGCAAGGAGATTGCTAAGTGGCGCGAGATTCGCGGTAATATGTTCTATCCGGAAGATAAGAAATTAGGTGTTTATCTTCAGCAAGAAGGATATATGGATAAGGAGCAAATTCTTGTGAAGGATTTGGATGTTAAGGAACGCCCATTGAACCAAAAGTGGAGCTGGGACCGCATTCTACGCTCTTGCTTTATCAAACAGGCCGATGTTTTGCAGGGTATGTATTTCCTTGAGGATAGATTCGATACCGATACAATCAAACGAAACTACGAGTTCTACGAGGCTCGCACTGTTCACGAGTCATCGCTTTCTCCTTGCGTACATAGTGTTCTAGCATCACGCATTGGAAATGGGAGCAAAGCTTATGAACTTTATGTTCGCACAGCCCGTTTGGACTTGGATGACTATAACCACGAGGTTAAGGAAGGTTTACATATTACAAGTATGGCCGGCACCTGGATTTCAATTGTTGAAGGATTTGGTGGAATGCGTATTCGTGAGGATATGTTGAGTTTCAACCCATTAATTCCTACGGAATGGAAATCCTACAGCTTCAAGGTTTGGTATCGCGAGAATACCTTAAAGATTAATGTTACAAACAGCGATGTAACAATTTTCAATGAGGTTGGCGATTCATTAATCTTTAAGATTTATGGAAGGGAGCAAAAGGTGCTTCCGAATAGCTCAATAACTGTACCTGTTCAAAAGCAAGTTTTTGCCTAGGTTACAATTGAAAGTGTTACCTTTACGGTGCATTTAACATAATCAACTATGACTACAAAACGATTTCAAGCCGGAATTATAACTGGCAAACAGCTGAGCGACCTATTCGAGTACGCCAAATCTGAAAAATTTGCTCTTCCTGCAGTTAACGTTACAGGAACAAATACAATGAATGCGGTTTTGGAAACTGCCAGAGAGGTTGGCTCGCCTGTAATTATTCAGTTCTCGAATAGTGGAGCATCATTCATTGCTGGTAAAACATTATCCAACGATGGTCAAAAGGCAAGTATTTTAGGTGCAATTAGCGGTGCTAAGCACGTTCAAACACTTGCAGAAGCTTACGGAGTTCCTGTTGTGCTTCATACCGACCACGCTGCTAAAAAACTTCTACCCTGGATTGATGGTCTACTCGATGCTGGCGAAAAGCACTTTAAGGAGACAGGCAAGCCGCTTTTCAGCTCACATATGCTCGACTTATCGGAAGAACCTCTTCACGAGAATATCGAGATTTGTAAGAAATACCTTACCCGTATGGCCAAAATGGGGATGACCCTAGAGATTGAGCTTGGTGTAACCGGCGGCGAGGAGGATGGTGTTGATAATACTGGTGTTGATAGCTCTAAACTTTACACTCAACCCGAGGAGGTTGCCTATGCTTACGAGGAACTAATGAAGATTAGCCCAAATTTCACCATTGCAGCATCGTTTGGTAACGTTCACGGTGTTTACAAGCCCGGGAATGTGGTTCTAAACCCCGTTATTCTTAAGAATTCACAGGAATTAATTCAGAAGAAATTTGGTACAGCCGCAAAACCAGTAAACTTCGTATTTCATGGCGGAAGTGGTTCCGAGAAGGCAAAAATTGAGGAAGCGCTAGGGTACGGTGTAATTAAAATGAATCTCGATACCGATTTGCAATGGGCGTTCTGGGATGGAATCAAGAATTACTATACCGCTAAAAAGGATTACCTGCAAGGACAAATTGGTAATCCGGAAGGTGAGGACTCTCCAAATAAAAAACACTACGACCCACGCGTATGGTTACGCAAAGGCGAGGAGTCGATAGTGGTTAGGCTTAAGGAGGCATTTGCCGACCTTAACGCCATTGGTAGAGGTTAATTTTAAACTAATTGTAAAGGGGTTGTCTGCTCTGGCAACCTCTTTTTTTGTAACTTTTAATAGCTGAATTATGATAAAATTTAACTTAACATCTACTTTAATTCTGTTGGCTATGATTGCTAATGCTCAAATAGTTAAACGAATTGAACCTATGAACTGGTGGGTTGGCATGAAAAACCCAAATGTTCAACTAATGGTATACGGCCATAACATTTCCAATGCCGAGGTTAGTCTCGAGGCTGATGGTGTGAAAATCGAAAACACCGAAAAGGTCGAAAATCCAAACTACCTGTTCGTTAACCTTAGTATTGCAGAGAGTGCTAAGGCAGGTTTTATCAAAATTCAGTTTAAGTTACCAAAGCAAAAACCTCAGGTTGTAAGCTATGAGTTAAAACAGCGCAATCAAGGTTCTGCAAACCGTAAAGGGTTTAATAGTTCCGATGTGGTTTACCTCATTGTACCCGACCGGTTTGCCGATGGCAATTCAAAAATCGATTCGGTTAAGGAGATGACCGAAAAACATAACCGGAAGGAGCCCTATGGCCGCCATGGTGGCGATTTGCAGGGCGTTATTAACCATCTCGATTATATCAACCGGCTGGGTGCAACCGCTATTTGGATGACCCCAGTATTGGAAAACAATCAACCCTCGTGGTCGTACCATGGCTATGCAATCACCGATTTTTACAGGGTTGACCCTAGGATTGGCGATAACGATTTGTTTAAGCAGTATGTGGATGTTGCTCATTCCAAAGGCATTAAAGTGATTAAAGATATGGTTTTCAACCATTGCGGCAACGAGCATTGGTGGATGAAGGATTTGCCCATGAAGAGCTGGCTGAATCAGTTCCCTGAATTTACAAGAACAAACTACCGTATCCCAACAACATTTGACCCTCACGCATCTAAGCTGGATAGGGATTTAATGGCTGATGGTTGGTTCGATAAGCATATGCCCGATTTAAATCAACGTAATCCATATCTAGCCAAGTATCTTATTCAAAACAGTATTTGGTGGATTGAATTTGCCAATTTGGATGGAATTAGAATGGATACACATCCTTACTGCGATAAGCACTTTATGTCGCGTTGGTGTGCCGAGGTTAATGCAGAGTACCCAAACTTCAATATTGTGGGCGAAACTTGGGTTAATTACCCTTCGTGGGTTGCATACTGGCAAAAGGATGCCAATAATCCCGATGGTTACAATTCTAACTTGCCAACCGCAATGGATTTTCCATTAATGTTTGCAATGCAAAAAGCTTTTGACGAGAAAGAAGGATGGGATACTGGCTTGGCTCGATTGTATGAGATTCTGGCGCACGATTTTGTTTACAAAAGTCCCAACGACCTCCTTATTTTCTTGGATAATCACGATAATGGCCGTTTCCATAAGGATTCCTCGGTTGCTATTGGGAGGTTAAAGCTTGCAACAGCATTTTTATTGACAATGAGAGGTATTCCACAAATGTATTATGGTACTGAAATATTACTTCCTGGCGATGATGCTAAAGGGCATGGCGATATCCGCAGAGATTTCCCTGGTGGTTGGGTTGTCGATAAACACAATGCGTTTACTTCTGAAGGAAGAAATAAGAAACAGAGTGAGATATGGGATTATACCTCTAAAATTCTGAATTGGCGAAAAACAGCCACAGCTGTACATAGTGGTAAATTAACGCACTTTATTCCGGAGAATGAGGTTTATGTGTACTTCCGCCATAATCAGCAGCAAACCGTAATGGTAATACTAAATAATGGCTATCAGCCAAAAGTGCTGGATACTGTAAGATTCAATGAGTTTTTAGGCGATAAGAAATCGGGTGTCGATATAATTACTGACAAAACAGTTGAAGACCTTTCCAAAATTCAACTTTCACCCCGCTCGGCAATGATTATTGAATTGAATTAGATGTGTAAATAAATGATTATGAGAAATATATCAATAATTATCTTATCAGTTTTGGCAATATCCTGCCAAAAGGGTATCGAGTTGAAAAATGTACCCGAAAAACCTGCTGTGAACGATTTGCTTACTGTTGTTCAGCTGCTTGGCGATAGCACTGAGGTTGTAATGACCGATTATTTCCCAAATCCTTCGGTTATTGACTCCGTTTGTATGCCAAATGTATTTTCCTATTCATTATCGGGCGATAAGTCAAAATTGACCATTAAATGCAATAATTCAGAGTTGCCTAAATTGAACGTAATGGATGTATGGGTGTCGGAGGCAAAGTATTCTTTAGTGTTGCGTAAAGGCCGTAAAATACCTGTAAATTTTGAGTATAATCCCAGTGGTAAAAAGGTAAAATCTGTACAGTTAACTGGCCAAATAAACGATTGGAACCCCGCAGCAACACCGCTATCTTTCGATGGTACCATTTTTAAAACCACAATGATGCTGAATCCCGGAAAGTATCACTACCAGGTTGTTGTTGATGGGAAGCAGATGCTCGACTCTGCCAATCCTGTTAAGGAGGATAATAATATGGGTGGCTTCAACTCTGTGCTTGTTGTGGGCAATAATCAGCCCGAAAAACTGCCACATCTTGTTGCCGTATCAACAAATGGTAATGTTTTAAATATTAAAGCGATAAACTCTGTAGATAAGGTTATAGTATTGTGGCAGAATCATTTATTGAATGAAAAATTTATAGTTATTGATGCCCAGGATATCAAATTGACAATACCTTCTAACGCTGAAAGTTTTAAGCGTTCTTACATTCGGGTTTGGGCGTTCAATGAGTATGGCGAATCCAACGATTTATTAATCCCGCTGGAAGGGAATAAGCCCGTGGTTAGCACATCGCAATTAACCCGTGCCGATAAGAATAGCCAAATTATGTACTTTTTAATGGTCGACAGGTTTAACAATGGCAATTCAAACAACGATAAAAAGGTTGACGACCCTGAAATTTTACCCGAGGCAAATTACTATGGTGGCGACTTGGCTGGTGTTACACAGAAAATTAAGGATGGGTATTTTACTGCGCTCGGAATCAATACTATATGGTTATCGCCAATAACCCAAAATCCGCTTGGCGCTTGGGGATTGTACCCTGAACCACGCACAAAATTCTCGGGCTATCATGGGTATTGGCCAATATCATCCAGCAAGGTCGATTTTAGGTTTGGAACAAGCGATGAGCTGAAGGAGTTGATTGCTGAAGCCCATAGCCGAAATATGAATGTGATACTCGACTATGTGGCAAACCACGTTCATAAGGAGCATCCTTTATACATTGAGCATCCCGATTGGGCAACATCGTTATACTTGCCAGATGGCTCTTTGAACACTGAGCGTTGGGACGAGTATCGTTTAACCACTTGGTTTGATGTTTTCCTACCAACACTTGACTTGGAACGCCCCGAGGTATATGAACCCATGACCGATTCAGCTTTGTACTGGCTAACAGAATTTGGGCTAGATGGCTTCCGTCATGATGCTACCAAGCATATTCACGAGAATTTTTGGCGTAGGTTAACGCAAAAGGTTAAGCAGAATGTTCCCGATAGAAGTGTTTACCAGATAGGTGAAACTTATGGTAGTAAGGAACTTATTGCAAGTTATATTGGAAGTGGAATGCTCGATTCTCAGTTTGATTTTAATATTTACGATGCATCGGTTGCTGCATTTGCACGTCCCGATATAGCATTCACCCAGTTAAACAACTCTTTACACGAAACATTCGATTACTACGGATGGAATAATCTTATGGGGTATATCTCTGGAAATCAGGATAGGGCTAGGTTTATCTCATATGCAGGTGGTGCTGTTCGTTTCGATGAGGATGCTAAAAAGGCAGGTTGGACTCGTGAAATTGGTGTTGGCGATTTGGTTGCTTACAACAAACTTTGTATGCTCAATGCGTTCAATATGACCATTCCTGGTGTACCTACAATCTACTATGGCGACGAATTTGGCTCACCAGGTGGTAACGACCCCGATAACCGTAAAATGATGAAGTTTGATGGTTTTAATAGCAAGGAGCAATTTACACTCGAAACCGTTAAGCGTTTGGTAAATATCCGTAGGGAAAATATGGCCTTAAACTATGGAAATTTTAACGTTTTAATGGCCGATAAGGATATCTACGCATACGTAAGAACTTACCTCAATAATAGCGTAATTGTTGTTTTCAATAAGAGCGCTGAGGAAAAAGAGATAACATTACAATTGCCCAGCTTTATAGGTGAAAAGATGTTTTCAGCGGAATTTTCTTCAGAGTTTAGCTTACATAATAGTGCGATTACTGTAAAAGTTAAACCCAATTTCTTTGAAATACTTGTTGGAAAGTAGCTAAATATCCGATGCAACAAGAAGCCCGTTAGTTTTTATCGCTAACGGGCTTCTTTAGTTATGGGTAAAAAAAAAGCAACCCGTTTGAGTTGCTGTGATCCAGCTGGGATTCGAACCCAGGACCCCATCCTTAAAAGGGATGTGCTCTACCAGCTGAGCTACTGAATCAGTATGGCATCATAATTTTTTTCGAGTGATCCAGCTGGGATTCGAACCCAGGACCCCATCCTTAAAAGGGATGTGCTCTACCAGCTGAGCTACTGAATCATCTTCAAAAAAAATGGACAACTTTATGTCCAAATGCCTTTTTTTTATTTTGGCAGTGCAAAAGTAGAAAGAATTCTGAAACCTCGCAAATTTTTTTGTTGATGTTAGTCATTAAATTTGAAAATTCCCTTAAAAATTTGAATTGCGAAATACATTGTATTTGATATATTGCTGCTATATAGGTTTTTAATTGTTTGGTAGATTTGGATTGTTGTCATAAAAAAATATATGTTGAGTTCTTTTTTTTTGAAATGATTGTATTCACTAATGTTTTAAAGCGCTATATTAGTAATCAAAATTTAGTGCGATGCTATTACTCAACTTTTTTCATGATATAATTCTGAGTAATCTTCCTTGGATTATTCTTGTAATCTATTTGGTTACTATTTTCTCCACAGCAGCAATGATTATTCATGAAAAACGCGACCCTGCAAAAACTTCTACATGGGTTTTGCTTATCATACTTTTGCCTATAGTTGGATTAGTCTTTTACATATTTTTTGGTCAGAACCGAAGAAAAGAGAAGATTTTCAATCGCAAAGGTTTTCAGGATTTGGAGCAAATTGAGTACCTGAGTCATTTGCAAGTTGCAAATTTTCGGAGAAACAAACAAAATTTTAACTCCAAGATTTCCAATCATTTAAGTATAATAACTTTGTTGCTTAATAATAGTAAAGCGTTACTAACCGAATTTAATGATATCGCAATTTTCCAGAATGGTCAGCAAGCCTTCGATTCTATAATTGATTCCCTTTATTCTGCAACTAGTAGTATTCATATTGAGTTTTATATCATTAACGATGATAAAATTGGTAATAGAATCAAAAATATTCTTATTACAAAAGCCAAAGAAGGTGTTAAAGTTAGATTAATATATGATGATGTTGGTAGTTGGAGTTTGCCCAAAAAGTACATAAATGAGTTACGAGAGGCAGGAGTGGAGGTTTATCCTTTTATGGAAGTAAAATTCCCTCTATTAACAAGTAAGGTAAACTATCGGAATCACCGTAAAATTGTTGTTGTGGATGGAATGGTTGCCTATCTAGGGGGGATGAACATTGCCGATAGGTACATTGAGGGTAGTCGGCGTCTTGGCCGATGGCACGATACCTTGCTCAGGATTGAAGGCGAAGCCGTGCATTCATTGCAGGTAATATTTTTGCTGGATTGGTATTTCGTTACAGGTGATATTGTGAATAATAGAACTCAATATTTTCCAGAGGTTAGAGTTACCAATTATCACCCATTACAGATTGTAACAAGCGGTCCCGATTCCGATTGGGCTAGTATTATGCAGGTTTTCTTTCTTGCAATAACTAGGGCAACTCATCATATCTACATATCGTCGCCGTATTTTATTCCGAACGAGAGCATATTAACAGCGCTTAAAACAGCGGCTCTCAGTGGAGTGGATGTTCGAATTATATTACCTGGGAAGTCCGATTCTCCCGTTGTTTATTGGAGTTCTTTATCGTTTGTTTCTGAGTTGCTCGATGCAGGTATTAAGGTGTACCTTTTCCAGAATGGATTCGACCACTCAAAGCTTATTATGATTGATAGCGCATTTTCATCTGTAGGTTCAGCCAATATGGATATCCGAAGTTTTGAAGATAATTTTGAGGTTGCTGCAATTATTTACGATGAGCAAATAACAAAAAACCTTGAGTCATCGTTTATGGATAAACTAATTCAATGCCAAATAATTACTCCAGAGAATTGGAGTAAAAGACCCCTGAAGCATAGCTACAAGGAAGCATTGGCGCGCTTAATTAGTCCTTTATTTTAGTTTTAGCACGATATTTGTGAAATCACTTAGTCTAATCATTTTATACGTTCAACCTAATTCTATTAACTATGAAAAAATTGATTATCATTCTATTAGCAGTTATGGCTTTTGATGTAGCCAATGCTCAACTCTTACGTTTTGGTTTTAAGGCTGGGGTAAGTTCCACTAATGTCAAATTCGACGACATTAAAAACATTGAATCTTCTGATGGGCTAAAAGAGTATGCAATTAAACAGGGGGATTCAAAAATGGGATTCCATGCAGGATTGTATGGTCGTATACAGTTGCTCGGATTATTCGTTCAGCCCGAATTGTTATTTACCCATTCTCAGGGAGAAGTTGTGCTTGCCGATGTTACTGCAAGTCAAATGTACACTGAAACCCAAAAATTTAACAAGATTGATATTCCTGTTATTGTTGGCTGGAAGTTCGGCCCTGCAAGATTAGGTATTGGACCTGTAGCATCATTTATGCTATCTGAGAGCGACGGGTTGAAGGATAAATTATCTTCAATTTCTGCTGAAGCCACAGATAATAATTTCAGAAAAGCAACATTTGGTTATCAGGTTGGTGTTGGATTGGATATCTTGAAGAAGATTACTCTTGATGTTCGTTACGAAGGCAACTTAAGTAAATTGGGTAGTGGAATTACATTAGGGGGAAAGGATTATAAGTTCGACCAACGAAATCCACAGTTTATCTTTAGCGCTGGTATATTCTTCTAGACAATTGGTCTCATTTTATCAGAGAGTCCTAAAAGATTATTTTCCTTTTAGGACTTTTTTGTTTATCTACTAAAAATTGATGTTCGTAAGCTAAAATTGTATGTTTAAGTAATATTTCTCTATAAAACTGTTCAACAATATTTTTTTTTTGTATTTTTTGTAACTTTATAAAAATGTAAGAATGTTATAACGTATTGTTAATCAGTACGAGAGTTTTTGGAGTATGAATATAGCACTCATTATTGTATTTTCAATTGTATTATTAGTAGTTCTTGCTTGGGCAATCGTTCTAAGCAGAAAATTACGTATTGGTTATATTGATCATAAATCAATTGATAACCAGTATTCTGAAAGAATTAAAGAAGAGTATTCAAATCTAAAATTACATTTTAAAGAACTCCAAATAGATAACGATGAATTACATAAACTATTAGCTATAAAGGATTTTGAGATTTCAAAGTTGAAAGATGCTTTGGAAAAAGCGAAGCAGCGTGCAGAAGAATCCGATATCCTTAAATCCAACTTCTTGGCCAATATGAGTCATGAGATTCGTACTCCTATGAACGGAATACTTGGATTTGTTCAACTTTTAAAAGGAGAAGAGTCTGAAGATAAGCGCGATAGGTATATTGATATTGTGTATCACAATGGAATGATGCTTGTAAATCTTATTGATGATATTATTGATATTTCTAAGATTGATGCAGGTCAATTGGCTATTAACCATTCTGAGTGTAATTTGGATGATTTAATGTTCGATGTTTATACATTCTTCAACGAGATTAAGTTCAAGCAGGAAAAGGAGCATATCAATATCCGCTTACTTAACCTTAACGATGATGAGTCCAATATCCTATATACCGATGGTCAGCGTTTACGTCAGATTTTGGTCAATTTAATAGGTAATGCACTTAAGTTTACTGATAGGGGTAGCGTGGAGTTTGGTTACATTAATAACCACGATGATAATAAAATTGAGTTTTTTGTTCGCGATAGCGGAATAGGTATTCCCGAGGATAAGCGCGATATAATTTTTGAGCGTTTCCGTCAGGTGCAGGAAGGTTCTACCAGAAAATATGGCGGAACTGGTATTGGGCTTTATATCAGTAAGAATATTATTGGTTTACTGGGCGGAGATATTTGGTTTGAATCGAAAATTGGTGAGGGCACAACTTTCCATTTCACCATCCCTTATAAGGAAAAGCGTTTTCAGGATTCAGGCTCATTCCTATTTAGCACCGATGAGGTTGAGTATAATTGGGCAGGCAAGAATATTCTAATTGCTGAGGATGTTGAAGTTAACTATAGGTATTTATCAACAATTTTAGCCGATACTAAAGCAAATATTCTTTGGGCGAAAAATGGGAAAGAGGTTGTTTCTAAAACACTCGACAGCACTAATATTGATATAGTTTTAATGGATATTCAAATGCCATTAATGGATGGTTATGAGGCTACGGTTGAAATTCGTAAACAAAAACCATCTTTACCAATAATTGCACAGACTGCTTACGCATTACCTCACGACAATATTAAATGTTTTGAGGTTGGCTGTAATGACTATATTTCTAAGCCAATTAATGCCAACCTCCTAAAGCAAAAAATTGATACTCTATTAAACGTTTACGTTAAAAATTCTTGATGACCTGACGAATTTGAACAAGGTGGTCAATTAGGCTTTCTAAATGTTTTAAATCTAACATATTAGCACCATCTGATAATGCTTTAGCCGGGTTTGGATGTGTTTCCATAAATAGTCCGTCGGCGCCACAGACAATTGCTGCACGCGATATCGTTTCTATCATTTCTGGTTTTCCGCCCGTTACACCCGATGTTTGGTTTGGTTGCTGCAAGGAGTGTGTAACATCAACAACCACAGGGAATCCAAATTCTCGCATAATTGGAATTCCCCTAAAATCAACAATCAAGTCTTGGTAACCAAACTGAGTTCCTCTGTCTGTTAGCATTACGTTGTTGTTACCGGAATCAACAATCTTTTGCGCAGCAAACTTCATCGATTCTGGCGATACGAATTGACCTTTCTTTACATTTACCACTCTACCTGTTTTTGCTGCAGCAACCAATAGGTCTGTTTGACGGCACAGAAACGCTGGGATTTGAAGTACGTCCACATATTTTGCGGCCATAGCAGCTTCTTCTGCGGTATGTATATCGGTTACAATTGGTAATCCGTATCGTTTTTTTACCTCAGATAGAATGCTAAGGGCTTTCTCATCTCCAATTCCAGAAAAAGAATCCATTTTAGAGCGATTTGCCTTCCTGTACGATGCTTTGAATATGTAGGGGATTTTATACTTGTCGGTTATCTCCTTTACTTTTTCTGCGATTCCGAAAGTAATTTCCTCGTTCTCTACAACGCAAGGCCCTGCAAGCAAAAGGAAATTGCCAGAGTCTAAATGTTTTATACCATTAATTGATTTTAATGTGCTCATATTCTTTTATTTATGATTGTCAGTAGTTGTATTTTCCTTTCCACAAGGCCTTCAGTTTTAGTTCAATTTCCTTTTCTTTGGGATTATCCTGTGGAGAAAAAATTATAGTTCCCGATATTTTCTCGGGGAGAAATTCCTGGATAACAAAGTTTCCTTTAAAACTATGTGCATACTTATAGTCAGCGCCATATCCAATATCTTTCATCAACTTTGTTGGTGCGTTTCTTATATGTAAAGGTACAGGAAGATTACCTTTATCTCTAACTAACTCTTGTGCTTTGCCAATAGCCTCGTATGCCGAGTTGCTTTTGGGACTAGTGGCAAGGTAAATTGTAGCTTCGGATAGAATGATTCTTGATTCGGGCATGCCTATCATTGAAACTGCCTGAAAACAACTAGTAGCCATGAGCAGTGCATTAGGATTTGCTAATCCAATATCTTCCGATGCTAGAATAACAAGTCTGCGGGCTATAAATTTTGGATCTTCGCCACCCTCAATCATTCTGGCAAGCCAATAAACAGCAGCATTGGGATCGCTGCCGCGGATTGACTTAATAAAGGCAGAAATTATATCGTAGTGTTGCTCTCCGTTCTTATCGTAAATGGCAATATTCTCCTGCAGAACCTCCGTAACACGCTTATTGTTAATTTCGATAGGATTACCATTGTTACTTACGTTTACAAGCAACTCTATGATGTTGTAGAGTTTTCTTGCATCTCCTCCCGAGAAACGGAACAAGGCGTCAGTTTCTGCTATGTTGAATTTCAAATTTTTAAGTTCAACATCCTGGTTGATTGCATTATTCAATAACGAATTTAACTCGCTTTCATTAAGCGATTTGAGTATAAATACTTGACATCTTGATAAAAGTGGAGTGATGACTTCAAATGAAGGATTTTCAGTTGTAGCTCCAATAAGCACAATAATTCCTTGCTCTACCGCTCCCAAAAGAGAATCCTGCTGTGATTTGCTAAATCGGTGAATTTCATCAATAAAAAGGATTGGCGATGGTGTGTTAAAGTACTTTTGCGATTTTGCCTTATCAATAACCTCTCTAACATCTTTTACCCCAGAACTAACAGCGCTTAAGGTGTAGAAAGGTCTGTTGAGTTGGTTTGCAACTATTTTTGCAAGGGTAGTTTTGCCTACTCCAGGAGGTCCCCAGAGTATGAATGAGCTAACATTTCCCGACTTAATCATATCCCTTAGAATGCTTCCGTTGCCCACAAGATGGGCTTGACCAACGTAATCGTCCATGGTGCGCGGGCGCATTCTTTCTGCTAATGGGATATTGCTCATTGATTTTTTTTACAAAAATAGACACTTTAATTTTATTTCTTGTAAGATTTTTAGAGATTGATTAATCAAAACATTTGTACATTTGTTTTATATTAGATTAAATTATGAATGTTAACCCTTAAATCATAAAACTATGAGAAAACTATCTAGAATGATATTGCTTTTGATCTTTCCAATTATGTTTTCGGTTAATTTGTATTCCCAAGAGAATGTTGCCGAATTCCTTAAGGGCGATTTAAGCAATACTGATAACCTAAGTGATTTTACAGCACTTAGTAAAGCGTACCTCGAGCCATTTGGTAAAAGTTTTGGAACTAGCCTTAATAATGGTTGGTATAACTCTGCCAAGCCACATAAACTGTTTGGTTTTGATATTACTTTTACTACAGCAATTACTATTCCTCCTTCAAGTTCAAAGGAATTTGATGTTTCGAAGTTAAATTTAAAGTACTGGGAATTGGATGATCCTAATGATAAGTTGTCACCAACAGTTTCGGGAGCTAAAGATTCAGGGCCGTTATTAAGAGATCAGGCAACTGGTTTAATTCCACTGACTTTACCTCAGGGAGCAAATATGCGTTTTGTTACAACTCCAGTTATTCACATCGGTATAGGATTGCCTTTCCATACCGAGGTTATGGGACGTTTTTTTCCAAAGGTTGATATTAAGGGTATAGGTAGGTTCAGCATGTGGGGAGTTGGCATCAAAAACGAGTTTAAAGAGTTTATTCCAGGATTTAAACTTGTTCCAATAGATGTGTCAATTTTATTAGGTTATACTAAGTTCAAGTCATCTTTTGATATTAATGAGAATCAAAACCAAACCTTGGACTTTAATGCGTCTGGTTTTACTAGTAAACTTTTGATATCTAAATCAATTCCTGTTTTAACTGTTTATGCAGGTGTTGGTTATAATAAAGCAACTACAGATGTGGCTCTAAAGGGAACGTATACTGAAAATGCTATTTCGGTAACAGATCCTTTGAGTATTGATTTTACAAGTAGCGGTTTTAGCGCAAACTTAGGTTTAAGAATTAAATTGGCACTTATTGCATTCCATTTTGATTATGCTCTTGGAAAATACTCAGTATTTAATGCTGGTGTTGGAATAAACTTCAGATAGATTAGCAACAAAACGAACAAGAAAGGCTGCAAATTATTTTGCAGCCTTTTCTATTTGTATCAAACTTGGAATTTATTCTTTTTTAGACTTCTTTGAACCTTTTGATTCAATAAAATCTGTGATATTATGTGCAATCTTCAGAATCTTGGTTACTTGTTTGTTTTCGTTAAGAATTGGGGAGTATGTCTCAATAAACGTGTATGTTTTTCCGTTGATAGCAACTTTGTTGGTTTCCTTTTTAATTATTCCATTGCGTAAATCGTTCCAGAATTTTTGGTAGTTAACCTTTTGTTCCTCGGTAAATTCCAAATTATCGGAGTGGTGTGTTCCTATTACATCTCTTTCGGGTTGGCCTGTTAGTCCAAGGTATGCCTGATTAACCGTAATAATTCGTCCATTCAAATCGTACTCAATAACATAGCTAGAGGAGTTTAGCGCATTGATTAAACTTTCCATTTCGGCAGTTTTACGAGCAGCCTCCTCTTGTGTTGCTTGGAGTTCCTCCATATTTTGCCTCATTTCCTCCTCTTGTGAAGCCAATTCTTCGGATTTTATTCTAGACTCCTCTAAAAGTTTAGCAGTACGAATATTAATCTTGACATTTGAAATTGTAGCAGCTATGCTTTCTCCAATCTTCTCAACAAACTTTATTTTGTAATCCTCAATGAACTCAAAAGATGCCATTTCAATTACTCCATAAACTTCATCATTAAGTTTAAGGGGAACGATAAGTAAACAACTTGGATTTTCTTCGCCAAGACCCGAGGCAATTTTAACGTAGTCCTTTGGAAGTTCTGTCATAAATATTGTTTCACCTTCCTTGGCACAACGTCCAACTAAACCCTCACCATAATTAATGCGTTTTTCCTCGTACTTCCTTCTTTCGTAAGCAAAACTCGATGCTAGTTCAAAATACTTCTCATTATTCTCAACATTTACTAAGAATAAAGCCCCAATATTGGCATTTACATACTTAACAAGGTTGTGTATTACCTCGTATGTAAACTCATTCATATTGTCGGTATTTTGCCTCAATATATCGGCAAATAGGGCGACGCCTTCGTTGGCCCAACGTTCTTTTTCCTCTTCAAGTTTCCTTTTATCATCTAGCTCTTTGGCGTATTCAAGACTTTTCCGCATTTCTAGCAGAGCCTCACCGAGTACATCATTTTCGCTCAACTTGTTGAACGAGGCATTCAAGTTGCCCTTGCCAATTTCCTTGGCAAAGTTTGTTGTTTTGTAAAGGCTATCAATTAGAATATTAACGGAAGTTCCAATATCTTGGATTTCATCGCCGCTATTAATGGAAATCTTTTTTGATAAATCAATTTGACCATTGGCAAGTTCGCCTAAAACTTTTGTGGTTTTAACTAAGGGGCGGGTAATGCTGTATGCAATAATCCAAACCACAATAGCAAGAACAAATAAACCAACAAAAATTACAGTTCTAGATTTACTGGCAACATCCTGAGCCTCTTTAATAATTACATCTTCTGGTGCAATTATGGCCAAAGTCCAAGGGTTAACAGATGTTCCTACTGTAAAAGGTACAAAGGTTGCATAGTATTTTTTATCATCTTTTGAGTCGGTATAAGAAATTGAGAACTTTTCGCCTTTGTTAAGTTTATCGAGTAGATTATGATTTTTATTTTCATTGGCATATATGCTATCAATCTTTGCTCCTGTATTATCCGCTATTGAATGAGCAACAATGGTTCCGTTTTGCGAAAGAAGCATGGCAGAACTTCCTGCATAGGGTTTAATGTTGTTAATGTACTCTTGATATCTACTCAACTCTATATCGAAGCCGAATAAGCCTATAAACTTATTGTCTTTAACAAGCGGTACACAAATACTTGTTTCTAGCACTCTTTTATTACTGCCTGTATAGGTAAACCAGTAAGGGTCGACAACTGCTTCAAGTTTGGATGTTTTAAGTTGATAGTAAAGGCTGCTAGGCTCATCACCGGTCAAGTTCTTTTGGTCAGTAATAAATTTAAGTTGACCATTTTCCCAGTAGAATGTATATCGCTCTCTACCGTAGGGTTTATCCCAATTTTTATCGAGTATATTTAACTCCCAGCTAATCCAAACAGAAAGAAATTTTGGGTTGTTAAGCGCTATTCCATTTAGTGTCCTTCTGGAATTTTCCTTTAATTCGGCAGATGAATACTCGTTGTGGAAATAAAACCCTTGTGCTAAGGAGCGAGCCATACCCATTTCGTTGTTGAAATTACTTTGAATGGAGTTTGCGTACTCGCGGGCAGTTGCATCAACATAGTTGAATGCATTGCGTAATGTGATTTTTTCAAGCCTCGATGTGAGAAATCCTATTGATGCTAAAAAAACTACAACAGCTACAAAAATAACGGATAGTAGCATCTTTACCCTGAGTTTCATCCTAAGCTTCATCTTGCGTAAGGTTTAGTTACTAAATAAGTTATCTGGTAAACAGAGTATTTTAAATATACGAACATCAAATCAAGTTCATACAATTTTCAACTTGTGAATATACGAGATATTTTGTTTATTCAAAAGGTACATTGCTAGATTTTGTTGAACAACTAAAAGAGGGTTTTTGTAAATCTTTTGCTATAGTTAGCTTATTTTCTAATATTTTTTACCTTTGCAACGTTAACGACAAAAATTAAACTATGAAGTTATTAGAAGGAAAAACTGGTATAGTAACAGGAGCGGGTAGAGGTATTGGCCGTTCTATTGCTATTGCTTTTGCAAAGGCGGGAGCTAATGTGGCTTTCACTGATATTGCATACGATGACAACATGATGAGTCTTGAGAAAGAACTTACTGCACTTGGCGTTAAAGCTAAAGGATATGCATCGGATGCCAGCAACTTTGAAAACTCGCAGCAAATTGTTGATGAGATTGCTAAGGATTTTGGTACAATCGATATTCTTGTAAATAATGCAGGTATTACTCGCGATACCTTATTGATGCGTATGACCGAGGAGCAGTGGGATTTAGTTATTAGGGTTAACCTAAAGTCGGTTTTCAACCTAACTAAAGCGGTGCAGAAGTATATGCTTAAGCAGAGAAGTGGTTCTATTATCAATATGAGTTCCGTGGTTGGTGTTTCAGGCAACGCTGGTCAAGCTAACTATGCTGCTTCTAAGGCAGGCATTATTGGCTTTACAAAGGCTATTGCAAGAGAACTTGGTTCTAGGAACATCCGTTCAAATGCAATTGCTCCAGGTTTCATTATTACTGAAATGACTCATCAACTTCCTGAAGAGGTTCGTGAAGAGTGGGCTAAAAAAATTCCACTTCAACGCGGTGGCACACCTGAGGACGTAGCTAATGTTTGTATATTCTTAGGTTCAGACCTATCTTCATATGTTAGCGGACAGGTAATTAATGTTTGCGGTGCAATGAATACCTAAAAAAGTATTTATATTTACACTTGAAAACCATCTAAAATTTAGATGGTTTTCTTTTTTTAACGACGAGATTTCTTAAGGTATGGCATTAAAAAGAATTTTATTGATAACTTTAGGATTACTATTGCTTAGTTCTTGTATTCCTTATCGCTCTATCGATATTCAGTATTTCGATAAGCCAAAGCAGAGTTTGCCTATTACGTCAGGTAAAGTGTTGATTTTGGCCAATTTGTATAATAGGGAGCTCCCAAATAAGAAGGCCATGATGGAATGGGCTTTAGATAGCGTTGCCTCTTCGGAAGCCGTAAACTCATTGGGGGAATTATTGCTTGCATCTCCAATTTACGAGGAGCTGATGCCTATTAACTCGTTTTACTATAGGAGCGATACTTCAAAGGTGATTTTGCCTTTGAGTTGGGAGCAAATTGCCGAAATATCGGCAAAAAATGAGGATGCAGAGGTTGTTGTCTCGTTAGATTATATGCGAATAAACCCTTATTCCGATAATATTCCAAAATGGGAAAATGGAATTAAGTCGTACTATGGTTATTTGGATATTGCGGTTTACTGTTACTGGCGTGTATACGATTTGCGGAGTAAAAAGATTTCTAACTCATTTCTGCACCGCGATACCTTATCGTGGGAAGCAACCGACTGGCTTGAAGTGCATACTGGAAATCAACTGCCCGGATTTTTTACCGCTTCAGCATACGCGGGTGCCGATGCCGCAGAGAAGTACGCTAAGTTAATAGCACCTACTTGGAACAACGATACGCGGATTCTTTTTAATGGCAATTCCAGGTATTTTTCGCAGGCTACTACTTTTGCCGAAAAAGGCAACTGGATTGATGCCGCAGCATTATGGCAAAAGCATACAAGCGATAAAAATCGCTCTATCGCAGCAAGGGCTGCATTTAATATGGCTTTGGCAAACGAAATGTTAGGGAATTTTGAGGTTGCGCTAGAGTGGCTAAACGAGGCTCAAAAGTTAAACTCTAAGTTGACGGAAATTGAGGATTACCGAAGTATAATTGAGGAACGAATTGAAGCAAATAAATAAGTGTGATGGAAAGTTTAATCTACTTTACAATTATTATAATTCTTGTTGGCGGTCATCTTTTGAATGTGTTGATAGAGTTAATCAACACAAGTTACAGCAAGAAAGCACAATTAGATGAAGTTGTGTCCGATGTTTACGATTCAGAGAGCTATGCGAAGCAACAAAGCTATGAACAGGAGAAACTTAATGCATCGTTGGTCGAGAGTACATTTATGGTAGTAATTACAACAGCCGCATTTATTTTAGGATACTTTGGTTTGCTAAACGACACCATTGCTCAAAATATTGAAAACAGAGTTCTTCAATCCTTAGTATTCTTTGGCGTTTTATGGTTCATTGGCCAGATTTTATCTATCCCATTCGATTACTACGATAGTTTTGTTATCGAGGAAAGGTATGGATTCAATAAATCAACCCGAAAGTTGTTCTTTACTGATATATTAAAATCAGCCCTCTTAACAATAATTCTAGGAGGAATTATACTTTCGTTAATAACTTGGTTGTATGTTAGTTATCCTACCTTATTTTGGTTGCCAGTTTTAGTGTTTATATTGATACTTTCGTTGTTTTCTACCATATTATATACATCCATCATTTTGCCTTTATTTAACAAAAAGTCGCCATTGTCCGATGGTGAGTTGAAAGATAAATTAGAGCGCTTGGCCCTAAATGCGGGGTTTTCTGCTAAAAATATATTTGTACTCGATAGCTCTAAGCGTTCCACAAAGGGAAATGCATTTTTCACTGGCTGGGGTAGGAATAAGCGAATTTATCTGTACGATACTTTGGTGGATAAACTTTCAGCCGAGGAAATTGAGGCAGTTTTAGCTCATGAAATAGGCCATTATAAGAAGAGGCATATCTGGATAAACTTTGCCATTAGTCTTTCGGTTACAGGTATATTTCTATTCTTATTTACCAAAATTAGCAGTAGCGATATATTTACTCCAGTTTTTGGGTCAACGTCCAATGGAATGCCAAATTTTCAACTTAACATCTTAGGGTTTGCCTTGATTTTTGGCCCTGTACAGTCGATAATTGGTTTATTTACCAATTTTTTAAGTCGGAAAATGGAGTTTTCTGCGGATAATTTTGCCAATGGATTTGGTTTAAGTAACCCGTTAGTATCTGCTCTCAAAAAGTTGGCTGCGCAGAACTACTCAAACTTAACACCCCATCCGCTATATGTTATTATCCATTATTCGCACCCTCCATTAGTTCAGCGAATTAAAGCGCTTTTGTCCTTTTAGGTTCATATTTACCTTTAATTTGCATAAAAAAGAATTAATTTTGCATTGTAAAATGCCTCTTTAGCTCAGTCGGTAGAGCAGCGGTTTCGTAAACCGCAGGTCGCGGGTTCAAGTCCCGTGAGAGGCTCAAAAAGGCAGCGCTTTGCTGCCTTATTTTTCAACTCTATGAATGCAGAAATCATAACAATCGGCGATGAAATTCTGATTGGACAAATTGTCGATACCAACTCGGCTTGGATTGCAGAAAAGTTAAACCTTTTGGGTATTAAAATCACCCAAATTACTTCAATATCTGATACCGAAGAGGCTATTTACGGTGCAGTTAATCAATCTATTAATCGTTGCGATATTGTTTTAATGACTGGTGGACTTGGCCCAACCAGCGATGATATTACAAAGCCTACACTTTGCAAGTTTTTTGGTGGTAACTTGGTGCTTCACGAACCTTCGTTGGAAATAATCAAGGGAATTTTCGGGAAGCGAGGATTGCAGGTTACCGAGAGCAATAGGCGACAGGCCGAAGTTCCTTCTTCATGCGAAGTTCTGCTTAACAAGAATGGAACTGCACCAGGAATGCTTTTCCGTAAGGGTGGTAAAATATTGGTATCGATGCCCGGTGTGCCATTCGAGATGAAAGGGCTTATGGAAACTTCTGTGTTACCATTGCTTAAGGAAATGTCAAGTAATATGGTGATTATCCACAGAACCGTTAATACGTTTGGGATTCCAGAGTCGTTTTTATCCGATAAACTTCAAGCCTTCGAGGGCAAACTTCCTAATTATATAAAATTGGCATACTTGCCAAGTCCTTCGGGTATTAGACTTCGTTTATCAGGCTATTCAAGCCACTCAGAAACCCTAAATTCTGAAATTAACCAACTAATAGAATATCTTCGAAAAGAAATCCCTGAATATATTTTTGGTTATGGCAATACCTCATTACCGGTTGTTATTGGACAAATACTTAAATCGATAAATGCAACGGTTTCTACAGCGGAGAGTTGTACAGGAGGTACGGTTGCACATTTAATTACTGAAATTTCAGGTTCATCGGCTTACTTTAAGGGCAGTGTGGTTGCTTACTCAAATGAAGTGAAAACATCAATTTTAAAGGTTGATGCTAATGTTTTAAACGAAAATGGAGCAGTTAGTCAACAGGTTGTTGAGCAAATGGCGGTGGGAGCAGGGAAGCTGCTGAAAACGGATTACGCAATAGCTATATCTGGTATTGCAGGACCCGATGGTGGAACTGAAACTAAACCTGTGGGCACTGTATGGATTGCTGTTGCATCAAACAACAGCCTTGTTAGCAAAAAGTATATCTTTAGTAATCAACGAGATATTAACATCGCAAGAGCATCCTATACAGCGCTTAACTTGCTAAGGGAGTTATTGTTACAGGAACATTTAGAACTAAATGAAAATATTTTTGGAGAAAAATTTGAATAATTCGATAATAATAACGTAATTTGCGTCCTGTTTCGAAAAAAAAACATCAGAAAACATTATAACAATGTCAAGAATTTGTCAGATTACAGGAAAAAAGAGAATGGTTGGAAATAATGTATCCCATTCTAAGAGAAGAACTAAGCGTACATTCCTTCCAAATCTTCAAAATAAGAAGTTCTTTTTGGAAGAAGAGAATCGCTGGGTGACCTTGAAGGTTTCTGCTGCTGGTATTCGCACCATCAATAAGAAAGGCTTAAAGGCTGTTCTAAAAGAGGCAGAAGGTAAAGGTTTAATCAAAATTTACTAAACTTATTGAACAATGGCAAAGAAAGGTAACAGAGTGCAAGTGATTTTAGAATGCACAGAGCACAAGGAAAGCGGCATGCCAGGAACTTCTAGGTATATTACTACTAAGAATAAAAAGAATACACCTGAAAGAATTGAGCAGCGCAAGTACAATCCAGTACTAAAGAAAGTAACTTTACACCGTGAAATAAAATAATTAAGCCATGGCAAAGAAAGTAGTAGCATCGATGCAGAAAGGTACCAATAACCACACAAAATGCATCAAAATGGTAAAATCAGAAAAGACTGGAGCCTATACTTTTAAGGAAGAGGTTGTTCTTAACTCTGAAATTCAAGAGTTTTTGAAAAAATAATAGTTTAACACTATAATGGATATAAGGTAAAGCTTTCTTTAATAAGGAAAGCTTTTTCTTTTTATTATCTTCGCACAAAATTTTTACAGATATGGGATTATTTGATATTTTTTCGTCAAACCAAAGCAAGGAATCTTTAGATAAAGGGCTCGAGAAAACCAAGGAGAGCCTTTTAAAGAAGATATCGCGCGCTGTTGCAGGTAAATCGAAAGTTGATGATGAAGTTCTCGATAATCTTGAGGAGGTTCTTATTTCTTCAGATGTGGGAGTAGAGACAACTCTTAGAATTATTGAGCGAATTCAAAAACGGGTTTCGAATGAAAAGTATCTTAATTCCAGTGAGTTAAATGCGATTCTCCACGATGAGATTATGTCGCTTCTTTCGGAGAATTCATTTCAGAATATTGCAGAGCCCACCCAAACAGAATCTCCGTATGTAATTATGGTAGTTGGGGTTAATGGTGTTGGGAAAACAACCACCATTGGAAAATTGGCCCACATGTTTAAGTCTGCTGGTAAAAATGTTGTGCTTGGTGCAGCCGATACATTCCGAGCTGCAGCGGTTGACCAGCTTACAATCTGGTCGGAAAGGGTAGGTGTACCTATTGTAAAACAGCAGATGGGTGCCGACCCTGCAGCTGTTGCTTTTGATACTCTTAGCTCTGCGAAAAACCAGGGTGCCGATGTTGTTATTATCGATACTGCTGGTCGTTTGCACAACAAAATAAACTTGATGAACGAGCTCACAAAGATTAAACGTGTAATGCAAAAGGTTATTCCTAATGCTCCACACGAGGTTCTTTTGGTTCTGGATGGTTCAACTGGCCAAAATGCATTTGCTCAGGCAAAAGAGTTTACCGCAGCAACTGAAGTTACTGCAATTGCGCTAACAAAGTTAGATGGTACAGCAAAGGGTGGTGTAGTTCTGGGTATTTCGGACCAATTTAAGATTCCGGTTAAGTACATAGGCGTTGGCGAAAAGATGACCGACCTTCAGTTGTTCGATAAAAAATCATTTGTTGATTCTCTTTTTAGCTAAATGAGTAAGAAAAAAATAAATATTGTTACGCTTGGGTGCTCCAAGAATGTTGTGGATTCAGAGGTTTTGATGAAGCAACTTGAGTTGGGTGGCTGGGAGTTGGTTCACGATTCCAACGACCCTTCAGCAAAGGTTGTTGTAGTTAATACCTGTGGATTTGTTGCCGATGCCAAGGAGGAGTCCGTTGATACCATTATGAACTTTGTGAACGCAAAGAAGAATGGTGTTATTGAACGCTTGTATGTGATGGGCTGTTTGTCGCAGCGCTATAAAGATGAGTTAGTTAAGGAGATTCCTGAGGTTGATGGATTTTATGGTGTTTCTGATTTACCTGATATTCTCAAAACCCTAGAAAATCCGCTTTTTACTGATTGTACCAATCAACGTTTTATTACAACACCCAAACATTTTGCGTTCCTGAAAATATCGGAAGGTTGCAACTGGGGCTGTTCATACTGTGCGATTCCTTTAATACGTGGAAAGCACATATCAAAATCAATAGACAATTTAGTTGCTGAGGCAAAATATCTTGCTAGTCAAGGTGTTAAGGAATTGATTGTTATTGCACAGGATTCAACATTCTACGGAATAGACCTTTACGGTAAAAGAATGATATCTGACTTGTTGAACGAGCTTAGCAAAATAGATAAAATAGAGTGGATTAGGCTTCATTATGCTTATCCAGCTAACTTTCCCAAGGATTTGATTGAAACAATCAAAAATAACCCCAAAATTTGCAAGTATATCGATATTCCCTTTCAGCACATCAGCGATAATATGTTAAAGTTGATGCGTAGAGGAATAACAAAATCCGAGACCATTGAGTTTGTAGAGACAATTAGAAAGAATATTCCCGATATTTCAATTCGTACCACTTTTCTAGTAGGACATCCTGGTGAAACTGCTGAGGATTTTAAGGAGTTGATTGATTTTGTTGAGAAATATAGATTCGATAGAGTTGGAGTTTTTACCTATTCAGAGGAGGAAGGTACGCATGCTGCAATATCTATGAAAGATAATATTCCTCAGAAGTTGAAAGAACGTCGTTCAGCCGAGTTGATGGAATTGCAGCAGAGTATTTCGTTGGCGAACAATCTTAAGCGAGTAGGGCAAACTTTAAAAGTTATTGTAGATTCTGTTGATGAAGATGAGATTATTGGCAGAACTGAGTACGATTCACCTGAAGTTGACCAGGAGGTACTATTAAGTAATCCTCAAAAAAGGAAGGTCAACGTGGGCGATTTTGTGAACGCGCGAATTATATCGGCCCAGGATTACGACTTAATTGGAGAAATGATATAAAAAATGCGCCAATCGGCGCATTCTTCTTTTGTTAAGCCAATGTTTTTAGAACTTTTAGAGCCTCATCGTAGTTTGGCTCTTGGCCAACTTCAGGAACAACTTCAACGTACCTAACAACATCGTCCTTATCAATGATTACAACACCTCTGGCTAAAAGTCTTAAGGCTTCAATTAAATAGCCATATTTTTTACCAAAATCAGCATCCTTATGGTCCGAAAGGGTTACTAGGTTATTAATTCCTTCTGCTCCGCAGAAACGCTTAAGAGCAAATGGTAAATCCATCGACATTGCAATGAATGCAACCTTATCGCCATACGATGCTGCTTCCTTGTTGAATTTATGGTTCTGAACTGAACATACGCTAGTATCTATCGAAGGAAATATCGATATAAGTTTTACTTTTCCTTTGAAATCGTTCAGCCCAACTGGCTTTAGGGATGTGTCGATGGCTGAGAATTCAGGTGCTTTCGCACCAACTTTAACTACCTCACCAAAAAGGCTTACTGGGTTTGGTCCAAATTTTACAGTCATATTAATTAATTTGTTAGTTGATTATTTATTTAGAAAGTTAACACAACTTTAGGTTAAATTGTTCAAATCGAAACAAAAAAAACTGCATCAAATGCTGATGCAGTTCAAATTATCACTTAAATATTCTAGTCTTCATCAGGATTAACAGGCTCTTCCTCGCCCTTAAGAACCTTAATGGTGATTTCATCCTTTTTCTTGTTAAACCCAATGGAAATTACGTTTCCTGCCTTTATATCGCTTTTAATAATAGACTCGGCCATTGGGTCTTCAAGGTATTTTTGGATTGCACGTTTCAACGGACGGGCACCATATTGAATATCGTAGCCTTTCTCTGTAATAAAATCCTTTGCAGCAGGCGATATTTTAATGCTATAGCCTAAAGCGTAAATTCTATCGTAAAGTCCTTTGAGCTCAATATCAATGATTTTGTGAATATCGCTGCGAGTTAATGCATTGAACATAACAATATCGTCAATACGGTTCAAAAACTCAGGGGCAAACGCTTTTTTGAGAGCTTTCTGAATAATGCTTTTTGAGTACTCATTGGCCGATTCTTCCTTTGCTTTTGTAGCAAATCCAACACCTTGACCAAAATCCTTCAATTCCCTTGAACCAATGTTTGAGGTCATTATGATGATGGTGTTCTTAAAGTCTACTCTGCGTCCAAGGCTATCGGTAAGTTGACCTTCGTCTAAAACCTGAAGTAGAATATGGAAAACATCGGGGTGAGCTTTCTCAACCTCATCGAGCAACACAACAGAGTATGGTTTTCTACGAACTTTCTCGGTAAGCTGACCACCTTCTTCATACCCAATATACCCAGGAGGCGCTCCTACAAGTCTCGAAACAGAGAATTTCTCCATGTACTCACTCATATCTATTCTGATAAGGTTATCGGTTGTATCAAATAGATATTTAGCAAGAACTTTTGCCAGTTGAGTTTTACCAACGCCGGTAGGGCCTAAGAATACAAATGTTCCAATAGGTTTATTGGGGTCTTTAAGTCCAGCTCTATTTCGTTGAATTGCCCTAACTATTTTAGAAATTGCTTCATCCTGTCCAATTACCGAGCCCTTCAATTCATCAGCCATCTTAAGGAGTCTAGTTCCCTCTGCTTGAGCAATTCGTTGAACAGGAACACCTGTCATCATTGCAACAACCTCAGCAACTTTTTCAGCATCAACAGTTTCTCGGTGTTTTGCAAGTTCTTTTTCCCAACGCGACTGCTCATCCTCAAGCTGTTCAATAAGCCTTTTTTCTTTATCTCGAAGATTTGCCGCTAACTCAAATTGTTGATTCTTAACAGCTTTTAGTTTCTCCTTCTTGGCTTCCTCAATCGATTTTTCAAGGTTGATGATGTTTTCAGGAACCTTAATATTTGAAATATGAACTCTTGAGCCCGACTCATCCAATGCATCAATAGCCTTATCAGGTAAATGTCTATCGGAGATGTAGCGCATTGTAAGTTTTACACAAGCATCAATCGCGTCTGGAGTGTATACTACATTGTGATGGTCTTCGTAGCGTTCTTTGATATTATTCAGAATCTCAACAGTTTCCTCTGGCGATGTTGGCTCAACCATTACTTTCTGGAAACGACGCTCTAATGCACCATCCTTTTCAATATGTTCACGGTACTCATCAAGCGTAGTTGCACCAATACATTGAAGTTCACCACGAGCAAGGGCAGGTTTTAGCATATTTGCTGCATCAAGTGAACCTGTTGCGCCTCCTGCACCAACAATAGTATGAATTTCGTCAATAAAAAGGATGATATTGTTGGTTCGTGATAATTCATTTAGGATAGCTTTCATACGCTCCTCAAACTGTCCACGGTATTTTGTTCCAGCAACAATCGATGCTAAATCTAACGTAACCACTCTTTTATTGAAAAGCACCCTTGAAACTTTGCGTTTCACAATTCTAAGCGCCAATCCCTCTGCAATAGCCGATTTACCAACGCCAGGTTCTCCAATAAGTATAGGATTATTCTTTTTTCTACGACTTAATATCTGTGCAATACGTTCAATTTCTCTTTCACGACCGATAATTGGGTCCAATCGGCCTTCCTCTGCAGCTTTTGTAAGGTCAATACCGAAATTATCCAGAACAGGAGTATCAGACGATGGCTTACCGCTAGCAGGTTGATTTTGCTTGCCCATGTTTCCAAACATTCCGCTCTCGTTCTCCTCATCTTCGCCACCACCAAAATCTCCCTTATCATCGGAGTTTAGAATGGTAAGATTCTTACGAACCGATTCGTAGCTAACATTACGCTCATAAAGTAGCTGTGTAATAAAATTTGTATCATCCTTCAGTATTGCTAGTAGGAGATGGGCTGTATTAACTGTATCGCTTTTTAAGGAGCGTGCTTCAAGGAAAACAACCTTAAGTGCTCTTTCAGCAGATTTGTAAATGACAATATCCGATGATTCGTTAATGCTATCCTGCTTATCAGTAAGTTGAAGCAAGTGCTTATCCATCTTTTTTTTGATGTCGCTTAAGTCAAGTCCTTGAGAAAGAAGAAGGTTAATTGCTTCTCCCTCGCCATCGCGAAGAATACCCAAGAAAAGATGGTCAGGGTTAATGGCTGTATTGCCCAGCCTGATTGCTTCTTCGCGGCTATAGGCAAGTACATCCTTAATTTTTTGAGAAAATTTCTGATTCATAAAATAGCCTCATATTAAAATCGAATACTAAAGTAATAGTCATTAACGGAATTACAAACGAAATGTTGATAAAAATCAGCAAAATTTAATAAATAATAAAACTTTCGATATGTTGAAAAGTAGTTTTGCAATAACCCAAATAATTACCGATAAATTGCTATTTTAGCCAATTCAAATTTTGAGCAAAAAACGCTATTGATTATTAATTTTTTAGGTTGATATAATTTTCTTATATGTCTGAAGGAGAAAGAATTATACAGATTAACATTGAGGAGGAGATGAAGTCATCGTACATTGATTATTCAATGTCGGTAATTGTTTCACGTGCGCTCCCAGATGTTCGAGATGGATTAAAACCTGTTCACCGTAGGGTACTTTTCGGGATGTCCGATTTGGGTTTGAATGCAGGTAAGCCTTTTAAAAAGTCGGCTCGTATTGTAGGAGAGGTGCTTGGTAAGTATCACCCCCACGGCGATTCATCGGTTTACGATGCCATGGTGCGTATGGCTCAGGAATGGTCTATGCGTTACAGATTGGTCGATGGTCAGGGTAACTTTGGTTCTGTGGATGGTGATAGCCCTGCTGCAATGCGTTACACCGAGGCTCGTTTAACCAAAATTGCTGAAGAAGCTTTAGCTGATTTGGAGAAAAACACCGTTGACTTTAAGTTGAACTTCGACGATACTTTGGAAGAGCCAACAGTGCTTCCTACCAAAATACCATTGCTATTGGTGAATGGTTCATCGGGTATCGCAGTAGGTATGGCCACAAATATGCCACCTCATAACTTAAGTGAGGTTGTTGATGCAATCTGTGCTACAATTGATAACCCTGAAATCACTATAGATGAACTTCTTAAGTATATAAAAGGTCCTGATTTTCCAACAGGTGCTACAATATATGGTTATCAAGGAGTTAAGGATGCTTACCATACAGGAAAGGGTAAGGTTGTAATTAGGTCTAAGACTGAGGTAGAGCAAACAGAGTCTGGAAGGTCAAAAATTATCGTAACCGAGATCCCTTATATGGTTAATAAGGCTGAGATGATTAAGAAGATTGCAGACCTTATTAACGAGAAGAAAATTGAAGGAATTAGTTATATCAACGATGAGTCCGATAGACAAGGAACTCGCGTTGTTATAATACTTAAGAAAGAGGCAGTTGCAAATGTTGTTCTAAATAACTTATTTAAGCACAGTCAACTACAGTCTTCTTTTGCAATTAACAATATTGCCTTAGTTGATGGTCGTCCAAAGTTATTGAACGTTAAGGAGTTAATAGTTCAATTCATCAAGCATCGTCATAACGTAATTCTTCGTCGAGCAAAATTTGAGTTAGACGAGGCTCAAAAACGGGCTCATATCCTTGAGGGTTTACTTATTGCTATCGACCATATTGATGAGGTAATCAGCCTAATCCGTTCCGCTCAGTCTCCAACCGAGGCGAAGGAAAAATTGATGGAGCGTTTTGGTTTATCCGATGTTCAATCGCAGGCAATTATCGATATGCGTTTAAGAAGCCTAACAGGACTTGAACGCGATAAGGTGAAAGAGGAGTATAATGAATTACTTAAATTGATTGATTACCTTAAGTCAGTACTTCAGGATGAGGCTCTTCAAATGAAAATCATCAAGGATGAACTGATTGAGATGAAGAATAAATACGGTGATGACCGTAAAACCGATATTGTTCCCGATGCAGAGGAGTTCAATCCTGAAGATTTCTATGCCGATGAGGAGGTTGTAATTACCATATCACGAATGGGTTACATTAAACGTACACCTTTATATGAATATAGAGCACAATCTAGGGGTGGAGTTGGTGCTAAGGGTAGTACAACAAGGGATGAGGATTTTATTGAGCATATGTACATTGCTACAATGCATAATACCATGCTCTTCTTTACCGAAAAA
Organism: Bacteroidota bacterium; assembly: GCA_029560875.1. Lineage (GTDB taxonomy): Bacteria > Bacteroidota > Bacteroidia > Bacteroidales > Tenuifilaceae > SB25. The sequence goes on along the minus strand of JAKQKB010000173.1, from coordinate 99,717 downwards.
GGAAAGTGTTTCTGGTTAAAAGTTTATGAAATTCCTGAAGGAACAAAGGCATCTAAGGGTAGGGCCATCCAAAACCTCATAAACATTGAGAATGATGATGTGGTTAGGGCATACATCAATGTTAAGCGATTAACGGATACTGATTATATTCAAAATAACTTCATCGTTCTCTGTACAAAGCAAGGAACTATAAAGAAAACTTCGTTGGAGGCTTATAGTCGTCCACGTCAGAATGGCGTAATGGCTATTACCATTAAGGAAGGAGATCAGCTAATCGAGGCTTGTATGACCAATGGAAACAATCATATTTTGCTTGCAGCAAAAGATGGTAAAGCAATTCGTTTTCCCGAAAAACTTGTTCGAGCAATTGGAAGAACAGGTAGCGGAGTACGCGGAATGTCACTATCCAAGGGCGATGAAGTAATTGGCATGGTTTGTGTTGAAGAAAATGAACTGAAGGACATTTTAGTAGTATCAGAAAATGGCTTTGGTAAACGTTCTAAACTTGAGGATTACAGAGTAACCAATAGGGGAGGGAAAGGTGTAAAAACCATTGGGATATCCCCAAAAACTGGCAAGTTAATTAGCATCAAGGTTGTGGATGAGAATAATGACCTGATGATTATTAATAGAAGCGGCTTAACAATTAGGTTACGCGTAAGTGAGTTAAGAGTAACTGGACGGGCAACACAAGGAGTTAAACTTATAAACCTTAAGAAGAATGATTCAATAGCTGCTATTGCAAACGTTGAGTCATCGGAAGAAGAAAGAGATGAACAAATAGTGGATGAATTTGACAATATTGATAATTCAGAAGAATAAAACCCAATACTAATTTTAATAATTTTATCGAGATGAAAAGAATAATTTTAGTTTTATCGCTAGTTCTTGGAATCAATATGATTTATGCTCAAACAAGCAAGGAAATCAATTTTGACCAGTATTCTAAGAAGATTGAAAAGAGCAATGCGGAAATTCAAGATCCAAAGAAGAGCCTTAAAGATGCTACTTGGTTTTCGAGAGCAGAATTAATGATGGATATTTATGATGCTCAAATACTTAGAGCAATAACTGTTAACGTTACAACTCAAACTTTTAAGATTCTAATTGGAACTCCTTTAGCCCAGAGTCAAGAAGTTATCGATGGTGTTGCAGTGGATAAATTTGAAATGGAAAGAGTTAATTTCTATTTTGTTGATGGTAAACTTGAAAAGTGGGAAGTTACCAAGCCATTGCTATCAAATCCTCTCGATTTAGCTTTAGAAAGCATTAAAAAAGTTGTAGAGATAGATGTTAATGCTAAGAAAACAAAGAAAGTTCAAGAAAATTTGATTAAACTCAAAGGCTTTTATATTAGTGAAGGTTCTAATTATTATACTCTAAAGAATTTCAAAGAGGCTTTTAATAATTTTAGAAATGTTATCGAAATAGGACAGATGCCACAATTGAATCATAAAGATACTGTAATCTTTTACTATGCTGGTCTTTCCGCTCAGTTGGCAGGTGATTTTGAGAATGCAATCAAATATTATGATAAGGCTATTGAATTAAATTTTACCTCTGAAGGAACTGCCTATTTTTATGCTTTTGATGCGTGCAAATCTCTCAATAAGGTAGATGATGGTGTTAAGTATTTGGAAGAAGGATTAATGAAGTTCCCTAAAAATACAAACATTCTATTTAGTTTGATTCAGTACTATGTTGATAAAGGAGAAGATCCTGCGAAAGTGTTAACTTATATTGATAAAGCATTAACTCAAGAGCCAAATAATGCAACATTGCATTTTGCTAAAGGAACTGTTTATGACAAACTTAATGACTCTGAAGAGGCTGTAAAATCTTACGAAAAGGCTATTGAAATTGATGCTAATTTTTTTGATGCTTACTATAATTTAGGTGCAGTATATTTCAACAATGGAGTAAAACTTGTTGATGAGGCTAATAAAGTACCAGCAAAAGATTATGAAAAATACGAGGCTATAATGGCTAAAGCTAATATTGAGTTTAAGAAGGCTTTACCATATATGGTAAAGGCTTACGAAATCAACAATACCAGTAAAGAATCCATTGAGGCATTAAAAAATATTTATTTTAGATTTAGAAGCGAGAGTGATGAAATGAATAATAAGTTCCAAGAGTATAATGAGAAGTTAAAAAATATGTAAAAAGAAAGGAGTCCGAATTAGGACTCCTTTCTTTTTAAAAAACATTATTTAACATAATGCTAATTATATGACTTATTTTGATGTTTGAGTTAAAGCGCCTGGAGTCCAATTTTTAAGAAAACCAATCACTTTCTTAGGGTCATATCCATCGCCTGATTCAAGCAAGCCAGAATCTTGTGTGTGAATTCTCTGACCATTTGAGTTTAAAACAACTAAAACTGGAAAACCAAATCTTTGTGGATTCTCTAATACTTTTAAAGCATCTAAATTTTTATTCTCTTTACTATAATTCACTTTTACAACGATGTAATTGCTAGTTAAAACTTCCTTTACAGTTGCTTCTGTTTGGAAATAATTATGCAATTTAACGCACCAAGGACACCAATTTCCTCCTACCTGTACAAGAACGTGCTTGTTTTCCTTTTTAGCCTGTTTAACAGCATTCTCAATTTCCGACTTTGCATCAGCATTGGGATTATAAATCTGGGTTTGTGCAATTAACCCGATTGCAAGTAGTTGGATGACAACGAACAGCAATGTTTTTCTCATAGTTAAATAGTTTAAGTTATATTGATAAGATTGGTATTACACGAAAAAGTTTAAAGGATATAAACATCTTGATAAACTCCAAAACTATTATTTTGATTGATTTTCAACAAATTTTAGTGATGTTAATCATTATGCTCAAAAATATGCTAAATATTTTCCAGTATACCCTTTCACATTTCGAATTTTGATGTATAATTGCAAAAAAATTCAAGAGTATATGAGTAAGAAAAGAGTGGTAGTTAGCTACAATAATTTATCACCCGAGCTTTTAGAGCTATTTAAAAGTAAATTCCCTCACGGGTATCAGAATCAGGTTATTAAGGTTGAAAAACCTAATGGCGATTTCTTTTTTGCGGTCACAATGGATACCGAGGATGCTAGTTATTTGGTAAAGGTAAACGTTAAAATAGACACCAAGATTAAGGATGAGGATGACGAAAAAGAATTCTTTGGTGGTATGAATGACGATATTGGAACTGATGAGGATTCGTTCCCTGATGATGTGAGCGATGAAGAGCCCGCTGAGGAGTTGAATGACGATTAGTATTGTTCAATAAGCATATTCTACAGGACGATTTCCAGCTGGGGTCGTCCTTTTCTGTACCCAATCACTTTACAATTGATTATTTGCCCCTTAGAGTAGTTTTTATTGGGTAGTTTTACTCCGCATTTCTTTTGGTTGATATCCAGTACTTCAGCAATGATTACCGAATCACTCTCAATGTCAGCAACTTCTTCAAAATCTTCAATTCTAAACTGATATATTTCACCGATTTTATAGTGCGGGTTTATTGGTTCTAGTTTGAGGGTGCCATCTGGATATATCCCAATATACTTACACTCAATATTATCTCCCACATTAAAACCATAGCTGCTGTAATGCTTAAACTTTAGCAAACTAACGTATTTTGATAAAGCGCTAAGCCTGTAGTGATTTTCATTATTAATTACAACCATCGCATCAACATAAGCAAGAATCGAGGCACCTAAATCAATCTCTATATTATTTTCGTTCTCGGGTAATGCCACCAGAGGTTTTCCTTTTTTTATATTGATAACTCTTAATGGTATTTCATCAATATTGCTGTCGATAAATTTATGACTAAAGGCCTGAATTTTATTGCCCAAAACATCTTCAACCTCTAAGATTTTATCATTATGGTTTATAGCAAGAACTTTAAAGGTGTAAACATCCCCAATTGTATAGAAAGGATGTTTTGGCTCCATAAATATTTGGCCAGTGCAATTTATCTTATCAACCCGACAATCAATCCTGGAACCAATGGTCAAATTGTATTTAACATAATTATCGGCTGGTAACAGGATTTTCCTACCCGATGTATGCTGGAGTACAAATTGATTTCCTTTATCAGGGATATCGATTTGGTTAATGATTTTGAAATTATACCATTCTCCTTCCTTGAAAACCATACTGGTGTGAAAAATATTATAAAAATTCTAATTTTAAACATATTTAGTTAGTGGTTGCAAAGTCATTTATGAACTCAAATTCTTTGCATCTCTTACTTTTTCCATGATGAAAAAGTAAGCAAAAAATCTAGGCAAAACTATGCTTCAACCCGCTCTGCTTCAAGTTTAGAATTTCTGTAAAAGTAGGCAAGCCCCTTTTACGAAATTCTTCAACTTTCAGCATTCACTCCCACTCCTGCTCGCAGTTTTGCCAATCCCGCCCGCTTGCTGTCTAGATTCTTTATCTTGATTTTGATACAGTCTTAAAATACGCACCAAATGATTGAATTTTTGAGTAGACCATGCTTAGTAAATATTAATCCTCCCCTCGCCTTCTGTGACTTCGCCAATTATTGAGGTGTAGTTTAATCCTTTGCTATTCAGTTCTTTAACAGCCTCTTCGGCAACCTCCGATTTAACTCCCATAAGCAGTCCTCCAGATGTTTGAGCATCGGTCATAATCATTTTTAGGTTATAATCTATGTTCTGAAAATTAACATCCTTGTCGATATACTCAAGGTTCCGAAAGGCAGCACCAGGAATGCAGCCATCATCTACTAACTTGTATGATTCTGAAATATAGGGAATTGATTGTGAGTTAATATTAAGGTTTACCTTGCTGGCTTTGGCCATTTTTAAGGCGTGTCCTAGTAAGCCAAAACCTGTAATATCTGTAGCACCAGATACAGAATACTTTTGCATCACCTTACATCCATCGGCGTTAAGTGTTTTCATCCACTTTAATGCCTCTAAATAGCCATTTTTCGATACCATTTCGAGCCTTTTACCTGCAACTATTATTCCAGTTCCCAATGGCTTGGTTAGAATAAGTTTTTGGCCAGGTTTTAAGCCTGCATTTGTGATAACATTATTAGGGTGAACTTTCCCAATAACCGCTAGGCCGAACTTTGGAGGATAATCGTCGATAGTGTGTCCCCCAATAATGATTGTACCAGACTCCTTTGCTACAGATGCAGCGCCTTCCAGAATTTTCTGGTAAACCTCAATTGGAATTTTGGTAGATGGAAACATTGCAATGTTAAGCGCAAGAAAAGGTTCCCCACCCATTGCGTAAACATCGCTTATTGAGTTGGTTGCTGCAATCTGGCCAAACTCATAGGCATCGGAGCAAATTGGCGGGAAAAAATCGGTTGTTACAATTAGAGCCAACTCATCGTTTATTCTGTAAACACCAGCATCGTCGTGTGTTTCAATATCAACAAGTACATTAGGGTCAGTTACTTTGGGTAAATTTATCAGTATCGATTCTAGAACCGATGCTGGTATCTTTGCTGAGCATCCTCCATACTCCACTGTAGAAAGTAAATCAAAACTTTCGCTCATCTTTTAACTACTTTTGGTTCTATGTTATATTTCTGTAATTCAGATATTATTGAATATGTATTTAAACTATCAATCTCAATGCACATTCCGCACTCGGAACTATACTCCGATGGTACTGGAATTATTTGATAGCTGTAACCATTCTTGCTAATAATGTTCTCAGCCTTCATCACCTGATGAATGCTTTGAAATAGAAGTATGCTAAGCTCCCTATCGCTTTTCATTTTCCTTTACAAGGCAATTTAGTAAAAACTCCAAATCGTTATCGGTGTGATACTTAGATAAGGAGAAACGAACTGTTCCATCGGGAAAAGTTCCCAAAGTCTGGTGTGCCAATGGTGAGCAGTGTAAACCGCTCCGCGTTTCAATTCCGTAATTCTGGTAAAGTACCCTTGACAAATCCGATACACTCTGCGCTAATGGTTTTATTGAGAATACATCGGATTGATAATCAGTATTATTTGCAGCAAATAGTTTTAAATTTTGAAGTTTATTCAGCTCTTTCAAAAGTGATATAAACGAAGTCCAGCTATATTGTCTTTCACTATTGGCCATAATAGCCCCGTAAAGTCCATATATTCCAAGGATATTAGGGGTTCCTGCCTCAAATTTGTCGGGCAAGTGTTCGGGCATCTCAAAGCTTTCCGACAATGAGCCTGTTCCACCGTGAATAAAAGGTGATAAACTATCAGAATTTCTGACAAACAGCGCACCAACACCCGTTGGCCCCATCAATCCCTTGTGTGCGGTGAGTGCGAAGTAATCAATGCTCCAATCATCAACCCTAATTTCAGTCTTACCAACTGATTGACTAGCATCGAGGAGTAGCGGCGTGCAGCCAATCATCTCTTTAATTTCAGAAATAGGCTGTACTAAACCGTTAACGTTGCTAGTATGATTGACGATAACTAAATCGTACTGGTCGAATTCAATTGATTTAGAACTGATTAAGTCAACCAATCCGTCGGAACAGTGAGGGAGAATATCAAATTCTATTACTCCTAAATTTTTCAGGTGCTGCAGTGGCCTACATACGGCATTGTGCTCTAGAGATGAAATTAGAACTCTACCTTTTTTGTAGTTGAATCCTTTAATAACTGCATTTAATGCAGAAGTTGAGTTGGATGTAAACAAAATATTGGAATTCAACCTTGTACCAATAATGTTAGAAATCAAATTTCTAGTTTCCTCAACCCTTTTTGAGGCAAGGAATACACGGTTGTAAGCACCTCTTCCGTAAGTGCCGCCCTGCAATAAATATTCACGTATGTAAATTTCGACCTCGGGTGGTTTGGGAAAACTAGTGGCCGAATTGTCGAAATAAAGATTCATAGTATTAGGGTTGAACTATTTTGAGGTTCGATGACAGTCTTTCGGCAATGTAGAGCATATTGGAGATTGTTCCAACCTCAATTTCCTCCTTCGTATTGAAAAAATCGACACAAGTTCCGCAAAGTGTTATTTTTACCCCTTTTTCGCTAAGTTTTTTAAGGCTTATAGCAGTATCGGTTCCTTTTTTGGTAAGTGTTACTGCACTATTGTAGCAAATAACCTCAGAAGGAAGAGGGTTTAATTCGGGAAGGGTATTGAGGAATCCCTTCATTAGAATTTTACCCAAATCGTCGTTGCCCTTACCCATTAAGTGGCTGTTTAGCAGAACAATAAAGTTTCCTTTGGGTGTGTTTGGGAAGGAAACCTCACAGTACTCCTCCACGTTTTTTGCTGGGGTTGATAAGTTTTCAGGAACGTTAACGCGAATTCTAAATAGTTTACCTTCCTGTATAATAGTATTTTTAACGCCATTATCGTTTAAAAAGTGAAGAACGTTTTTACACGATGTATCATTATCGATAACAATCTCAAGCGATGTTCCAACTGGATTTTCTTTTAAAGCCTTCTTGGTTTCAATAAGCGGTTTTGGACATAGCATCCCTGAGCAATCAACTACCTTTAGCATAACCTATAGGTTTATTTAGTTTTATCTATATTATTTTTAATCAGCGCTTTGTTTATTCTCTTAACTATTGCTGGACCCTCGTAGATGAAACCGGTATATACCTGAATTAACGAAGCGCCCGCTTCAAGTTTTTCAATGGCATCCTTTGGGGTCATTATACCACCAACACCAATAATTGGTTTACTGCCGTTTAGTTTACTATTGATGTAGCGAATAACCTCGGTAGAACGGTTATTTATAGGTGCACCGCTAAGCCCTCCGTTGCCAATTGCACTAATCCTATCGGTAGGGATAGTCAGGTTATTGCGACTTGTTGTTGTATTAGTTGCAACGTAGCCATCAATACCCGCAGCTTCGGCAATATTTAGAGTTTCATCGATTTGGTCATTTGTTAAATCGGGCGAGACTTTAAGTAGAATAGGTTTCTTGGAGTCGAACTTTTTTCGGGCATCAATAATTGCATCCAGAATATCCTTAAGTCCACTTCCCTCCTGAAGTTCGCGTAAATTGGTAACGTTAGGACAACTTATATTGACAACTATGTAATCGACCAAAGGATAGAGCTCGTTGAAGCAAACCAGATAGTCGTTTACAGCTTCAGAGTTAGGAGTCAAAGTATTCTTACCAATATTACCTCCAATAATCAAATTTTTCTTCCTGTTTCCGGTCAAATTATACTTAACATAATTAACCCCTTTATTATTGAACCCCATCCTGTTGATAATGCCCTTATCAGGAATTACTCGAAACAAGCGAGGTTTGGGATTTCCGGGTTGTGGTTTAGGTGTAACTGTGCCAATTTCAATAAAAGAGAATCCGAAAGATGAGAATTCGTTGAAAAATTCAGCATTCTTGTCGAAACCAGCAGCAAGACCAACCGGATTTTTGAATTTATAGCCAAAAACATTTCTTTCAAGCGATTTATGCTCGGCAGAAAACGTCTTTTTAAGTAGGAAATAAACACCAGGAATCTTAGTGCCTGTTTTAAGCATAAGCACTACTAAATGATGAACAAACTCAGGGTTCATCCGAAAAAGGATAGGCCTTACAATAAACTTATACATACATTGAAAGTTTAGGCAAAGCTACATTAAAGAAGGTAGATTTACAAACTAAGGAGTAGAGATAAACTCCTCAAAAGTATTATCGGTATAAAATACAACTATGCGTTTCACCATTCGCGAAGCAGATTCGAGCTTTTTTACAGATGTATCCAAGTTATTTTTTGGGGCTTCAGCTTCATTTTTTACACCCGTAACCAATATTTGCTCCGCAGGTTTAATGGGAGTTACTTTATCTGAAATATCATCCTTTTTAGGTGTGTCTAAATCAAATAGAGAGCCCTGTACTAGGGTTTTATACATATTTCCTTTGCCTGTTATTAGCCAGTCGGAGTTTAGTGCTGGGAATTTATGAATAATTTTGCTTATAAGGTCGAAACTAGGGTTGTTTCTGCCCGTGAGTATGTGCGATATAGCACTTCGTTGCACACCTAGTATCTCTGCAAATTTAGCAGGAGTAAGTTGCTCCGAATCGAGAAGTTTATGTAGCCTATTCTGCATATGTAAACATGTATGACACAAATGTAAAAAATATTTTAATCACATATGTAACTAAAATAAAATACATTTGTATCTCAACTTGTTTGGCTCTTTAATTTGTTGCAGTTAGGGTTGCTTGGGTAAATAGTCTGACCTTAGTGTTTCGTTATACGGCTATATGAATAGGTAAAACCATATATTGCTTGCATTCTAGGAGTTGGTGACGAAAGGCTTGTTTTACACTTTGAAATAGCATTATCTCCTTTAAAATGGGTTTTTAAGGGGGCATAATAGCTATCCTTTTAATGTTTTTCGGCGCAAGTAGTGTATATAGTATTTAATAATTGTATTTAAATGTTTAATTAACATTAAAATACATAACTCAACTGTAGTATTGTATCATATAATGATATTTAAATGCTGGATATTAAGCACATATAAATAGGTTTAACTTAATTAATAGCGTTAATTTTTTAGTTGATATAACAAATTTAAATATTAAGTTTATTAATTTTATATAAAATACTGATATACAGTTTAATAAATTATTATTTATATATATATTGATATATCATAGTTAATCGTTTGATTGTAAATTTATATTGTTTACAAATGTGAATTTATTAAATTTAATAGAGATTTTTTAAGTAAATGAATATTTATACCAATCTCTCGATGAGGTTAGCATAAAAAATTACTTAACATAATTAATGTAGAATGGAGAGAATATTTAGATTAATCTAGTCAGCCTGTAAGCCGGGTTTTGTTCGAACAAAGTTCGCTCCTATCATTTATCTTGGATTATGGTTACCCATAACCTCCTGCGACCTACCCCTTCCAGACCGACGATTGCTCGTCAACAGGGCGGACAACCCTGCAGCCAGAAAACTGGCACTCGGAATATACACGGTCTTGCAGCCCATAAGATGCACGGCATTCTGTATCGCTACAGAACCCGGTAAGCTCTTACCTCACCTTTTCACCCTTACCACGCAAGCGTGGCGGTTATTTTCTGTTCCATTACTATGCCCTCACGAGCATCTTCCCGTTAGGAAGTATGGTGTCCTGCGCTGCCCGGACTTTCCTCCCCGATATTTCACGGAGCGATAGAACGGCTGACTATTTAATCTAAATGCTTTATACTATTTCAGATACACTAAGGTTGCACCGTAACCGTACTCTTTAAACGATGCATCCTGATATTTGAGTTTAGGGTACTTGCTATCGAGTGCCCTTGTTATTTCGTACTTAAGTTTACCATTACCAATACCGTGGATAAAGACCATCTTCTTGGTATTCCCTTTTAATCTGCCCTGTAATGCGGTCTCGAACCGCGCTAGTTGAATTTGAATAATTTCACCGGGAGCCATTCCGCTCCAGTTATCAACCAACTCGTGAATATGTAAATCCACCTCCTCGATATCATCAACCTGCTTTTTAACGGGCTTCACAATTGGCTTAGGCTCCTTTTGCTTTATTGCTTCGGATATAGCCTTATCAGTCAAGTGCTTTAGCATCTCCTCCTTGTAAGAATCGGATACAGAGATGATATATGCGCGCTCATCGAAGAAGTCGTTCTCGGTAAAGTTGCCCCCTTTCTGAAGTTTTATTGGGTTTAACTCAATATCGTAGAACTCTGGCTGGTGTGCCTTGTAGGCGATATTCTTATAGTAAACTGCCTGAATATTGAAAGTGGTTACCTGATTAATCTCCGACAACTCGAAAGTTTTGATAAACTCTTTGGTGTCCGATGCTAAAAGACCCGCTTTAATAAGGTTTAGTTTACCATCCTCCCATTTAGATATTGCATAGAATACCCTGTAGGAACTATCGTTGATGATATACAAATCGATATTCGACTTATACAGTGAATTGATATCCTTTGGAACAAAGGCTAGTTGAAGAGCAACGGAATCGCCTTGCTCATCGGATTCTTTATTCTCGTCAACGTTAATGTCATTATTTTCAACCTTAGCCTCCTGCTTAGGTAGATTCTTTTGCTTAGAGTCCTTAGGAGTCTGATGATTGCTAGTTCCCTTTATTTTATTGTCGGATACGCTGTCTATAACAACTAAATCGGAGTCGAGAACGGGAATTTCAAATCCATCCTCGCTTTCCACAAGGACTTTTCTTTTATCCAGAATTTTCACAACTTTTCCGCCACCAACCTCGTTTAGGAACCGAACCTTATCTCCCACTCTTACATTCATAATCTACAATATTGATTTACAATGTCTTGTTAAAAACAAATAACTCACAAAATTAACTAATTTTGCGGAACCATTCGTTCTATTTGCTGAATGTGCCTAATAAGATTTTCAATTGATTGATAATGAGCATCGATTTTGATAAAATAAAAATATCGGATTACGATTACGAACTCCCTGAGGCGAGAATTGCCAAGCATCCATTGGCTAACAGGGATGAGTCAAAACTCCTACTTTACAGGAATAGCAATATCTCCGAAGATATTTTCAGAAATATCGAAAATTATATACCAGAGGGTAGCACCTTAATCTTGAACAACACCAAGGTTGTTAGGGCAAGGCTTAATTTCAAAAGGAGTACAGGAGCATCAATAGAGATATTTCTGCTGGAGCCAATAACCCCTGCCGATTATGCACAATCGTTTGGGAATCACTCATCGGTTACCTGGAAATGCTTGGTTGGAAACCTTAAAAAGTGGAAAAATGATATTTTGGAATTGAGTATTCCTCAATCAAATTCAACACTTTATGCGAATAAACTGAAGCATTTAACTGAGGGTGTTGAAGTTGAGTTTACCTGGAATAATGCTGATTTAAGTTTTGCTCAGATAATTGAACTATGCGGAAATGTGCCAATTCCACCCTACTTAAACCGCGATTCAGAGGAGATTGATAAGGATAGATACCAAACAGTTTACGCACATCCGGAAGGTTCTGTGGCCGCACCAACTGCAGGATTACACTTTACCAACACCGTGTTCGATAAACTATCTGTAAAGTCAATTAAAAGACACTACGTTACACTTCACGTTGGAGCAGGCACTTTTAAGCCAGTAAAGGCAGAGAGCGTTGCTGAACACGAGATGCACACTGAACACTTCTTTGTGGAAAAGAAATTTATTGAAAGCATTGTAAATACTGAAGGTAAACTGTTTGTAGTTGGGACAACAACCCTTAGGACATTGGAAAGTTTATACTGGCTTGGAGTAAAAGCCCATAATGGACAATTGGAGGCTCCTTTTTTTATTTCGCAGTGGGAACCATACAATTTACCCAAATTGCCTATAAAGGAATCGTTTAAAGCCCTTTTAAAGCATTTAAACGATAGGAATATGAATGTTGTATCGGCATCAACCCAAATAATGATTATGCCAGGTTATGAGATTATGACTGCCGATGCGCTTATCACTAACTTTCATCAACCCAAATCTACATTATTGCTGCTAGTATCGGCTCTAATTGGCAACGACTGGAAGAAAGTGTACAAATACGCAATGGAAAACAACTTCCGTTTTTTGAGCTATGGCGATAGTAGTTTGTTATTTAAAGAGTAAAATGATAAAACGTGGATAATAAAGCGAGGAGTAATAGTAAGTTTCTGCCAACAACAATCAAGGAGATGAGGGCTCTTGGTTGGGAACAGGCCGATATTATCCTATTTACAGGCGATGCCTATGTTGACCATCCCTCGTTTGGCGCTGCTGTTATTGGTAGGGTATTGGAAAACGCTGGTTTTAAAGTTGCTATTGTTCCTCAGCCCAACTGGCGCGACGATTTACGCGATTTTAAAAAACTTGGAGAACCGCGTCTATTCTTTGCTGTATCATCGGGATGTATGGACTCAATGGTGAACCACTATACGGCCAATATACGCCTACGTAGCGATGATGCTTACACACCAGGCGGAGTTTCGGGCTATAGGCCCGACTATGCTGTAAAAGTTTACTCCAATATTATAAAGAAATTATATCCGAATACACCTCTAGTGATTGGTGGAATAGAGTCTTCGCTTAGGCGATTTACACACTACGATTACTGGAGCAATACTTTGAAACCTTCGATATTGATTGATAGTGAGGCTGATATACTTGTTTACGGTATGGGCGAAAAACCAATAGTGGAGATTGCTCAACGATTATCGAGAGGTGCTAGCATTTATCAACTCAGAGATATTCCACAGATTGGCTATGTTGATTCAAATTTGGAAAAGTACAGCAAGTCCAAAAACACCATCAACCTTCACTCCTACGATGATTGCCTCAAGGATAAACTGAAGTTTGGCGAGAACTTTAAGCTAATTGAGTCGGAATCGAACCGGATGAATGCTAAATGCTTGGTTGAGCCCGTAAACGATAAATGCGTAGTTGTTAACCCTCCATATCCGCTTCCTAGCACCAACGAAATTGATAGTTGGTACGATTTACCCTACACACATTTGCCTCACCCACGCTATAAGGATAAAGCAATTCCTGCTTGGGAGATGATTAAATTCTCGGTGAATATTCACCGAGGATGCTTTGGAGGATGCAGTTTCTGTACCATTTCGGCTCATCAGGGAAGATTCATTTCATCGCGTTCCGAGAAATCGATTCTGGATGAGATTGAGAAAATCAAGAAACTACCAGGATTTAAGGGGTATTTGAGTGATATTGGTGGCCCATCGGCCAATATGTACAGGATGCAAGGAAAAGACCTCAGTATTTGCGAAAAATGTAAGCGTCAATCGTGCATATTCCCGAGTGTCTGTAATAATCTAAATTCCAGTCACGAGTCGATAAATCAACTCTACAGCAAGGTTAGGAAGATTGATGGAATTAAGAAGGCATTTATAGGTAGTGGCGTACGCTACGATTTATTCATCGATAAGCAAAGTAAGGCTGAACAGGAATACTTCGAGAATCTATGCAGATACCACGTTTCGGGCAGGTTAAAGGTTGCTCCCGAGCATACGTCGGATAGAGTGCTGAAAATGATGCGCAAACCATCGTTTAAACTCTTCCACTTACTTAAACAAAAGTTTGATGACATCAACCATAAATTCTCATTAAATCAGCAACTTATACCTTACTTTATATCGAGCCATCCTGCAAGCACCGACCAGGATATGCAGAACCTTGCCGATGAAACAAGGCGTTTAAACTTCAAACTGGAGCAGGTTCAAGATTTTACACCAACACCAATGACATTGGCATCCACAATATACTACACAGGAGTTGACCCTTATACTGGAGAGAAAGTATATGTAGCCAGAACAAAGCAAGAAAAGCAGAAGCAGCAAAGTTACTTCTTCTGGTACAAGAACGAAAACAAAAAAAGCCGACGTTAAGTCGGCTTTTTTTACTTATTTGACAAGCAATTACAACGATTGACTGATGATAAAGGTAGTTGCAAAAGCGATAATAGCGTAAAGCTCTGGGAATACGGCAAGAATCATAGTATTACCAAACACATCGTGGCCATTACCAATAGCGTTGATACCGTTAGCACAAACCTGACCCTGACGAACTGCTGAGATTAATCCCACAACACCAAGAATGACACCTGCTGCTAAAATTGCAAGGGCTTGGGTCATATTCATACTTGCACTGATAATTCCTTTACTGTTAATAATGAAGAAACCCCCAAAACCGTAAAGACCTTGTGTACCAGGAAGAGCACTTAGAAGCATATAGCTACCAAAAGCATCGTCCTTTTTCTTCATAGCACCAACAGTTGCGTTACCGCCCATAACTGTTCCAACTGCACTTCCAATACCTGTGAGAAGTACCATTAGCACCAATCCAGTGTATGCAAGAATTACTGTTACGTTTTCCATAAAAATTCTCCTTATTGATTAGTTAATTATTATTTAGTAAATGGTTTATAAGCTTTTCCACCTCCAGCAAAGCCAGAGTTTTTGTAAAACTCAACAAAAGTTAAACGTAATGGATGTACAAAGGCACCTAGAACAGATAGTAGAAGTACCAGTGTGTGTCCAATTATTAAAAATATCACAAACAGAACAGGTCCAGCGTATTGAATAGACAGGAATTGAACTGCTATTTGATTGATAACGAATCCTAGGATAGCACCAGAAGTTCCAAGCGCAAACAATCGAATATACGATAGTAAGTCGCCGAAAATACCTGTTGCCATACCATAAATATCGTACAAACCTTTGGCGAAACTGATAAAGATATTTGCAGAAGGGTCGTTAAAGAATAGTATTCCAACACCAGTAACACCTAGCAGTATATATGTTGGTGTGGTTACAAACTCTTTAGTGAAATATCCCCCAGCAGCACCACCTTGTAAAACAATCAGGCCAATAATTAGTATCATCCAAGAAATGGTTGAAACGGAGAAGATGAAACTTTTCTGCTTAATCATATTAGCAGCTTTCATACCCATTCCGAACAATATTTGAAACATACCAAATACTATGGCCAGGTTGAACATATTCTGAGAGTCGAGGATTAAATGCCTGAACGAATTCAATACGGAATAATCAGAGAAAGCGCTTCTCATAAACTCCGATTTGTACTCATTTAAGCCTTCGGCTCCAATTGCTCCAGATATTGCTGCAAAATATTGGTCTCTAGTAGCGTAATGCTGACCAACAATACTGGATATTTTAGATATAATATCCTGAGGTACATTGCTATTGGCTAGGAATTTTAGGGATTCGCTATTTAGCAAGTATCCAGTATCAAGTAAATTAACGCCGAATACAGTTCCAGAAACCATACCCATTAAAATGGTAGCAGCACCTAAATACTGAACCAATGTTAATATAGGTTTGATATCGGCTTTAGCCTTAAACATCTTATAGTAAGTAACTAAGGCAAGTATAGTTAAACCGTAACCTGCATCGCCAAGGCAAAAACCGAAGAAAACCATGAAGAATGGAGCCAAAAACGCAGTCAAGTCAATTTCTGCGTAAGCTGGCAAAGAGTAAAGTTTACCAATTGGTTCAAATAACTTAGCAAACTTGTTATTTTTCAGCAATATAGGCACTTTGTCTGTCTCCTCAGGTTTGCCTGATAGGTATAAAACTCCTATTTTGTCGCAATAATCTGAAACTAATGAGGAATTTTCTTCAGGAATCCACCCTTCAAGCAACATTAAACGCTCATCGGCTTCTTTCTTAGTGCTAAGTTTAACTCTCTCGAAAGAGATTTCGCCAAATAGATTGTTTTTTGCTGTCTCTAAGACTGCTATCTGATTCGCAATATTATCGAGTTCGTTATTAACCTTAATACTATCATTTACAAAGAAGTCAATTTCACTTTTGAGTTGAGCAAACGATGCTTTTGGAATTCTAACCTCTTCGGCCTCAATCTCAAAATTCTCCTTGTTGGGCTGAACTAAAACAAAGTATACCAATCCTGCAATCTCATTAATAACTTCAATTGGATACTGGTTTTCCCAATCAGGGTTGAATTTGTGCTTTGAAACAACAAAGAATCTAAAAGAGAGACTATTTTTTGCTAGCGATTCAATTCTATGCAAATCATAATCGCCCCAAGGTTCTACAGCACTCAGTTCTTTCTTTAAAGAGACCAACTTCTGGTTGTTGTACTCAAGCCTTTGCTGGTAGTTCTTGAACTCTTCAAGCAGGGTAAAACCATCAACCTCAGTGTTCTCAGTATTTACAAGCGACTCTGGTTCAATATTCTTTGCTTTAAGTCTCTTTTTAAGAGCGCTTATAGTGCTAGAGTATTCGTTTAGTAAACTCTTATTGGCTTTTAAGGTTTGGGTCTCCTCAAATGGTTTTTCAATTATGTGTACCACACCAATATTTCTGATTTCGTTCAGAAATTCTTCGTATTGCTTGTGATACACAAGAAAAGAATATTTGGTCATTGGTACAATCATGACTCAACCTCCGCGTTTTCGTAACGTTTTTTCACGATTTTCATAGCCGATTTCGAAAGATTCTCCTCATCCTCAAGGAATCGTTTAATCTTACGAATGGCATTCTCATAGCCAGGAATTTGCACCTTTTCGTAAAGGTTTACCTTTTGAGTTGTCTTTTTACGGGCATAATCGAGCAATCGCATTTTTTCGTAGTAGAAATCGCGTTCAATGCCAATTGAGGCCATCTCCTGCAATATCTTTACCCCTTCTGTGTACCAGAATGGACGGGAAAAAACGCTATACTCTTTAACCTTAAACTGAACTTCCTCCAAAATAGGTATTTTCACCCCAGCAATTTTGATTCTACCCAACTTAACGTCTTCTATAATAACCAAATTACGTTCAAACTCTCCCCAAAGACTAACCATATACTCATAATTCTTAATTTTAGTGGTTAGCGCATCGTCGAGTTCTTGAACCTTATTCTTAGCCCTTTTTACTTCCATACGCAACGCCGATTCCTTATTTTTTAGGGTAGGCAAAGCGCGTAGACGTACCTTGAGCTGTTTATTCAGGTCGTTAAGCGAGGTTTTATTGAACTGAAACTTAATTGCCATTTTATTCAGTTTTAATTGTTTAAGAATTATTAGTTAGGCCAATATTTTTGAACTAACTCATTCTTAATTGCAACCTCTGTTTGGGAGAAATATTTAGCAAATAGTTGCCAAGCAGTATCGAGCATAGTATCAACCTCGATATTGATGTCAATTGCCAAAAGTTTCATTGAATAGTCGTGAGCAAATTTTAGCGCGCGCTCATCGTACTCAGTCAAATCGAAACCGTTCTCAAGTTTTGTTTTTGCGTTAGCAGCATCGGCATAAAGGCGAACTGCAGCGTTCATCACCTGAGGATGGTCCTCGCGGGTTTTTTTACCAATTACAAGCTGTTTCAAACGCGATAGGCTTCGGAAAGGGTCAACAATAACTTTTCCGGTATCGCTATCGGTACGTAGGAATAGCTGTCCCTCGGTAATATAACCAGTATTATCTGGAATAGCGTGAGTAATATCGCCACCCGAAAGCGTAGTTACTGCAATAATAGTGATGGAACCACCATCGGGGAACTGAACTGCTTTTTCGTAAATCTTAGCAAGGTCGGAATAAAGAGAACCTGGCATTGAGTCCTTAGATGGAATTTGGTCCATACGGTTCGATACAATACTTAATGCATCGGCATATAGGGTCATATCGGTTAGAAGAACCAATACCTTCTCATTTTTTTGAACTGCAAAGTACTCAGCGGCAGTTAGAGCCATATCAGGAACAAGCAAGCGCTCAACAGGAGGCTGCTCAGTGGTATTAACGAAACTAATGATACGGTCCAATGCTCCTGCGTTCTCGAATACATTCTTGAAGAATAGGAAATCGTCGTTCGAAAGTCCCATACCACCAAGGATAATCTTATCGGCCTGAGCACGAAGCGCAACCATTGCCATAACCTGGTTAAAAGGTTGGTCGGGGTCCGCAAAGAATGGAATTTTCTGTCCTGTAACCAGTGTATTATTAAGGTCGATACCTGCAATACCTGTTGCAATAAGCTCCGATGGTTGCTCGCGTCTAAGAGGGTTTACTGAAGGACCTCCGATTTCGCGTGGTTCTCCTTCAATTTCGGTAGCACCAAAAAGCGGACGACCATAGGCATCGAAGAATCGACCAGCCAAATCATCGCCTACCTTTAACTTTGGAGGCTCTCCATAGAATACAACCTCAGCGTTAGTCGGGATACCCTCGGTACCACTGAAAACCTGAAGAGTAACCATATCACCGAATATTTTAACCACCTGAGCCAGACGACCATGAACCATTGCAAGTTCCTCGTTAGCAACACCCTGCGCCTTAAGAGTAACCGTAGCTTTGGTTATACCCATTAATTGGGTGTATATCCTTTGAAATGCTTTAGTTTCCATTATTCAACTCTTCTTTCGTTAAGGATTGTTTGAAGTTCTTTCTCGTAATTGTAGAACTCTTCGGTTTGGAATATGGAATAGTTCATCTGCTTAAGGGCATTAATAATGCGCTTGTAGTAAAGTGAACATTGCTCAAAACCATCAAACTTGAAGTTCATATCAGCAATCGACATTACTTTTTCCAGCATAAAACGCTGACGCTGTAATGGCGTATTAGAATCAATCTTATCAAATGCATCCTGTTGGAGAATTACAAAGTCGATAATTTCTGCCTTCCAGAATCTATCATGATAATCCAACGGTACGCTATCATCGCCAAGGATATTTATTTGCTCATAGGCCTCTTTGCCACGCTGAACAATATTCTTGGATTTTAAAACAAGATTAACCCAGTTAGGGCTGATGTTTTTGTTTAAATACTCTTGAATTTCAGGATATTCCAAGTATTTAGAGTAACTATCCATTGAATCAATAGCAGGATAGCGCTTACTATCGGCACGTTGCTGTGAAAGTGCATAGAAACAACGAGCTGCCTTTTTAGTTGATTCTGTTACAGGCTCCTTTAGGTTACCACCTGCAGGCGATACTGTACCAATAAAGGTAACAGAACCAGTTGTTCCATTATTAAGGTAAACCATACCTGCACGAGCGTAGAAGTTTGCAATAATAGCAGGCAAGTCCATTGGGAATGCATCTGGACCAGGAAGTTCCTCTAGCCTGTTACTCATTTCGCGAAGTGCCTGTGCCCAGCGTGAAGTAGAGTCAGCCAAAAGAAGGACTTTTAATCCCATTGACCTGTAGTACTCACCAATAGTCATTGCTGTATAAACTGACGCTTCGCGCGATGCAACGGGCATATTGGATGTGTTACAGATAATTGTAGTACGTTCCATTAATTTACGTCCAGTACGTGGATCGACAAGATGAGGGAACTCAGCAAAAATTTCAACTACCTCGTTTGCACGTTCTCCACAGGCTGCTACAATAATCATATCGGCCTCAGCCTGTTTTGCCAATGCGTGCTGAAGTACTGTTTTTCCACAACCAAATGGACCGGGAATAAACCCTGTACCACCCTCGGCAATTGGGTTAAGAGTATCAATTACCCTTACACCTGTTTCCATAATTTTGAATGGACGAGGTTTTTCGCGATATGCAGTAATAGCTCTTTTAACAGGCCATTTCTGAACCATGGTTACATTAACATTCTCGCCTTTTGAGTTTGTTAAAACAGCAATGGTATCGGTAATTTTGTAGGTTCCCTTTGATACTATAGATTTAACTGTGTATTTATCTGTCAGTGTGAATGGAACCATTATTTTATGATTGAGCCAACCTTCAGGAACTTCACCCAACCAATCAGCAGCAGTAACTTGCGTTCCTGGTGTTGCAGTTGGTGTAAATTCCCAAGTTGAGTCCATATCCAAAGCATCGGTATAATCGCCACGTTGTAGGAAAATACCATTCATTTTGGCCAAATCGTGCTGCAATCCGTCATAGTTTTTAGAAAGTAGTCCAGGCCCAAGGCTTACCTCAAGCATATGACCTTGGAACTCAACAGAGTCTCCAACTCTAAGTCCACGAGTACTTTCAAAAACCTGAACGTATGCAAGTTTACCTATGACCTTAATGATTTCGGCCATTAGGTTTACTCCAGAAAGATTGATGTAGCAAATCTCATTCTGGGCAACCGGGCCATCAACCTCTACAATAACAAGGTTGGCAATAATTCCGGTTACTTTACCTTTAGTTTTCATTCGTATCCTATTATTGTTTTTACTTTATTTAATTATCAAACCACAATTACGAGTGCAAGTTGTTGGCAATATCGTATGAAGCCTTTAAATCATCGAATAGGTGTTTAAATAGACCTTCGCCAATTTTTGCATCGAGTTTTAACCAACGGTTAATAATACTTGCCTTGATAAAGAATGCGAGAATAATGTTTATATTGAAGTAATCCCACGTTGTGAGTTCGGTAGCCATATCCCACTTCAACAAATCGAATCTTCGCTCACGTTCTAAAACATCCTGGATTTCGGAAATCTGAAGAATCTTCTCAAAATACTCTATTTCCTTTTTAATACCAAAATCCGACGCATGACTCTTTGCAAGCACCTCAATTAAAGGATAATTGCCAACAAGATGCTTTGCAGGGTCAACACCTAATTTACGGCAATTGATGGCTGCAAGAATATTGTTAAAGTCGCGAATAAACGTGAACCATTGGCTAAGAAATTGATTTTTATGATTAATGGCCAACTCGTAAAACTTCTCCTGAAAAATTGTTTCGGGATGTTTTTCTATGGCATTATAATCTTTGTCTTCGTCGTCAACAACCTCAATTTCTTCTTCAGGATTTCGTTGCTTGCCAGTAATTTGGTAGTAGAAATCCTGCATGTACTCAGGAAGTTGAGAAACGTTTTCGTCTAGCTCATCAAAGGTAGACTTGTCAATCCCGCCCAATTCGTTGTACTCGAATCCTCGCTTCAGAATTTGATTAAGGAAATTCTCGTTATCGTATGGTAAATGTAAAAACTCTACCAATTGATAATCTAAAGGATGAATGTTTTCCTTTACTTCGGCTTTAAGTGCATTTACGCTAAAATCCTTTCGTTCCTGGTCTATTAAAAGTTCAGGAAGACTGGCTACCAAATAATAGTAGTTGCGCATCATGCTATTTTCCTCCAAAAAGCAATGTTACAATCTTTGGACGCATGTAATCTTTGAAAAGCGACTCAAAATCGGACTCGGTAAAGCTTACAATGTAGCTGCCATCCTTTGGACCAATTTTGAAACCATACTTAATTGCTTTATCAACAGCAAACTCAACAGATGCATTCAATTTTGCGTGAGTTTTGTTTACAAAGTAGTCGTTCATAGATTTTTCCATATCGGCTGGAACAAGTACTTTAAGAGATACTTTCTCTGGCGAATTAGGTTCCCAGCGATTGATGGCTGTTTCGATAATCTTCTTAACAAAATCGGCATCTTTAAGAGCGTCCACTGTTGGTGCCTCAAAAAGTTTTGCCTCAATAAGCGATGTGATTTCCTGCTTTAATCCACCCATTACTTGTTTTGCGGACAGATTGATTTCGGTCTCCACATTTTTCTTGTAGTCGTTGGCTTCCTTGTGGGCAGCGGCAATTATTTGCTCAGCTTGCAATTTTGCATCGTTTAGAATTTTCGATGCTTCATCCTTAGCTTTACCAATAATCTGGTTGGCCTCCTCCTGCCCTTTTTCAAGACCTTCGCGGTAGATTTTGTCGGTTAGCTCTTGAAGTTTATTCTGCATGGTAGTTCCTCCAAACAATATTAATGTTAATGTATTATTTATTAATTATTTAACTTTTATTTCGGTAATAAAACTGATTGCCCAGATTGCACAAATATATTTTTTGGCAATGTATAAATTTATGACATTTGTTAATATTTTTAACTACAATGTCGCTAACATTTCTTGTGAAATGATATAATTAACTGTCTATCAAATTAATATCTCAAAAAAAATAATTGTGAAAATAATAACAAAACGTAAAAGTTAACAATAAATTAATGTTAGAACGCTAACAGATTTATAATTCTTTTAATCCAGAATTAAGAATCTCAATAATTTTTTCAGCATTCTCTATACCTATTGAGAGCCTAATCATTCCAGGGAATGGATACCTGTCGCCCCAAACAGGCTCTACTGGCATAAGAATGGTGTCAGAATCGCCTAATGTGGGAACAAGAGGAATGCTACTCGATACGGCTTGAATAAACTTATTGCATTTTTGCTGTTTATCCTCGAACGATTTTCCTTTAATATCGAACGTAACAATTGCCCCAAAGCCTTTTTCTCCAAATAGTTTAGTTGATATGGAATGCGTTGGATGAGTGCTCAAACCAGGGTAGCAAACTGACTCAATAGTAGGATGTTTCTCCAGAAAACGAGCAATGGCATAAGCGTTATCGAAATGCTGCTTTATGCGAATGTTGAACGATTTAAGCATATCATGAAGCCTATAAGCCTCATCGGGCGATATCATATGACCAGCCCATTTACGGTACTCAATAGCCTCGGCGGCTAATTTCATATCATATCCAGATACTATACCAGCCGATAAGTTTCCATGTCCAGCAAGGTACTTAGTGGCACTGTGAATAACTAAATCGGCACCAAAATCGAGCGGTTTAAATAGATAAGGTGTTGCAAAAGTATTGTCAACCACTACAGCAGCACCGTGCTTCTTTGATATTTTAATAATTTCGATAGCATCGGCAACCAGTAGCATTGGGTTCGAAATCACCTCGAAGAACACAACCTGAGGTTTGTTTATCGACATAAATTTTTCAAACGCCTCAAGCGAGTATGTATTTCCGTCGGGAGCAAAGCGAATAGCCTCAATACCTCTTCTATTTACAAGTACTTTATCGATGAATGAGTTTGTTCCACCGTAAATCTCCGTGAAGAAAGCCCATTTATTGGGTTGATTATTCTTCTGAAATATTGACAGGGCAATATCTATGGCGGCCATCCCCGATTGCGAAAGCAACGACCACTTACAGCCCTCAATCTCGCAATAGTACTCCTCCGCAGCAACTACGGTTGGATTTCGGTAGCGGGAGTATATATATATGTCTGGATTGATTGGATGACCAACCTCGTCGGCAAACGCCTTTTTCATTGTGGGAATATCGCCAAGTAAAAAACCTGCATCGCGGTAAATAGGTGTGCGAGTTGATTTTACATTTTTTGCTTTCATTGCAGTATCTAATTTTAGGAAGTTGCAAGATATTAAAAAAAGAAGAAATCGGAATTTTGAATTAAGAATTCGCTTACTATTTATAGATTTGTAAAAAGATTACGGCTATGTACAATATTCCAGATTGGGCTAAAAGTTTGAATTGCGCCATTACGGTTTGCGACAGGAATGGTATTATCCTTTATATGAACGAGAAATCGCAACGAACCTTTGAGAAGTGGGGCGGCAAGGATTTGATTGGAAAAAGTCTGTTTGATTGTCATAGCCCACGTTCAGTGGAAACCATTCATCGGCTGATGAACAATAACGAGTCCAACACCTATACAATTGAGAAAAACGGAATCAAAAAGTTGATTTACCAAACACCTTGGCATCAGGATGGAGAGGTTGCAGGAATGGTAGAGTTTTCGATTGAACTACCAGCAGAAATGCCTCATTTCGTTAGGTAGAGGGTTTGGGTTATTTAGTTAAATAGGTTATTGAGTTTAGTTCAGTTTTATATTCACTTATTCTCTAAATAACCTATTCTCTTATTATCTAATTCACCAACAATTACTTTCCCTTCCTCCACCGCATCAACGGCGATAGTGGCGAAGACATTTTTTCTGGAAATATTCCAGCATTTACCTTACGGATATCCTCTAGGGTATAGAATAGTTTTGGGTCATAATCGTTAAGAATTTGCTGTATTTCGCCCATATTTTTCCTATTAACTACAGAATAAACAATATTAACGTTTCCCATTGAGCCTTCGGCACTAAACGATGTTGCTCCATGCCCCTTGGAACTCAAGAGTTTTACTAACTTAACTCCATCTTTTGTTGTAATAATTCTAACCAACAAGTTTCCTACGGCAAGCCTCTCTTCAACTAGCATACCTACATAGTTTCCGGTTGCAAAACCTGCTGCATATCCCAAATAACAGTATATATTGCTTGCGCCTTTCATTATTTGGCTAATAGCCACTATCCAGATAAAAACCTCAAAGAAACCAAGGAATGGAGCAATGTTCTTCTGTCCTTTCGATACAAAAATAATTCTTAGTGTACCAATAGTCACGTCGCAAATACGGGCAAGAAAAATAAGAATAGGAAGAACTACATAGGAATACAACTCTGGATTATCAAATAAATTTGCCATAACAGTAGCGGTTTTTACAAAAATAAGCAGATTTGTTAACCATTACAATTTGAATTCCTATTTTTAGGGAATAAATTAAGGATTATGAGGTTTACAGCATCTATCATATTATTAATGTGGTTTAATCCACTCTATTTATACTCTCAAAAGACAGTTGATATTGGATTAAATACTATAAAATCCGAGGATATAGTACAGACAATTGGTTACTTATCATCGAGTCGGTTTAATGGACGCTTACCTGGAACGGCTGAGTACGACCAAGCGGCAAGGTATGTTGGTACTAGACTTAAGAACGCTGGGGTTAAGCCAATAAACCAACCCAGTATGCTACAGTACTTTAACGAAGAGGTAAACATTATCAAAAAGGCTCAGTTGCTTTTAATGGATAAGAATGGCAGAACCTTTCATTTTTTCAAACTTGGCGAGGATTTTACCTGTAGAGGTTTTACTGGCGCAGGGGTTATTAAGGGTGAAGTTGTTTTTGCTGGTTTTGGAATTAAAACCGATGAGTACAACGACTACCGGAGCATAGATGTGAAGGATAAGATAGTAATGGTATTTAAAACCGCACCATCGTGGAAATCGAAAAACGGAAGTTGGGGCGATATATCGCCACGTGCAAAGGCAAGAATTGCAAAGGATTTAGGCGCCAAGGCTTTAATCATAATTGGTGAACCTAAACTGTTTCCCAACACTATGATGTATGGAAGTATATCGTGTGGTGCAGGCCCGCATATTCCAGACTTTCCAATGCTACAGGCAGGCACCAGCGTTACCGATTCAATTTTTGCAGAACTGCCTATGAAACCTCAGGAGTACTATGAACTTATTACAAAAGATAAGGCTCCCCACTCTATTGAAACAGGTAAATGGCTGATGATTAACGTGGAAACCGATTATATTCCCGAAAAGCAAACCTCCAATGTTGTAGGTTTTATTGAGGGTAGCGACCCTAAGTTGAAAAATGAATTTGTTGTGCTTGGAGCACATTTAGACCACGTAGGCTATCAAACCGAGAGTTTATTTTTTCCTGGTGCCGACGATAATGCATCGGGTGTAGCAACGTTAATAGCCATTGCTGAAGCCATTAAAAAATCTGAGGTTAAACTCAAGCGTTCTGTGGTTTTTGTAGCATTCTCATCGGAAGAGTCGGGAATGAAGGGCTCTAAGTATTTTGTAGCCAACTCGCCCATTGATTTATCAAAGACAATTGCAATGATGAATTTTGATTGTGTTGGGCAGGGCGATAGTATTGCAATTGGAGGTAAGTGGAGTTATCCTAAGCTATGGAAAAAGGCAAAACAATTCGATAAAAATCACACCAAGATGCTTTCGAAAAAGACCTTTGGCGGTGGCGGAGCCGATGCTGAGGCATTTTACAAAGCAGGAATATCAACATTATACTTTAACACCTCTGGGGGATATAAATACTTACATCAAACCACCGACAAGGCCGAGATAATCAATAAAGATTTAGTTGAAAAAATTGCCAAACTTGGATTCCTGATGACTATTGAATTGGCCAATGGCAAGTATAAAGGCGAAAAGGATAGGCTGAAGAAGTAAGACTAATAGAACACAGATGACACAAATTGAACAGATTTGTGATAATCTGTAAAACCTGTGTCATTTGTGGTCTAATCATTTATTTGCCTTCAAGCCATTTAATAACTTTTTCGGAATTTGGTTTCTCGCGAGGAGGAATAAAATCAACCAATTTACCATTCTCATCAATTAAGTACTTCTGAAAGTTCCACTTTACCTCGCTATCCATTACTCCATTTTGACTCTGTTGTGTCAGCCAAACGTATAGAGGATGAATATCCGAGCCCTTAACTGATATTTTTTCCATCATTGGAAAGGTTACCCCGTACTTTGATGTGCAAAACTCCTTTATTTCAGCATTTGTACCGGGTTCTTGCTTAAGGAAGTTATTGGCGGGAAAACCAATAATTACAAAGTTTTTATCCTTATACTTCTCGTAAAGAGCCTGTAGTTCTTCATACTGTGGTGTTAATCCGCACTTTGATGCTACGTTAACCACCATTACTTTTTTCCCTTTAAACTGCGACAGTTTAAAATCGCTACCATCGATATTTTTTACTGTAAAGTCGTGTAAGGTTTTGGTTTGGGCAAATGCACTAAACGATATTGCAATTGCCAAGATAAATGTTAGATATTTCATTGTTTAAAGATTTAATTATTTATGCTACTAGTAACAATGCAGAACAAGAATGGTTTAAAATGGAAAAAATGCCAATACAAGTTACAAATAAACAATTAATTATCAAATTGTTAAAAAGGATCTATCTAAGTTTTATCTGAGTTAATAGTTTTGTCGCAACACCCATCAAAAAACTGCTGGCGGGTTCTGTTAGGAATAATATGGAAGAATAGTTTCTGCGGCAAGCTATATTTTTCCCTAATAATAGGCAGTTTGAGCAGAATTATAGCAAACCAAATAAAAAGAACGATTCCCTTTAGCCAACTCGAAATGGTAATACTCCACCAAACACCGCTTAATCCAACTGCTGCGGTTAGTCCTATTGCCATTGGAATACGTAAACCGTTAAGCAAAATACCTGTTATTGAAGGCGGTAAGGTTTTCCCCATTCCGTTAAACGCACCTGCGGTGGTAATTTCAAGTATCATAAATAGTTGAGAAAAACCAAGAATCCTTAAATAGATACCACCTTCAGTCATAGCCTGTGGTTCAGGAATAAAAAGACCAAATATAAATTCGCCAAATGCAATAAAGAGTATAGATGTTACTAAGCCTACTGTCATTGTTATCCCTAGCGTTCTGTAGTACCCTAACCGGATACGTTTAAAATTCCGAGCCCCATAGTTCTGTCCTACAAAACTCGAAAGGGCTGTTGCAAAACCTGAGGCTGTCATCCATGAAATTGCTTCAATTTGAGCACCAACACTTTGCACGGCTACCCCAATTGGTCCCCAACCACCGGCTATACGGGCTAGAATCATTGCAAAAACAGCAAACAATCCACTCTGCAAGGAAACGGGAATACCTAACTTGAATATTCTTGCAAATAAGGCCCTATCGGGTGAAAAACCCTTTAGCATATCGCGGAAAGGAGAACTCTGTGAACGGGAATAAAAGTAAAACACAACAGTAACAACTCCCTGCGAGATAAGCGTTGCGTAGGCGGCTCCTTCAACCTCCATTCTAGGAAATGGCCCTATACCATATATTAAAAGAGGGTCAAGAATGATATTTATGATTAACCCAACGGCATTGGCCTTGAACGGAATTCGGGATAAGCCACTGCCATTATACATTCCAGAGTAGGTGGGATTTAAAAATGTAAATAGCATTCCAGGGGCAATAATCTTGAGGTAAGCTTCCATATCGTTATTAACAGCTTCATTGCCAAGTTGGAAAAATGCTACAAGGTTTGAGCTAAAAATGAATATGGAAAGGCCATAAATTACGCCCATAACAATGGCAATAACTAAGGCGTGACGAGCGTAGCGTAAAGCCATATGCCCATTCCCTGAGCCCAAACTCTGGGCAATAGTAACCTCGGCGCCAACTTTTGTTGTATATACAAATGAATTGGCCAACCAAAGAAAGAAACCGGCAGCCCCCACCGCCGCAGCGGCATCGCTACCAATTTGGCCTATCCAAAGCATATCGGTCATATTGTATGCCATTTGGATAAACGCAGTGCCCATAATTGGTATAGCCAAACTGAAAATTTGCTTACCAATATTTCCGGTGGTAAAGTCTTTTGCTAGTTTCAATCGCTAGAAATTAAGACAGCAAAGATACGAAAGAAGAATTTAGAATGAAATTAGAACACAGATGACACAATTAACACGGATTAAACCATTGTAAACCAGTCTAATCCGTGTCGTCCTTGTTCAATAGATTATATTTTTTGAAATGAAGTTTTTGGTATCCAACCCTTATTGCCATCGGCAAGTTTAACCTCGCACCACTCTCCTACAGGTCGTACCAGTTCAACCTTGGTGCCTGCATGTAGAATAAACAGGTCTTTACCCGATTCGTCGGGTGAACTTTTTGCCGAAACAACCGGTGCAAAAATAACAGCGCTGCTGCGCTTAACAACCTGATTCTTTTGGCTTATGCTAAAAACTAACGATACCACGAATATCACCGATAAAAATACGGCAACACCAAATGCATACCTCCTAATTTCGAAACTGCGTGAGAACCAGAAGAACAAAACAAGTGCAAGCACCAATGCAAATGAGAAAATCGCGATATAGGCCCAAGAATTTGAACTAAACCAGTTCCTAAAACCTTTGATAAACGATACTAAGAAAAACTCAGGCAGCACCTCAATTTTATCTACAGTATAGGTTCGCGCTAAATCCAAGTTAAACTTTATATCCTCATCGTCAGGATTAAGAAGGTGTGCGCGCTCGTAGTTAATAATGGCAGCAGGAATATTCTTTATTTTGAAGTAAGCATTCCCTAGGTTATAGTATAGCTCTGCATTCTGCAACCCCTGTCCTACTACAGCCTCGTAATTGCTAATTGCATCCTGATATTTACCCTCGGTATATAGTTTATCCGCTTTGTCAATCAACATTTGTGGCTTTTGGGCAAGTAACGAACCCAAAGTAGCACCAATCAATGTGAATGTTATAAATATTCTTTTTGTCATAGTTGATACAGTTTTACCAAAGATTCGACTTTGCTTTACCTAAAGTTTGCTCAAACTTCGAAATCAAGGTGTAAGTAGCCTCGTAGAGCGCATCCATCTGCGAATGCTCTTTGTCTGGAGCAAAACGAGCAAATTCGCACACATCAATTATCCTTATAAATTCCTCAATATCAACATTATCAACGCCACGCTTTGCCAATTCCTCCTTAACCCTATCGGAATTAAGATTTGCAATAGGAATGCTGAGTTTATCGGCTGTATATCCCCAAAGAGCCTTGTGAATTTCCTCGTAGAATTTTTCGGCATTATCCTGATTTAACATAATACTTGCCTCCTTAAGGCGTTTTTGAGCGGTCTTGTTTGCCTTACGTGTGCGCACAATGCTCAAATCGGTCATTTGTTCACGATGCTTGCTGTACAAGTACCAGAATGCCAAGAAAGCAATAATAAGAATGATGTAGATAAAAATATAGATTCCCGATGTAACCACAAACGAATTGATAGGACGCAACTTTGAATGGCTTGTTTTGATAAACCGAATATCCTTGCCAATAAACTTAACATCCTCCTTGCTGTAACCTGTAATCATAACACCCGATGCAGCAGAAGAATCGACCAAAACTTCAATAGGCATTGCCTTTGAACGTAATGTAACATACGATTCCTTATTCAAATCGAAATAGGTGAATTCTACAGGTGGTATCTCAAAGCTACCCGCTGAGCGAGGAATTGCAATATACTCGATAGTTTTTGTACCAGAAGAATTATTAGCAGTGGTATTAATGTTATCGCTCTCTTTAGGGTCGAAAAGTTCAAAACCTGCGGGGAACTCTACCTTTGGAGCGCCTGCCAACTTTAAGTTTCCGCTACCAGTTATTTTCAACTTTACTGTTACTGCCTCGTTGGTTTTAAGTTTTGTTTTATCGGTTGTGGCTTCTATTTTATACGCACCGACAGCACCAACAAACGATTCTGGAGCGTTATCTGGTAGTTGTCTGATGTTTACGCTGACAGGTTTACTAACCAAACGTTTTCGATAGTTCTCAACTCCGCCAAAAAACTCATCGAATATAGACTGCGAACGGGTTGAACGACCTTGGTATACAACAACTAACTCAAATGGATTAATCTCTAGTTTGCTTGATTTTTGAGGGAAAAGCAAATACTTACGGATAGTTCCAACGTTATAAATCTTACCATTTACATTTACCCTTTCAAAAGAGATATTTTGCTCTGTGGCAATCTCTTGACTCCAGAAACCATCGAATGTTGGGAATTTTGCCTCCTCAAATCCAGCTATTCCAACACGGGTATATATTTTGATAGTGGCTTCGATAGGTTCGCCCACATAGGCCGATTTCTTGTTTGTTTCGATAGCAACAAATAGTTCATCGTTTGGTAAATCGGCACCGCTAGCCTGTTGTTTGGTAGATTGTTGATTATTTTGACGTGTATTCGCTGATGCCTTTACAACCTCAATTGATAATGCGTTGGACTTAATTTTATTGCCGTTTACTGTGGCTTCAGCAGCATCTATGCTAAATTTTCCCTCCTTGGTTGCTTCTAATATGTATGTGTAGGTGTACGTTTGGGTTTGAGTAACCTTACCGTTAATCATCTCAATACTAGTATTGCTAGATGTACTTGGCCCAGCAATTACATCAAAATCGGCAATGGAAGGGGGATTGAACGATGAGGGTCTTGCTGTTAGGGTATAGGTTAACCTAAACTGCTCTCCAAGCTCCACAACATTGGGAGCATACGCTTCAATTGTTACATTTTGGGCTAATGTAACACTCGAAATAAATACAAGAGCAATAATTAGTAATTTCCGTATCATATATTAAGTAGATTACTTACCAATTCTTAATTACACGCACTTTAGCCGCCTTGGCTTTTTCCTGCTTCATTTTTTCCTGAATATCCTTCTCGTTATTTTGAATTGCCTGCAACATTCGCTCTGCATCCTGCTTAGATATTTTAGGTTGCTGCTCCTGCTGCTTTTGGTCTTTATTGTCCTGCTTATCCTTATTCTGGTCTTTATTATTATCCTGATTATCCTTCTTATCGTCCTTGTTCTGGTCTTTATTATCTTTATTATCCTTGTTGTCCTTATTATCCTTATTCTGTTGCTGCTGTTGCTGTTTAAGCATACGCTTAGCTTCCGATAGATTGTACTTTGTTTCGTTATCGTTTGGATTAAGTTTTAGCGCATTCTTATAGGCATCAATGCTTTCCTGAAATTTCTGCTGCATAAACAATGCGTTACCTTTATTATGATAAATCATTGCTTTTTGAGTATTGGATAGGCCAGTTTGATTGATCTCATCCATTGTTTTTAACGCATCGTCGTATTTTTCCTGTTTGAACTGCGCATCGGCAAGGTTAAACTTTCCCTTGAAAGAGTGAATATTAGTTTCTAATGCCTTACGGTACTGCACCTCCGATTCAACAAAATCTTTATCCTCAAAAGCGTTATTTCCTTTACGGATTGCTTTACGCTCATTTTGGGCATAAGCCGATATTGCTATCAACAATAAAATGGAACTAACTAATGCAAGTCTTTTCATAATTCACCTCCCCTTTTATTGCCAAACAGATTTAGACCTGAAATCCATTGATTTTTACGTTCAAGAATTATGAACTCAACAATTAAAATAAGTAATGCTATTGCAAGTAGATATTGGAATTGCTCGTTATACTCAGTGTAAACTTTATCCTTGATTTCGGAACGTTGCATTTTGTTGATATTCTCGAATAAAGGTAGAAGTCCTAACTGTGTATTGGTTGCACGCACATACTTTCCATTGCCAATAACGGCAATCTTTGATAGTGTTTCCTCGTCGAGTTTTGTTACAACCACATTACCATTCTCATCCTTAAGGTAGTTCTGATTTCCACCTATTGGAATTGGGGCACCATCGGGCGAGCCTATTCCAATTGTATGTATAACAATTCCATTTTCAGCAGCAACTTTTGCCGATTCTACAGGATCGTCCTCGTGATTCTCGCCATCAGAGATTACAACAATTACCTTGCTGGCCTTAGATTCTGGGTTGAATGAACTTGCTGCAAGCTCAATTGCGCTACCAATTGCTGTTCCTTGCTTGGGAACCATTCCTGGATTAATTGATGATAGGAACATCTTTGCCGATGCATAATCGCTAGTAATTGGCAATTGAACGTAGGCATCGCCAGAGAATACAATTAATCCAATATGATCGTTGGTAAGTTTATCAACTAACTGTGAAATTGATTGTTTTGCGCGTTCAATTCTATTGGGTTGAATATCCTCGGCCAGCATACTGTTGGAAACGTCCAAGGCAATAATCAATTCAATGCCCTTACGTTTAACCTCGGTAAGTTTTGCACCAAATTGTGGTCCGGCCAATGCTAAAACAACAAATAGGTAAGCATTTAGCAGAAATATCATCTTAACCCAACCACGGACAAATGACATGCCCGGGATAAGACCAAGTACGGTATCGAATTTACCGAATAACTTGATGTTGGCTTTCTGAATACGAACCGTGTACCAGTAAAGCGCAATCAATACAGGAATGACTAGAAGTAAGTATAAGTACTCAGGATTCGAAAATCTAAACATACGCTATTTCTATTTTTCTAATCAATTTCAACTATTGTAAACTCCTCAATAATGTTCTGCGAAGAATAATTTCGGCCATTAATAGCATAAACGCTACAAGCACATAAGGTCTATAGCGCTCCTCTCTACGGCTATACTCTGTCACCTCAATTTTCGATTTCTCCAGAGTATCAATCTTGGCGTAAACCTCCTCCAATGCTTTATTATTGACTGCACGGAAGAATTCGCCACCTGTCATTTGCGCTATTTTGGTGAGTAAATCCTCATCAATCTCAACCTTCATATCTTGAAATTGTGTTCCAAATGGAGTTTGAACAGGGTATGGCGCTGTGCCATAGGTTCCTACTCCAATGGTATATACTCTAATTCCAAAACTCTTAGCAATTTCGGCGGCTGTAAGCGGTGCTATTTCTCCCCTATTGTTCACGCCATCGGTTAAAAGAATGATTACTTTACTTTTTGCATCGCTCTCCTTTAATCGGGAAATTGCTGTTGCTAAACCCGATCCAATAGCAGTACCATCCTCAAGTACACCCATGCTAATGTCCTTGAACATATTAATAAGGGTAACGTGATCGGTAGTAAGGGGGCAAAGCGTAAAACTTTCGCCAGCAAATATTACAAGTCCTAGCCTATCGGTGCGACGACCGCTAATAAACTTAATTCCCAATTCCTTTGCTGCACCAAGCCTATCGGGGTTAAAGTCGCGAGCAAGCATACTTCCCGATACATCCAACGATAAAACTATATCAATCCCTTCAGATGAAATATTCTTTTGTATGTTGGTTGATTGTGGACGTGCTAATGCAAAAATAACAAGGATTATAACAACCATCCTTAATGCGAAGGGTAAATGGCGAAGCAAAACACGGATTGAAGGTTTTGAATTACTAAAACCACCAAGAGTTGATATACGAAGACTTGCTTTGGTATCCTTTTGCCTAAAAATATACCAAGCAACCATAAATGGTACCAATAAAAGCAAGTACAGCAATTTTGGATTTGCAAAAACTAGTCCCGACATCTTAGTTTAACTTTTTTTGTTCATCAATAGTTTCCTGCACGATAACCGTATTTTCATCGGTTGGCTCAACCTTAACGTCCTCCTCAAGTTTTGTTTTATTCACAAAATCGATAGCAAAGTTAAGGTTGGTTTCGTTCTCAGCAACCAAAGGGGTATGCTTTGCAAACTTCACCAAATCCGCCACAAAAAGGAGTTCCTGAAGTTGATCCTTTAAACCATTGAAGGCATAATCTACCCTATTTACCTCGCTTAAAATCTCCGAAGTAGTTTGCTCTGGAGCATTTATTCCAAAACGTCCCTCAAGGTAAATTCTCAGAGTATCAACCAAGCGAGTATAGTAGTACTTATGATTCTCTGTATTCCACAGTTTATCCTCTCGAATTCTATTTAACTCACGCAGAGCAACAAGATGAGGTGGTTCCGCAGGTTTAAATAGATTTAGGAATGGCTTATTCTTCTTCCTGCTTTCCAAGTACATAATTAAGAAGCCGACAATTGCAACAATAGCTATCAGAATACCAGCCCAAGGTGCAACCTCCGATATGGTTATTGGTTCACGGATAGGTGGCTTAATATCGAAGATTTCGCCAGGTTTAGCTCTTCTCTGTAATGGCTTAACAAAAAACGACTGTTGCTCTGCAAAAAGGCTATCGGTTCTCCCATTTATACTTGCCACAACTGGCAAATCAGGAAAAACGTGCTGTCCGCTATCGAAAGCTGTAATCAGGTATTGTAAAGTGATAGTAACATCGTTACCTGTTACAATAGAATCGATTTTGGGTTTGCCAACTAATTCAACTCCATTTCCTAGAGAATCTGAAACCTGTGGAAGTTGAAATTTCACACCCTTTTGTCCATTAACCACCAGCGTGTAGTAAATTTGGTCGCCAACAAGGATGGTATCCCTGTCAATTTTGGATTTAATGGACGCAATATAGTCGGACTGCGAGAAAGAGTTGGTAAAACTTCCCGCAAGTATAAATGCTAATGCTATTTTAAGTCTATCTCCCATCATGCTCTACGTTTAAATAGCAGAATTAATGGTTTAACATAATCCTCGTCGGTGCTTATGGATGTCCAATCTACCTTGGATTTGGTGAAAGTTGTTTTCAGGTTACTGGTTGTTTCAACCCACCATTTACTGTAATTACGACGAACCAACGAGTCCGAAGTATCAATCCAGGTATCCTTGCCAGTTTCGGCATCGCGGAATTTCACAAGTCCCACCGAAGGAAGTTCAGTTTCACGTTTATCGAAAATTCTAATTCCAACCACATCGTGCTTATTGTTGGCAATGCTAAGCGCATCGGCAAAACGGGGTTGCGAATTGGTATCAACATCAACAAAATCACTTAAAATAAATGCGGTGCAACGCTTTTTAATAGCATTGGTGAGGTATTTAAGCGCTTCGGCAATATTAGTATCCTTGCTCTGGGGCTTATAGTTAAGCATCTCGCTAATAATTCGGAGAATATGCTTACGTCCCTTTTGTGGTGGTATAAACTTCTCCACCTTATCGCTGAAAAGGATTACCCCAATTTTATCGTTATTCTGAATTGCCGAGAAAGCTAACACCGCAGCAATCTCGGTGATAAGTTGATTTTTGTAGAGTTCAGATGTTCCAAAATGCTCGGAACCACTAACATCGATAAGAAGCATAACGGTTAACTCACGCTCCTCCTCAAAAACCTTAACGTAGGGCTGGTTGAAACGTGCAGTTACGTTCCAGTCGATGCTTCGGATATCGTCGCCGTAACGGTACTCGCGCACCTCGCTGAAGGCCATACCTCTGCCCTTAAAGGCGCTGTGGTATTGACCCGCAAAGATGTGACGCGACAAACCTCGCGTTTTTATCTCAATTTTACGAACTCGCTTTAATAGATCCGATGTTTCCACAACTCAACTAGTTATTTGTTATTGGTCGGGTTGTTACTGTTATAAACCATTCGCCGTTTTTGAGTTTTATCTCGTACTTCTTACCATCCTTACTCTCAATCCAAGTATCGGAACCTTTTTTCTTATAGTTCTTCTTCAGTTCCTTTTGAACCTGATCGTAAAGCCAAGTATTGTACATTCTCGATACGGAGGTGCAGATTCCTTTTTCATTCAGCATAAACAGAAGCGTTTGCTCCTCTATTACATTCACAAACTTTATAAAACTTCTGTCGCCATTCTCCACCTCTTTCTCAAAGACAAAACCCTTGTATTCCTTGGGAGTTAACTTTCGGATATCATCCTTATGCATACCAATGTAATTCTGCCCCAGTACGGATAGCTGAATTAACCAGAATGGTATAATCAGGACAATAAACCTGAAACTCCGTATCATACTAAGGAACCTCCACGGTATTCAAAATCTCGGTGATAATATCCTCTGTTGTAATATTCTCGGCTTCAGCCTCGTAGGTTAAACCAATACGATGGCGAAGAACATCGTGACATACAGAGCGAACATCCTCAGGAATTACATAACCTCTACGCTTAATAAAAGCATAAGCCTTTGATGCCAATGCCAAACTGATAGATGCACGTGGTGATGCACCGTAGTTAATCATCGACTCAAATTTCTGTAGGTTATGCTGTGCTGGGAAACGTGTAGCAAACACAATATCGAGGATGTACTTCTCAATCTTCTCGTCCATATAAACCTCGCGAACAACCTTGCGAGCATTTATAATATCGGCAGGTTTTAAAACCTTTTCTGGTTTAGGGAATGTTAATGCTAGGTTCTCGCGCATAATCATACGCTCCTCCTCCACCTTAGGATATGTGATTTTAACCTTTAGCATAAAACGATCCACCTGTGCCTCAGGAAGTGGGTATGTTCCCTCCTGCTCTATTGGGTTTTGAGTAGCAAGCACTAAGAAAGGCTCATCCAATTTGTATGTAACCTCACCAATAGTTACTTGACGTTCCTGCATTGCCTCAAGCAAGGCACTCTGCACCTTTGCGGGGGCACGGTTAATCTCGTCGGCAAGAATGAAGTTTGAAAAAATAGGCCCTTTCTTCACATTAAACTGCTCGCTCTTAGGGCTATAAACCATAGTACCAATAAGGTCGGCAGGTAAAAGATCGGGGGTGAACTGAATTCGGTTGAACTTCACATCTATGATGTTGGATAGCGTATTAATTGCTAACGTCTTAGCCAATCCTGGAACACCTTCAAGTAGAATGTGCCCATCGGCAAGTAATCCAACAAGCAAGGATTCAACCAAATGTTTTTGGCCAACAATGACCTTGTTCATTTCTAGGTTGATAATATCAACAAATGAACTTTCGAGCCGAATTCTTTCGTTTAATTCCTTGATGTTTAATGTACTAGTTTCGCTCATATTCAGCCATTTTAAAATACGTATTAAAACAATTTTCTTTACTTTATTATGATCGTTCGCAAATATCATAATTTTAAAATGCTAGCGATGTTAAAAAAAGTTAAAACCTCGATATTTATTTGGTAAACGTGGTTAAAGGGAGTTTAAAATATGATGGTTAGTAGTTGGAGTTTTGGAAGTTAGATAGGTAAAATTGGAAGATGGATGTTTGAAGAAAAAATTTAAGATAATGTAGATATTTTGTAACCTTTTTGCATTTAAAAAAATGCTAATTACCTTGCGTTTAAATTTAAAAGCGACAAAGAGTTGTATTACAGATATTTCATACATCTATCCTACCTAGGAACCAATTACCATGGTTGGCAGATTCAGGCCAATGCTGTAAGTGTTCAGGAGTTATTGAATAAGGCACTATCGACATTGCTTAAAGAGGAAATTGACACAATTGGAGCCGGACGAACCGATACTGGCGTTCATGCCCGTTATTACGTAGCACATTTCGATTCGTCAACATCAAACTTAGATAGCAACAAGCAGTTCCTGCACAGTTTGAATAGAATTCTACCCATCGATATATCAATTAAAAGAATATCAAGCGTTAAGCCAGATGCGAATGCACGCTTCGATGCTACGCTAAGAGGCTATGAGTACATCATTTGCCAAATTAAAAATCCTTTTATGAACGGATTAGCCTGGATGTATTCGGCTAATTTAGACATTGAAAAGATGCAAATGGCTGCCCAATTGCTTTTCAACTACACCGATTTTACCAGTTTCAGCAAGCTTGGCTCCGATAATAAAACCAATAATTGCACTATTTACTTTGCTGAGTGGACTCAAAAGGACGATTTGCTAATTTTCACCATTAAGGCAAACCGATTCTTACGCAATATGGTAAGAGCAATTGTAGGGACTTTGGTTGAAGTTGGCCGAGGCAAAATAACACCAGAGGAATTTGCCGCAATAATTGAGGCTAAAGATAGAGGTCTTGCAGGAACATCGGCACTCGCCGAGGGGCTTTACCTAACTGAAGTTGAATACCCCAATGAAGTCTATATAAAACAATAAGGTGTCTAGTAAAACCAAACACCTTATAATAAGTATTGTGAAACACAAATCTTTATAGTTGATACTTGTGAGTGATTTTAGTCTCGGACATAACAAAAGAACTGTAATATTGAGTAATGTTTTTTGTTACAGAAAAACGATGAATTACAAAATCGTGATAATCCTCCATGTCATCAACCTGAATTTTTAGAAGAAAATCCCAGTTCCCTGATACGTAGTAGCACTCCATAACCTCGGGCATCTTTTTGATTTCCTTTTCAAACTCATCAACGACTTCCTTTGTGTGGCTTGTTAATGAAACAGAAACAAATACTGTCAACTTTTTACCAAGCATTTTAGGGTCGAGCAAAGTAACGTAGTGCTTTATAAAGCCATTTTTCTCCAATTTCTTTATTCGCTCGTGAATGGGTGTTGTTGATAGGTGTAGCCTTTCTGAAAGCTCCCTAATCGTAATTCTGCTGTTGTCTTGCAGAATATTAAGGAGCTTCCTGTCAATTTCATCAATATTCTTCATTGGTTTGATGTTTTGGTTTCGAGTATCCATTTATATATAGTTTCAAAAGTTAATCTTAAATCAGACTTAAATAAATAATCAACTTTAATCGATAATTACTAAATTCGCCCTAATTCGTATTACAATATCCTCGCTTGCTTTTTCCTTATTGGAATTATTTTTCTGCAACAAATATATATATTTTCTCTAATAATTAAAATATCCATTATAAATTTCTTATTTTATTTAAAAATGCAGAAATTACATATGCTTATTGTACTTTTAACAAAAAATTAATTCTTAAAGTATGATTGATATTATTAATAAGGTAACCAACCAAAAGGCTCTAGATAATGCGGTTAAACGTTTTAAAGAACGTGGGGTTATACTTCCTACATTTAAACA
This sequence comes from Bacteroidota bacterium, assembly GCA_029560875.1. Classification (GTDB taxonomy): domain Bacteria; phylum Bacteroidota; class Bacteroidia; order Bacteroidales; family Tenuifilaceae; genus SB25. The sequence goes on along the minus strand of JAKQKB010000173.1, from coordinate 60,424 downwards.
ACAGCAAAATCCAGATTTAATCCCTCAGAAAATTAAGGATCAACTTAAAAATATTGGTCTTTGGGATATCAACGCTTTAAATCTTTTCCGTATTACATGGAAAAATGAGCCAAAGGAAAAAGGTGGTCTTTATGGTAAAGTTAACTATATAGAACTTCCAAAAGCAATTACCGGTGTTGATGCACGTATTGTTTTACTTTTAGGAAAATGGTTTCCAACTGGAGCTCATAAAGTTGGTGCTGCTTACGGTTGCTTAGCCCCAAGAATTATCACTGGCGGTTTTGACCCAACCACTCAAAAAGCCGTTTGGCCATCAACTGGTAACTACTGCCGTGGCGGTGCATTCGATTCTAAACTAATGGGAACTGAGTCTGTAGCAATTCTTCCTGAGGAGATGAGTAAGGAGCGCTTTACTTGGTTACGCGATTATATTGGCTCTGAAGTTATTGCAACACCTGGTTGCGAATCGAACGTTAAGGAGATTTACGATAAGTGCTGGGAAATTCGCCGCACTCAACCCGATTACGTTATTTTCAACCAATTCGATGAATTTGGTAATGCCGCTTGGCACTACAATATAACAGGTAAGGCTATTGAGGAGGTTTTCCGCTCGTTAAGCGGTTCAAACAACCATTTAGCGGCTTATGTTTCCGCTACAGGTTCAGCAGGCACAATTGCTGCAGGCGATTACCTTAGAACAATTGCACCACACATTAAGGTTGTTGCATCGGAAGCATTGCAATGCCCAACTTTGCTTAACAATGGGTTTGGTGGTCATCGTATTGAAGGTATTGGCGACAAGCATGTACCTTGGGTTCACAACGTTAAGAACACCGATGTTGTAACTGCAATTGATGATGAGGATTGCATGAGAATTTTCCGCCTGTTTAACGAGCCCGAAGGACAAGCATACCTAAAATCAATTGGGGTTGATGATGCTACTATCAAAAACCTACACTTTATGGGTATTTCGGGTATTGGTAATATGCTTTCGGCAATTAAGACCGCTAAGTACTACGAAATGACATCCGATGATGTAATTATCACAATTGCTACCGACTCTGCCGAAATGTACCAATCGCGTCTTGAGGAATTAAGACACGACCGTGGTAACTATAATCCTACACAAGCAATTAAGGATGTGGAAAAATGCTTAATGGGAACTACTGCCGACTGGATGAAGGAGTTAACCTACTACGACCGTAAAGCACTCCACAACCTAAAATATTACACCTGGGTTGAACAACAAGGCAAAGAAATTGAGGATTTGAATGCTCTTTGGAGCGATAGAACAATATGGGATAAGCAATTCCACCAAATTCAACGTTGGGACGAACTTATTGAGGAATTCAACGATAGAACTGGTTTACTAAAGGGTTTGTAATTTACTTTTTCTTGGTATTGATTGTCATTCTGAACCTGCCTACCGGCAGGCAGGCGTAGCGAAGTCTCTTCTTTGAAATATATTAAGATTCTTCGCTTCGCTCAGAATGACATTTTTAGCATAAAATCGTAACTTGTATTTTTATTTAAACAGAATGAGCAACGCCAAATTTATATACCAGTGCTGCGATTGCGGCAAGCAGTATGAAAGTTCTCCCGAACTTTACCTTTGTCCCACATGCAGCGCAGCAAACAACCCAACAACTCCACCAAAGGGAGTTTTCAAAACGGTTTACGACTATAAATCGATTAACCCAAAAACACTGACAGCATCTAATTATATTGATTTGCTGCCACTTAAATTCATAGATAGCCTACCTCCTTTAAGGGTTGGAAAAACTCCACTTTACTCGTTCACATCAATTGATGGAGAAAAACTCCCTTTCAACCTTTTGCTAAAGGACGATTCGCAGAATCCAACTTTTTCCTTTAAGGATAGAGCTTCTGTAGTGGTATCGGCGTATGCTAAGGAGAAAGGGATTGATACTATAGTTGCAGCATCCACCGGTAATGCGGGTTCGTCGTTGGCGGGGATTTGCGCATCGCAAGGGCAAAAGGCTATTATTATGGTTCCAAAGGCAGCTCCTTTGGCAAAACTCACCCAAATTGTGATGTATGGAGCCAAAATTGTTCCTGTTGATGGCACTTACGATAACGCTTTTGACCTTAGCATTGAGGCAACCAAGGAATTTGGATGGTATAACCGCAATACAGCCTTCAATCCGTTGACTATTGAGGGAAAGAAAACAGTATCGTTTGAACTTTTCGACCAACTCAATGGTAAAACACCCGACACTGTATTCGTACCTGTAGGCGATGGCGTTATCATTTCGGGAGTTTACAAGGGCTTTGAGGATTTACTAATGCTAGGTTTAATAGATAAAATGCCTACCATAGTTGCAGTGCAATCTGCTGGAAGCAGCAATTTGATTGATAATATCAACAGCGAGAAATTCAGTATTAAACCAAGCAACACAATTGCCGACTCTATTTCAGTAGATATTCCTCGCAACTTCTTTATGGCCAAACAATTCATTCAGAACTACAAGGGAGAAACCATTACTGTAAGCGACGAAGAAATTATTCAGGCATCGGCAGTTCTATCGAGGAATACAGGTATCTTTGCAGAGCCTGCTGCTGCAACTGCATTTGCTGGAATGTTGGCATATAAAACCAAAGGGTTGATAAAAGCAAACTCAAACTGTACAGTTCTATTAACTGGTAGCGGACTTAAGGATTTAAAGGCTGTTTCAACATTGATTCAAATTCCAAATCCAATAAAACCAAATATTGAGGAACTTAAAAGAATAATATAGAACAAGGAATAATGAATGATGATTTTTGAAGGCAGATTACTCAAAAATCATCATTCCTTATTCGTAATTAATAAAACTTATGGTATCATTTACGCTTAACTCAAATAAAACTACCTACACAGGCGATTTGGAGAAAAATCTTCTAGAATTTCTCCGAAAGGAAAAATTTCTGACTGCTGCTAAGGACGGATGTTCTGGTCAGGGTGTGTGCGGTGCTTGCTCCGTGGAGATTGATGGCAAAATAAAAATGGCCTGCCGCGTTAAAATGAAGGATATTGAAGGGGCAACAATCAATACACTTGAGGGATTATCGCAGGAATTCAAATCGGTTTTAGGAAAACACTTTGCGCAAAAAGGCGCTGTTCAGTGTGGATTCTGCTCGCCCGGAATGATTATGCGTGCAAAGGGGCTTTACAATGCCAACCCCACTCCCACCCGCAACGACATTATCAGAGCCATTAGCCCAAACCTATGTCGCTGTACTGGCTACGTGAAGATTATCGATGCTATTGAGATATCCTTCAAGGAACTGCAAGGCGAAAAGGTTGATGAAACCAAGGCTACAGCAAAGGTTGGCGATAGATACCCAAAATACCTAGCCGTTGAAACAGCGCTTGGCGAAAGAGCGTTTGTGGACGATATGCACTTTGATGGAATGCTCCATAGCGCACTAAAATTCTCAGATTATCCAAAAGCAAAAGTTATAAAAATAGATACAAGCGCAGCCCTAAAGGTTGATGGTGTTGTGAAGATTTTTACAGCCAAAGATATCCCCGGAAATCACATAAGCGGACTTATATTCCAGGATTGGCCAATGATGATTGACATTGGTGAAACCACCCGTTACATTGGCGATGTTATTGCTAGTGTGGTGGCCACAACCGAGGAGATTGCCCGTAAAGCAGTAGAGCTAATCAAAATAGACTATGAGGTTTTTGAGCCTGTTACCGATATGCTTGAGGCTGCAAATCCCAACAGTCCTAATGTACACCCCGGAAGGTCGAACGTTCTGGAAACCTGCTCAATCCGTTTTGGCGATGTAGAAAAAGCCTTTGCGGAAGCAGCTTGGACATCGAGCGACATTTACGAAACTCAACGTATTGAACACGCTTTCCTTGAAACCGAAACTGCCATTGCGCTACCAGAGGACGATGGAATTCGATTGTACACACAAGGACAGGGCGTTTATTCCGACAGAAAGCAAATTGCTAAAATCCTAAATCTACCTGAGGAAAAAGTAAAAGTAACGCTTGTTCAGAACGGCGGTGGATTTGGCGGTAAAGAGGATTTAACCGTTCAGGGCCACGTATCGATGTTTGCATATCTTGTTCAAATGCCAGTAAAACTGCATTTTACTAGGGATGAATCTATAAAAATGCACCCAAAGCGCCATCCAGTTTGGATGAAGATGAGCTTGGCCTGCGATGCAAAGGGTAAATTTACTGCGGTTAAGTTGGAAGCAGTTGGCGACACAGGCGCCTACGCATCGGTTGGAACAAAGGTGATGGAGCGCGTTGTGGGTCACGCCACCGGCGGATATACCGTTCCTGCTGTTGATGTATCGGCAAAGACTGTTTATACCAACAATATTCCTTCGGGAGCAATGCGTGGATTCGGTGTACCGCAATCGGTATTTGCCATTGAGAGCTGTATTGACGATATCTGCAAACGAGCAGGATTCGACCGTTGGCAAATCCGCTTCGATAATGCCCTTGTAGATGGTTCCAAAACAGCCACAGGACAAGTTTTACGGGGTGTAGGACTAAAAAAGACTATGCTTGCTGTTAAGGATGTGTTCAACAGCGCAAAGTACGCCGGAATAGCCACAGGAATTAAGAATACAGGTGTTGGTAACGGAATGGTTGACGAGAGCGATGTGCTTATCAAAATTATCTCCGATAAAAAGGTTGAAATTCATCACGGATGGACCGAAATGGGACAAGGCGTTCACACAATGGCTATCCAAACCTTGCATCAGGAAATTGGAATAAACCCCGAGCATATTGAGGTTATTGTTGATACTACTGCAGGAATTCCGACTGGTATGACCACCTCATCCCGAGCAACTGCACTGGTTGCCAATGCAATTATCAACGCTACAATTCAAATCAAGAAGGATTTGGAAGGCTCATCGCTGGAAAAACTTGTTGGCAGAACCTACCGTGGAAAGTTTGTATGCGACTGGACCTGTAAACCCGGTGCCGATACCGACGACCCAATTATCCACTTTGCCTACGGTTACGCAACTCAAGTTGTTATTCTCGACGATAATGGCGAAATCAAGAAGATAGTTGCAGCCCACGACGCTGGCAAAATAATGAACCAGATGCTATTTGAGGGACAAATTGAGGGTGCGCTGCACATGGGAATGGGCTACGCCCTTACGGAGGATTTACCGATGAAGGATGGCTATTTGGTTAGCAGCAAATTTAAGGATATAGGTATTCTTAGAGCCAACGATATGCCCGAAATGGAGATTATTGGCATTGAAGAACCCGACCCAGTTGGACCATACGGAGCAAAGGGAATTGGCGAAATTGGCCTTGTTCCAACCCCAGCGGCTATTGCCAACGCTTTATTTGCATACGATGGAATTAAACGGACGAAATTACCAATGAAACGGAAGTAATTAGCCAATTTGAAAATTTGAGAATTTGACAAATAGTGAAAGAGAGAATGTGAAAATCTCTAAATAACTCTAAAAACTAATTACTTAATAACCCAATAACCAAACAAGAAATGAAAGTTCTACTAAAAAACGCAATATACCTTAACTGGCAAACGCTGGAGTTTAAGCATACAAACATCATTGTTGATGGCGATAAGGTTCAGTTTGTTGACGATAGCCAAATTCCACAGGAAAAATTCGATACAATTGATTGTACCGGCAAAATTGTTACAAAATCATTTGTGGTAGGGCATCATCATGCCTATTCGGCTTTGGCCCGTGGAATGGGCGCACCAAAGAAGAATCCTACCAACTTTCACGAAATTCTGAAATACGTATGGTGGACTTTGGACAAGTGCCTTAACAAGGAGATGGTTGAGTACAGCGGATTGGTTACCGCTATGGCGTGCGCTAAATCGGGCGCTACGTTTGCAATTGACCATCACGCATCTCCATTTGCAGTAAAGGGTTCGTTGGATATTCTTGCAAAGGCGTTCGATACTGTTGGTGTTGGACATCTGCTTTGCTACGAAATTAGCGATAGGGATGGCGATAAAATCGCCCAGGAAGGATTGGAGGAGACAGATGCTTACCTATCCAAAAATCAAGGATTGGTTGGATTACATGCATCGTTTACTTTAAGCGACGAAACACTGAAAAAAGCATCGGAATTGATGCAAAAGCATAAATCGGGAGTGCATATTCACGTGGCAGAGGATTTATACGACCAGGAGCATTGCCTAGAAACCTACAACACATCAGTTGTGGAGCGTTTGAATGGCTTTGGAATGCTCAACTCACCCAAATCTATCCTTGTACACTGCTTGCATTTATCAGATAGGGAAAGAGAACTTATTGGAAAATCGCCTTGCTGGGTTGCCCAGAATACCGATAGCAACCTGAACAATAACGTTGGCTATTTCGACAGCACTGGTTTGGGCAAAAATCTAATGCTTGGTACCGACGGAATGCACAGCGATATGCTTCAGAGTATGAAATCGGCTTACTTTGTAGGTCAAAACTTCGACCCAATGGGACCAGCGCAAGCCTACGAGCGCTTACGTAACGCTCACCGCTACTTGGCATCTAATGGCTATAAAGGCGATGGCGACAACAACTTTGTTGTGCTCGACTACAACTCACCAACCCCAATTAACAGCGGTAATGTTTTAGGCCACTTGGTTTATGCGATAAACTCAACCCACATTCACGATGTTATTTCCAACGGAAAAGTTATTGTTCGTAATCGAAATCTAACCACTGTTGATGAGAGTATTATCCATAACGAATCAAAAAAACTTGCCCAGTACCTCTGGGAGTGTATGGCTAAGTAACCGATTATTATTGATTTATAGATTAGGAGACATTTTTGGTGTCTCCTTTTTTTATCCTTAAACTATATTAAATAACATAAAAATATCCTTAAAGTAATGACCTGTTATTAAAATAACATATCTATATTTGCAGATATTTGTATATCGATATTAAATTATACGAAAAGCAGTTTTAGAGAAAAATAATAGTTAAACATAAATTACTCAATATGAAATACTTAATTATAGGAGGTGTTGCCGGAGGAGCAACTACTGCAGCACGACTAAGGCGAATTGATGAGGCCAGCGAAATTATCCTATTTGAACGCGGAGAGTACATTTCCTACGCAAACTGTGGTTTACCATACTATATTGGAGGAACCATAGCAGAGCGTGAAAATTTGTTTGTTCAAACACCTGAGTCGTTCGGGAAGCGATTTAACCTGCAGGTTCGTAACCTGAACGAGGTTATATCAATCAACAAGGAAGAAAAGTATGTTACGGTTAAGAACTTACGTACAGGTGAAACCTACAACGAAAGTTATGATAAACTAGTGCTATCGCCCGGTGCAGAACCGGTTCGTCCTCCACTACCAGGAATAAAACAAGAGGGCATATTTACCCTACGTAGCGTTCCCGATACCGATAAGATTAAGAAGTATATCGACGATAAAAAGCCACGCCACGCTGTTGTTGTTGGTGCAGGGTTTATTGGACTCGAAATGGCCGAGAACCTGCATCACGCAGGTGTTAAGGTTACAATTGTTGAAATGGCTGAGCAAGTAATGACTCCATTGGATTACTCAATGGCTGCGCTTGTTCATCAGCACCTGAAAACTAAGAATGTAGAGTTCTACCTAAAATCGGGCGTTGCATCGTTCGATAAGGCCAATGGACGAATTCAAGTGAAGTTGAACTCATCCAAAATAATTGAAACCGATATGGTTGTGCTATCAATTGGCGTTAAGCCCGATAGTCACCTAGCCAAGGATGCTGGTTTGCAAATTGGCCAAACTGGTGGTATTGTTGTAAATGAGTACCTACAAACATCCGATGCAAACATCTACGCATTGGGCGATGCCATTGAATTTACCAATCCAATTACTGGCACAAGGATGATTACTTATTTGGCTGGTCCAGCCAATAAGCAGGGACGTATCCTTGCCGATAATCTTGTAAAAGGAAACAAAAAACAGTACAAAGGCTCAATAAACACAGCAATTGCAAAAGTTTTCGACTTAACCGTTGCTTCATCGGGTGTTTCGGGTAAGTTACTTACTAGTTTGAATATTCCTCATATCAACTCAATTACGCACTCATCGTCGCACGCTGGATACTATCCTGGAGCACAACCAATGTCAATTAAAATCTCCTTTTCGCCCGATAATGGACGATTACTTGGCGCACAAATTGTTGGTTACGAGGGTGTTGATAAGCGTATCGACCTTTTTGCGGAGGCAATCCGTAAAGGTGCAACTGTGTACGACTTGGCCGAGATTGAACACGCCTATGCCCCACCCTACTCATCGGCTAAAGACCCTGTAAACATTGCAGGAATGGTTGCAGAGAATATTCTGGAAGGCGTAACCAAAACCATTTCGTGGCGCAAACTTGCCGAGTACACTGGCAACGATTTACACTTAATCGATATCCGAACCCGCGACGAGCATCAACTTGGTACCATTGAAGGTGCAGTAAATATTCCGCTGGATGAGCTCCGATTACATTTAGACGAAATTCCTCGTGATAAAAAGATTGTGGCATTCTGTGGCGTTGGTCTAAGAGCACACGTGGCTTGCCGTATATTGATGCAGAACGGTTTTAGTGAGGTTTACAACCTCTCTGGCGGTCTAAAAACCTACGAAACAGCCAACCAAAAGCAAAGCAACGAGGATATTTTTGCCAACGATTATATTGGTAACGACGACCATATCTACCAAGGTAGCAAAGAGAAGCAAGCGGCAAAGCCTATAGATGAAGGTAAAATCAAGGTAGTTAATGCCTGCGGATTACAATGCCCAGGCCCAGTGCTTAAGTTAAAGCAAACAATTGACCAGATTTCTGCTGGCGAAGCAATTCGTATTACTGCTTCCGATGCTGGATTCTACAAGGATGTTAAAGCTTGGGCAAACGTAACAGGCAATGAACTGGTTGATTTAACCCAGAATGGAGCCGAAATAACTGCAGTTATCCGCAAAGGTCAGCCTAACACCCAGAGTACTACTCAAAAAAGCGGTGGTAACAACGCTACACTAATCTGCTTTAGCGATGACCTCGACAAAGCATTGGCAACATTTGTAATTGCTAACGGTTCAGTTGCAGCAGGGAAAAAAGTCACAATATTCTTCACATTCTGGGGATTGAACGTTATCAAACGTCAGCAGAAACCAAGCGTTCAGAAGGACTTTTTTAGCAAGATGTTTAGTATAATGTTGCCCTCATCGAGCAAAGGGTTGGGCTTATCAAAAATGAATATGGGTGGCATTGGCAGTAGTATGATGCGTAAAGTACTCAAGAAACGCCATGTTGACTCGCTCGAAACGATGATACAAACCGCCATTGATAACGGTGTTGAGATGGTTGCCTGCCAAATGTCCATGGATGTTATGGGTGTAAAAGCGGAGGAGTTAATTGATGGCGTTCAAATTGGAGGTGTAGCCACCTACCTTGAGCGAACCGAAAATGCTAACTTGAATTTATTTGTATAATATTTTTAATAATTAATCTACTAGCAAAATCCTCCCTGAAATCGAGTTACAATTCATGGAGGGTTTTCGTATATAAATATCGAACGTAAAAGGGTTTAATTCTACATTAAATTCGGAATAGTGCATTTTTTTGCTTTACTACGAGGAATGCTTTTAACGTTTTTTCTATTTTTAACATACAATCAACTAAACTAAAAACGTACCTTTGTATTGAAAATATAATTGAGAAAAAACTATGAATGAACAAGTATTGGCGTGGATAGGTTATTCGGCATCGGTAATTATTGCACTTTCGATGACGCTTAACTCTATTGTGAAGTTCCGTTGGGTGAATTTGGCTGGAGCATTAACCTTTTCTATTTATGGATTCCTTATTGGCTCATTGCCTGTGGGATTTCTAAACGGTTTTATTGTTTTGGTTGATGCGTACTATCTCTTTTTGATTTACTCCAAAAAGGATGTTTTTGAGGTACTTTGGGTTCGCCCCGACAATAGATACCTGTTGCGCTTTATTGATTTTCATAAAAAGGATATCGATAAGTACTTCCATAGTTTCGACTACAAACCCGATGGCGATACCATTAGTTACCTAATTCTACGGAATATGGCCGTTGCAGGTTTATTTATTGCTCGTAAGACTGACGAAAAAACAATTGAGGTTGAAATTGATTATGTATTACCAGAATATCGCGATTTTAAAAACGGAAAATTTGTATACTACTGGTTAAGTAAGCAGTTTGCAGAGAATGGATATACTAAGGTTTATGCATCGAGTGAGAGCAAGAAATACAATCAATATCTATTAAAATTGGGATTTTCAGAGGCTCCAAACGGCAGATATATTAAAATCCTACAATAACACTTAAACACCCTACACAATGACTATTCTTATTAAAAATGGCACTGTAGTTACATCAACACAAACAGTTAAAGCAGATATTTTTATTAAGGATGGTAAAATAGTACAGATAGGTCAGGAAATTAGCGTTGATGCCGAAAGGGTAATTGATGCCGATGGAAAGTTTGTAATACCCGGTGGCGTTGACCCACACGTACATCTTTACTTACCAACACCAGCGGGTTACTCCTCGGACGATTTTGAAAGTGGGAGTATTTCCGCATTACACGGTGGTACAACCACACTAATTGACTTCGTTACTCCTGCAAAGGGAGAATCGATATACGATGCGCTGAACAAGAGAATTGATGAGGCCAAGAACAGCCTTATCGATTACTCTTTTCACGTTAGCCCTGTCGATTGGCATGAGAACTCCGAGAAGGAGATAATTCAGTGCATAGAACATGGTTTCCCTTCGTTTAAAATCTATATGGCCTATAAAGAGACCATTGGCCTAAACGATGATGTTATTTACCATGTAATGCGGGTTGCAGGGCAAAATGGAGGGATGGTTACAGCACACTGCGAACTTGGCGACGAGGTTAGTTCGTTTCGCGATTTCTACGTAAACCAAAAACTCACCTCTCCCCTATACCACTGCCTTTCACGTCCTTCAAAACTTGAGGCAAATGCAGTAAAAAGGGCAATTGCACTGGCCGATCAATCCAACTGCCCACTCTACATTGTTCACGTTTCAGCGGGCGAATCGCTAAAGCATATACAGCAAGCACAACGTAGCGGACAACCCGTATATGCCGAAACCTGTCCACATTACCTACTGCTCGACGAATCGAACTACAACGGTGATTTTGAGCAAACCGCTAAGTTTGTGCTAAGTCCACCGCTCCGAACAAGGGACGATATTGCTGCGCTTTGGGACGGTATTAACAACCAACTACTCCAAACTGTAGGAACCGACCACTGCCCATTCTCCTTTGAGCAAAAATCGGTGGGGAAAGACGATTTCCGTAAAATTCCCAACGGTGCAGGCGGAATAGAGCATCGCCTTGCTTTACTTTACACCTACGGTGTACTTGGGAATAAACTTACAATGAACAGATTGGTTGATTTATTCGCCACCCAACCTGCCAAAATATTTGGCCTATACCCTCAAAAAGGCGAACTGGCAGAAGGTTCTGATGCCGATATAGTTATCTGGAACCCCGAGTCAGAATCCACTATTTCTGCAAAAACTCATCATTCAAAAGCCGATATGAATATTTTTGAGGGAACCAAAGTAAACGGAATGGCAGAGTTTGTAATATCAAACGGAAATATTGTCATTGAGAACAATAAAATGAACAATAATATTCCACTCGGCAAGTTATTAAGAAGAAAGTCGCAAAAATCAATAAACCAATACTATAAGCGGGGCATAAACGATAATCCAACAGCAAACAACTGCGGAAGGATTTAGTGTTGATAAGATTTTTGAACAATAGTGCATAAAATTTGTAATATTGCAGTGTCAAACATAAAATTAATTATCATGAAGAAAATAGTAGTATTAGCATCTTTTGTTTTTTTATCGTTAGCAACATTTGCGCAAGCACCTCTTTCAAAAGGTGAAAAGCAACTTAATGCAGGTGTTGGATTCTCAAGTTGGGGTGTTCCTCTATATGTAGGAATGGATTTTGGTGTACATCCTGATATCACTGTTGGCGGTGAATTTTCTTTCCGCTCTTACAGCCAGAAATTTGCTGGAACTAAGTATAGCAGCACAATATTTGGGATTTCTGGTAATGGAAATTACCATTTCAACAGAATTCTAAATATTCCTAGCAACTTTGATTTTTACGCTGGCTTAAACTTAGGTTTTTACATTTGGAATACATCCGGAGATTATCCTGGTGATGGCGCTTCAGGCCTAGGCTTAGGTGCTCAAATTGGTGGCCGTTACTTCTTTAAGGATAACTTTGGTTTAAACCTAGAGTTTGGTGGTGGTAACGCTTTTTCGGGCGGTAAATTCGGTATTACTTACATTTTCTAAGCTTAATATTTAAAGTAAAAAACCTCAGATTTCTCTGAGGTTTTTTTGTTGCCCTAAAGTTATCTAGTGGCTAATTTCTAGATTTTGTTTAGTATAAAACTCTTTTTGAATTTTTACTGTAAATATCCTTCATCAACTTAGCAGGATTCTGGAAACGGTTTGTAAGCATCATTGCTGCAATGATATATGGTTTGTAACCAGCCTCTAAGTAGGTTTTAATGCGGTAACGCTCAAAGGTCTCTGCGCTAACCTCGCCTTGTACACACGATTCACCAGAAATGTCGGCAGGTAAACAGTGCATATAAAGAGCATCGGCATTCTTGGTTACCTTACGCATTTGCTCGGTGTACTCCCAATCTCTATACTTAGCGTTGTTTGCTAAACAAACCTGCTCAAGATCCTTTAATGCAGCCTTTTCGCCACCCATAAGCAGCTTGGTGCGTTGTTGCATAATATGGTAAGGAGCCCAGCTCTTTGGATAAACAATATCGGCATCCTTCATTGCATCGGCCATTGAATGGCTAACGTTGAACGATCCACCGCTTTGCTTAGCGTTGTTACGTGCAATATCAACAATCTCAGGAATCAAATCGTATCCCTCTGGGTAAGCAAGCTCCACGTTCATTCCAAAACGGGTCATAAGTGCAATAATACCCTGTGGAACAGAAAGTGGTTTACCGTAACTTGGTGAGTAAGCCCAGCTCATCACAATTTTCTTACCCTTCAACGCTTCAACTGAACCGTACTCGTTGATAAGGTGCGATAAATCGGCCATGGATTGGGTTGGGTGATCCTGGTCGCACTGTAGGTTAACAATACCCGGACGAACAGGGAGAACGCCTTTTTTAAAACCCTCATCCAAAGCAGCGCCCACCTGACGCATATACTTGTTACCCTCGCCAAGGAACATATCGTCGCGGATACCAATGAAATCCGATAGGAACGAAATCATATTGGCAGTTTCGCGAACAGTTTCGCCGTGCGAAATTTGCGATTTCTCCTCGTCCAAATCCTGAACAGCCAAACCTAATAGGTTCGATGCCGATGCAAACGAGAAACGGGTACGGGTTGAGTTATCCCTAAAGTTCGATATTGCCAATCCTGTATCGAAAACTCTGGGCGAAATGTTCTGCTGACGCATCTCCTTAAGAATGGCAGCCACCTCTAGCACCATCTTTAAATCTGCATCGCTCTTCTCCCAGGTTAACAGGAAGTCCTTACCGTGCAATTTCGAGTCAACCTTCTCTAATGCTTCTATTCTTTTCAACAAGTCCATATTTTTTAGTTTATGAGTTAATTAGGTTATTGGTTAATTAACGCCAATTTAAGTTTTTTTTAACCACAAAAGCAACAAAGGATTTCACAAAGAAGCACAAAGTAAAGATTTCATAAAAAACTTTGAGTGCCTTCCCGATTTATCGGGACATATTTTGATTTACTTTGTGCGCCTTTGTGGTTAACTCTTTATTCGCATCAAAAACAAAATCGCTAAATAGTGTAAGCGAAGGCTGCATAAAATGCCGATGCAATTACCAAATCCTCCACGGGTACTTTCTCGTTTGGAGCGTGAGCTAACACTTCGTTACCAGGGCCAAAACCGATGGTAGGAATTTTGTATGTACCGCAGGTCATAATACCGTTGGTGGAGAATGTCCATTTATCAACTTTTGGTTTGCGAGCAAATAAACCCTCAAAAGCCTTAACACCATTGGTTACTACAGGATGGCTCTCCTCCATTTTCCATGTTGGATAGTACTTTTCCATTCCGTAGGTTAATCCGGTGTACGCAGTCTCAGAGTAATTCAACACCTCTACCTTTGCGTTCATTCCTTCAATTAGCTTCTCAATCTCCTTAACGGCGCTCTCCTTGGTTTCGCCCCAAGTTAAACGACGATCGAGGTGAATACGTGCATAGTCGGCCACAGCGCAAAGCGATGGGCTACCGCTAATAATTTCAGAAATTGTAACGCTACCTCTGCCTAAAAACTCATCGTAGGCCAAGCGCTCGTTAAGTTTCTCAATCTCCAAGGCAACTCTCGATGCCATGTAAATGGCGTTTTTACCACGCTCTGGAGCCGAACCGTGCGACGATACACCGTTAAAGTGAACGTGCATCTCCATACGTCCGCGGTGACCACGGTAAATATTTAGGTTTGTAGGCTCGGTGCTAATTACAAAATCGGGAACAATCTTATCCTCCTCAATGATATACTTCCAGCATAAACCGTCGCAATCCTCCTCCATAACGCTACCAACAACGTAAACGGTTAAATCGCGGTCGAAACCAAGCTCCTTAAGGATTCTACCAGTGGTAACAGCAGCAGCAGGGCCACCCTCTTGATCCACTGTACCTCTACCATGAACAAAACCATCCTTAATTTCGCCACTCAACGGGTTAAAATCCCAGTTGGCCATATTCCCAAAATCAACGGTATCCATGTGTCCATCAATAGCCAGAATGCGTTTTCCGTTACCAATACGGCCAATTACGTTACCAAGACCATCAATACGAACCTCGTCAAAACCAGCCTCTTCCATTTGGCGTTTCAACTCCAGCTGAACATCCTTCTCCTGTGTACTAACCGATTTGATTTTAACCAGCTTAGATAGGTTATTTGCGGTATAATCGCGGTATTTCTCCGATAATTCTTTGATTTTTGGGTATATGCTTTCCATAATTCTTAAATTTTTGTCAAAATTATTGGTTATTCCGATATTCGCTATTGCAATAGGACACTTTTATATATTTATGCAACAAAAACAGTATTTTAGTATATCTTTTATTATTTATATAGAATATAACTCTATAAATGTGTTTTTATTTAGATGATAAACGATAATATTGCTGGAAATATCGTTGTTTGTTGTTCGTTATACGTTGTTCGGAAAATGATTCGATAGGCTTTGCATGACCAGAAACATAGGTCTTTGTCATCCCGATCTTGTCGAGGTAACTAGTGCGAGTTGTTTGTTGTTCGTTGATAGTTGATCGGAAGAAGCCTCGATAGACTCAGCATGACAAGTAACATTGGTCATTGTCATCGTGAGCTTGTCGAGGGATCTATTCCATATTTCTTTTGATTTTGTACATTTGCCTATCAACGCAAACCTAAAACCAATTAAAAATGATCTGGAAGTTTATACAGGAAAAACTTATACAGGGGAACAACGTTATGCTCATGATTGTTTCCGAAACCATTGGCAGCAGTCCCGGAAAAGTTGGATTTAAGATGGCCGTGACATCCGATGGCTCCATTACCGGCTCCATTGGCGGCGGTGTTATGGAGTACCAAATGGTGGAGCTGGCCCGCGAAAAAATTAAGGAGAACATAACTAAACCTTTTCTTAAGCGTCAGGTGCACGCCCACGATGCCACCGAGGACAGATCCGGAATGATATGCTCCGGTGAGCAAACCAACGTATTTATTCCAATTACCAGCAACAACCTTGGTATAATTAACAAAATTGTGGAGTTCCTAAGCCTAGGAAACCGAGGAATAGTTTGCGTTTACGAGGATGGATTCGACTTTAAGGAGGTAAACCCAAGCAAACCGCTACTACCCTACAGCTTTGAGAAGGGAACCGACACCTGGCGCTATAAGGAGCTGCTGGGCTACAAGGAGACCGTTTATATATTTGGTGCGGGGCATATAAGCGTACCCCTATCGCAGATATTGAGCCTACTCGACTTTAGGGTTGAAGTATTTGATAACCGCAGTGAACTCTCCACCTACGATGCCAACACCTACGCGCACCACAAGAGCATTGTGGACTACAAGGATGTGGCAAAACTGGTTGCCGAAGGGCCAAATAGTTACGTGGCAATAATGACCTTCGGGCATAAGTTCGACGAAATTGTGCTCCGCCAGTTCCTGCCAAAGAACCTAAAGTACCTTGGGATGATTGGCAGCAAGAGCAAAATAAAAACCATATTTGAGGGACTAGTACAGGAGGGCTTTACGCAGGAACAGGTAAACAGGGTATGCTCCCCCATTGGCCTAACCATAGGAGGCCAAACCCCAGCCGAAATTGCTGTAAGCATTGCAGCGCAAATTGTACAGTACCGCTATAAACAATAATTAGAAATGATTTTTAATTGGGCTAATTGAAAATGCAGTTAACCATACACATAGCGTAGTTTCCAAAACTACGCTTTTTTTAATGGAAGTTTACTGAACGTATGGAATTGGAGACTCACCCCTAAATCCCCTCTCTCCCCTCCTGTTGGCGGTCATAGAGGGGACTTTTTGGCTATTATAAAGGGTTGAGTTAGGATTTTGATTGCATTTTTACATTGCTAGTGTAAATATTCAGGAACTTTAGCTATATTCAAAATTATATTAACCTATAAATAAACCTTTATTCATATGAAAAAACTAACCCTACTGCTAATTATTATTCTAATTAATGCCAGCGCATTTTGTCAACCTAAAAAAGAATCTGAAAATCTTATACTTATTGATGGTTACATTTACGGCAACGTGATTGATAAATCCGAAAATCTGATACATGACACCTATAAACGAGGAAGCGAAATAACCTTCAGCTATAAGTATACCGACAGGAATGGCAAGCAGCAGTATTTTGTTATCAACAACAGTCGTTCCTGGGATTTTACCAACGCTAGTAATACATCCGATAATGTTATTCGGGATTTTAAGCTTAAAATTCTGCACGAGAATATGAACTTTAAAGATCCCAAATACTATCAAATAGGGATATCATATATAATTGAAAAGAATGATGTAAGCCCTTTTATAACTGGGCTTATTGAGAACGAAAAGAATATTTGGCTACATCCACCCCGCGAGTTTTTATTTAGGATTCTAGAGCTGAATCCATTTCCTTACATAAAATATCCATTTCAAATTGGACATACCTGGAACTGGGACCTTGAAATTGGTGGTCAGTGGGGCGATAAACGATGGAAAGAGTGGACTGGAAATATCACAAACAAATATCAGTACAAAATTACCGACAAAAAAACCATTAGTACTGCTATTGGCGCCTTGGAATGCTATGTTATAGAAAGCGAAGCCAAAAGCGAACTGGGTACAACCAAGTTAACCAGCTATTTTAACGAACAATTCGGGTTTGTTAAACTAGATTATACCAATATTGATAGTTCCACAATTGAAATCGACATTAAAGGTTTTAAAAAAGAAATAGTTAATATTTTTAAACCAAAGTTTTAGACATATTCGCTGGCGCTCGTTTGTAACGCGTGCCATTTACTTTTAACACCAGTTTTCACAAACCATGAACCATATTCAATAGACCAATGACCATGGAAAATACAGACTATTGATAATGGAGTATTAATTATACACTGTGAACTAACAACGATGGACTATAAACCATGGACTATCGCCTAGTTAAATAAGTTTTTACTACTTTAGCACTTCGTAACAACACTTTACTAATAGTATGCGATTTATAGGGAATATCTTTTGGCTTGTTTTTGGTGGAATCTTTATTGCTATTGAATACTTTGCCGCAAGTTTTGTTCTAATAATAACCATTATTGGGATTCCGTTTGGCTTACAAACCCTAAAGTTGGGTATTTTGGCGCTATGGCCATTTGGCAAGGAGGTAACATTCAAAAAGGGCTCTTCGGGTTGTTTATCTACCATTATGAATATTATTTGGCTGATATTTGGCGGAATATGGATATGTCTTTCGCACGTACTTTTAGCAATTTTACTGGCCATTACAATTATAGGGATTCCGTTTGCTAGGCAGCATTTAAAGCTTGCATCGTTAGCGTTAACTCCGTTTGGTAGGGAGATTGTTGATAAGTAGCACTGACTCTAGGCTCTACTTTATAAATAATATAACCACAAAGGCGCTCAAAGGATAATCCTTGCTTGCCTTTGTGGTTAAAAATATTAGCAAATCATCTATATTTTCTTTCCAATATAGAATACATAACCGTAAAACTCCTTGTATTTAGCGTACAGTTGCGCCTCGTGGCGTTCGTTGGCAACTAAATCCTCGGCAGTTTTATTCCCTGCATACTTTTTAAGGAATAACTCCTGCGCTTTAGTTTGCGGTACGTAGAAATGCTCTACCCAGCAATTCTCAGGCAGAATAAATGTGGCAACCGGAACGTAACCTGCCTTTTGCATTATGGCAACTTTATTGGGAATAGTGTCAATTTCGGGATAGGCATCTACCCAAAATTTCTCTATCTCAGCTGGTCGCTCCTGCGTAAGCCACGATGCCTCGCTTACTGCAATATAGCCTCCTTTTTTGAGAAATCGGTTCCAGTCATTTAAACCGCGCTCAAAGCCAATGTTGTAAATGGCACCTTCGGACCAAATTAGGTCAAACTCCTCGTCCCGAAAGGGAAGATTGTCCATTGAACCAACTATAGCCTTAACCCTACCCTGTAGGTCTAACTTAGTGGCGTTTGTGTTGAATATATCAACGAAGTTCTGAAATAGGTCAACACCAATGATATTCCCTTGGGAATTCTGAGCTAAAGTCATTGTTTGTCCACCTGTTCCGCAGCCGATATCGGCAATACGGGAGTTTTCTGTAAGATTGTCGATAAAACTCAACGCCTTAATTGTAACCTCGGGACTACCCGGGCCTTGGCGTTCAATGCTTGAGAAATACTCACAAATAAGGTTGAAATCGAACTCGTGAATTGATTTATTCTCGTTACTCATGATGTTTAAATTTAATTTTGAAACAATAGGCTGTTCTGTTTTAGCCTTTGCTGATTTGAATAAAATAAATAGTAATAAACTCCGACAAGAACTTGCCGAGTAGAATTTAAGGGATAACCTTGGTTTTTACTCCAAAGTTATTTACCTCACACGCTCCGAATTAAATTTAAACATCCAATGGTTTTAGTAAATGCAAAGTTATCTTTTTTATTTATTGAAAGTTTTAATTGACATAAAAAAGTTGTTCAAATCTTAAAATCACAAACATTATTCTTAATTTTATTTCAAAATAGCGTAAAACAATATTTATTCAAAATATTACGGAATGAAAAAACTACCTTTATTAATAGCAATCAGTTTATTAAGTATAAATCTTATTGTTGCTCAAAACAATATCAATACTGTTGTTTTAGATAGCGATGGTAACAAGTTATTGCCCTATTCAAAGGGTAAAGTAACGGTTAAGGATATATATCCCGACAATAGTTCTAGCAGTACGGCTAAGTTATACATCGAGAAACTAAATAATTTCACAAATGCTTTAAAACAAACTAACCCGCTTAATCCACCCTTTGGTTTTGAAATTTCATTAAGTAAATGGATTGCAGATATAACAGATTATAGTACAAGTAAACCGAGAGATATAATTACTGCATCGTTAGAAGCAACTCTTTCGCCAATATGCAAAATTGATGAAGCACCTACAGTTGACTGGAGAATTCATTCTGGCTTTTATATCTTTATGAATAATCCAACGAAACTGGCAGGTTCTCCAATAATTTCAGATATTTATCCTTGTCCTCGTAAAATAGCCGATTTTTACTCTTACCCAATCTATTCCACAACCAATGGTGAAATTACCATAATAAATTATACCAATAAGCCAATTTTTCTTCCTGTATCACAGGAGGAATACATTAATACATTGATTGCTGATTTAGAAAAAAAAATAAAGAACGATACCAAAGACAAGACGAAGTACAAAGAAGATGTTGATAATTTAACTGGAAACGAGCAGAAAAAACAGCAGCAAGAAGAGTTTGAACGTGCATATAACGAATTGCTCAAATACGACAAAAAGGCTGCAGAAGAGTTCAAAAAATCAATTCAAGAAGCAAATAAGGCGCTTGAAGCCTCTTCCGACGACCTTAATGTGGCCAATGAAGCCTATGACAATAGTATTGCTATACACAAAAGCAATATAGAAAAATTAAGGAGTGAACTTGCAGGAATGTCAACTGTAGAAAGGAAAAGGCAAGCATATTATGCTCTTGAAGCATCTGAAAACTCTAACCTATTACCAGAATCAAGAAAAGATTTAGGAGAAGCATTAGTTAAAATCAACCCTCAACTTGTAGATTTTAACTCCAGTAAACTTCAAATAATTTGTATTGAATGGAACTTATCAAACAACTCAATTAAGGATAAACCAAGGTATTACAAAACTTCAAATAATTCAGATTCTTTTATAGACAGTAAAACATATCAAATCTACCAAGATGCTGAGTTTTGGAAAAATGTTCTACAAAGTCTTGGTAAATAATATTCAAATGCCGCACAAACAGTCTAACACCATATTAATAACTAAATTTCGAGAAATGAAAAAAATCACATTATTTACTTTATGCGTTACTTTGTTTGCTAACCTTGCTTTTGCTCAGAGCGAGGATACTGAAGGGTGCAAGGATTACCCAATGTTTAACAGAATGCCAAATTTCCACATAGCCAGCTGCGATGTAAAGGAATTTGATGCCTACCAATTCACCATCGAGAATAGCACTGATGGAGAGGCTAAAAGAGAGAACGTGGAAGGCAAGTTCTATCAGCTAACCTATAATTTAAATGATGGCGCAGCGGAAGTTTCTAACCTGCAGGTATTTAGAAATTTCGAAAATGCTTTAAAGAAAATTAATGCAACAATTGTTGGAAAAGTTGTGGAAAGCGGAAATAGTTACAGTTTTATCTGCGCTAAAGTTGCTAAGGATGGTAAGGAAACATGGATTAAGATTGAGTCGAGCATACCTGAATATTACATAACGGTTGTTGAAAGACAGGCAATGGTGCAAGCAATCCAAGCCAACGAAATGCTTGAAGCATTGAATACCGATGGTTATATTGCGCTAGACATACTATTCGACACAGGAAAATCGACTATTAAGGATGAATCGCTTCCAATTGTTGATGAAATCTACAGCTTGCTTAGCAACAATCAAGATTTGAACGTTAGCATCGAGGGTCATACAGATAATGTTGGAAACGCCAACGACAACAAAATCCTTTCCGACCAACGTGCCAAAGCGGTTATGGATGCTTTAATTGCAAAGGGTACCAAGAAAGAGCGCCTATCGTCGGTTGGCTGGGGACAGGAAAAACCTGTTGCCGATAACCGCTCTGAATCTGGACGATCTAAGAACAGGAGAGTTGAAATTGTTAAAAAGTAATTTTTATCACACAACATCAAAAGAGGTGTTTCAGTTTTTGAAACACCTCTTTTGATGTTATGATAATGATTGGTTTGACTTTATAAACAAAGAGTCATGGTTTATTACTAATTTTTACTGATATCTCCCTTCTATTTGATTGCACCCTTCAAGAGTAACAATTTCTATCTAAATCCTATTAAACTATAAAGATACAAATTGCCACTTCGAAAAAATAGTATAGTTTTATGCTAGTAAACCGAACAATAACCTAAGATATCGTCAACCATCCTAAACAAAACCATAACCTTTATGCCTAATAAAGAACTAATTGAATTAACTCCAATAATTGTAAAACTAGGTGCATTATTGGGTGCCGCGTTGATGCTGGAAAGGTTTCTAACCTTTTTCAACAAAGCATTAAACAGGCTAACGCTCCTTAAAAATTCCACAGAATTTCATGCTGCTAAGGATTTAAAGGAGAAGCAAAACACGTTGGCTGTGGCCATTGAGGAAAATGAAATCCTTCTAAAATCAACCACCGATAAGGACCCTAGAGAAATTATTCCTAACTCAAGCAAAAAAACGGATTTCAAGGAATCGAACTTTGATGTGGTTAAAATCCTTACTCACGAGGAAATTAGCGATGAGCAAGCCCGTTTTGATGCTCAACTGAAGGAAACCAATATCAAAAAGGAATTTTGGATGCAAATCCTTGGAACGCTAATAGCCATAACCGGCTGCTATATTACCAAGTTCTCCGTTTGGACATTTATAACTGACCTAAGCCCTGTTGAGTACGAAACACGAAGCCTATCGGCATTGCTGGAGTTTTTATTTACAGGCATTATAATAGGTGCTGGCAGTAAGCCAATTAACTTCCTAATGAACTTCCTAATGACCCGCAAACTAATAGTTAAGAAGAGCGAACTTATGGAGGAGATTGTGAAGGAAAAAGAAAAATCAGAGGTTTCCTCTTCCGCTCCAAGTTCAAAATCAACCGATTTGGGCAAAGCACTACAATCCATTGAGGAGATTGTTGGTTTTACCTACGACGAGGGCGACCGCCCCGAGCGCTTGGAGCATACACACAGGTATACCAGCAAGATTGACCTAATTACCTACCACCACACCTGCTTTCACTCCGATGCTCCTTACATTGAGTTAACCAAGGAGTTTGACCGCAAAGGATGGCTCACAGGCTACCACTGCGTGGTTTTTAAGGATGGAACAATCAGGGTTATTTGCAGGTGGGACAGATTCGGGAATCACGCCGTTGGGCATAACGGGCACTCAATGGGATTAGCATTCCAGGGTAACTTCGAAACTGACCCAAAAATACCAAACTCCAATGTTAATAGTAATAAAGGAATAACCGAACCCACTAATGCGCAACTAGAGGCCGCTGCCCGTGTTGTTGCGCTATGGGTAAAAATGCACGATGTACCCGTGGAGTATCACTACGAAACCAAACTCCAAAACCCCAAAGGAATTATCCCGCACTACTGTATAGCCGACAAGGCCTGTCCCGGAAGTAACTTCCCGCATCAAAACTTCCAAACCAAAATAAACTTCTACCTGAGCAAGTGGAACAATAGTCCCGAGTTTAACGAGGCGCTTAAGCAATTCAAGAATAAGAACCGTGTTATGCCAAAAATATAACCTATGGAAACAGTAGATGTAATAACCAAAGCAACCTATATATTTTTCATATACCTGCTAATGGCAGTATTCGTTGAGCGGGCAGTGGAAATATTCGTAAGTATTTTCAACTACTGCGATTTAAAATGGAAACGCTACCGCGTATGGAATAACCGAGCCGAAAAGTACCGCGACAAACTGGATAGGCTCTACAATTTCGACTCATCAACCAAAGTAAACAAGATGTTTAACTGGTTGCTATGGGGCGTGGTAACTGAACCAGCCTATACGGGTGGAAAAATGATAATATCGGCCCAAACAATCCGAACAAAATCGTTGCAGATATACTGCAGAGTATGCTCTAATCTAATTTCGCTGGTACTTGTTCTGGTGCTATATTACGGTTTTGACATCACTATGATTGATGCCATATCGCGAGTAACAATTGGCTCCGATTCAATTTCTACAGCCACAGTTGCCTTTTTCCAGCGTAATGTGCTGCTTGGTGTAGTAATATCTGCGGTATTGGTGGCTGTAGGTGTTGAGCCATTGCACAATATCATTGGCAAAATTGAGAAAGCAGGTAAAAAGAAATCATAAAACTGAAAGACTATGGAACTACTAAGCATACTTAAACGCGAGAACATAGAGATAACGGTGATTGCCGTTGTATTTATTGTGCTGATATTTTTGGTGCTAAAGGATTTTAAACTGACTAGCAAAAAATCGTGGGGATTACTGCTTGGCCTTACCGCGCTTGGAGGCATTATTGCCATAAAAGCAATTGCCAAAAGGCGATTACTGCAAGAGTTGGAAGAGCGCGAAAATCAGCTAGAGGAGATTGAGAAACGCTACAGTGATATGAAGGACAATAACCAAATACTGGAGGACGACTACAACAAGCTAAAGGCAGAACTGGAACGCGTAAAGCAAGAATCGCGCAAGGCTATCATGGAAGCCGATGCACGCATTGAAGCCGCCCGTAAAGAACGTGAAAATCCAGAGAATATAACCAAGGAAGAAGTTTATGAATTTTTAAACTCCTATAAATAATGAAGTACTATTTAACTATACTACTTGCGCTGCTAGCACTAACGCTTAATGCTCAGGACGCCAAGTTAACCATTAATGGCGTAGAGCACCGTGGCACCAAGGTAAACGATGGTACAGTAGATTTTGCTACTGCAAACGCTATACTTGTACCCACCGAAACTCTAAAGAAGATAATTGCCGACCTAAAATATTACAAAGTGCTAGCCCACGAGGACTCCATTAAAATTTTAGAACTGAACAAAATAATTGCCGCTTCGGAGAAACTAGAGAACAGTGCCGACACCCTTATTAAAAGTCAAAAAGCGATGCTTTTAACTGCAGATAGCCTTTACACCGGCTATAAGGGGTTATACAAGGATTTGAAGCGACTATGCGATATCAATACATTCTCAATAATCCCAGGCATTGGTGTGGTAAACATCCCCGATATTAGCCCGCAGGTAAACCTAGTTTTTAATCTTGGCTTTGAGTACCAAAGAGTGAATTTAAATGCACTCGTAGGGAAGAAATACCAAGGACTAACGGTGGGATATCGGATAGGATTTTAGTTTAAATATATCAATATTTTTGATAAAGGGTTAGTGCAAACTAGCCCTTCAATTTTTAAAGAATTAGGGTAACCAATTAACAACATTCAGTATTAATGTAAAAACAAAATTGGGTAATAATAAGGCTTACCTCCTCGTTGGACAAAGTCGAAAACCAACGTAAAAGAATAAAGTAGACAACCAATTTATTATTCTTTCTAACCTTAAAAAATTCTACTATGAGAAAAGTTTCATTTATTATCTCTTTGGCATTTGTTTTAATAATAACATCATGCGAAAAGGAAAATGATTTAAGCAATCCCAATGTAACCTTTAATGAGAATTTAGGTGCATCATCAAAATCGACACCTTACCCATCGGTATATTTTGATTGGGAAAATGCAAATACAATTGATTATAAAGGAAATTCAATTAGTTTGCCTTGGAATTCGACAAACACTACTGTACCTCTAGACATTAAACCTGACATTAAGTATAGTGAAGGCTGGCGGTTATTATACAACGATTTTCCCTACGCAACTAGTGATCCTTTCTTTGCGCTATACAACATCTACACTGGTATTATGCGTATATACCTATTACCAACAAACTATCAATTCCCAAATAACTCTTTTACATTTGGAATTGGAGTAAATACTTCAACTGGGTATAGTACATCTGCATTGAATTTTTCGTGGGCATTATCGTTACCAATAGATAATAAATCAGGAAATCCTTACTTATACAAAGTCCCTTGGTGCTCTGTTGTAGGACAAACACCTTTGAGCCTAACAAGTAACTACTGGTATTGCTGCGAGTTTGAATTTGCATACGATCCGTCAATAACATCCTTAACACGGGACAATCTTGAGATTGCTTTTGCAACTCAAATAATCCAAAAAAGTTATGTAGAAACCAGTGGTACAATTAACGGAACCATAAAAGGTACATTTACTATGCCTAAAAGTAACGAAGCTGGTGGAATAATTTCTGCATTAGGCAATGGCATCAGTCTCGATAATTTGTTTAAAGGTAAAGTTAATTTACCAGCGATGGCCGATATTAGGACATACTTGCTCTCATTAGCCGCAAAACAAGCATCATCTACATTAAAATCTGTATATTCTACTGCTGCATCTAATCTTATAGGAAGTAAATTAAAATCTGACAATAAAATTTTAGACCTAATAGGCTCAATGATTTATTCACCTGGTAGTTCTACTCCTGGCTATGTAAACTTAGATTTTAATGCGCAAACTAAGACCAGTGGAACAATTACAACCAATTATACTGGCCCCCTAAAAAGTTCATTGATATACCCTGGAATACAATACGGTTCATCTACAGTTGGGGGGTTACTTCCATACTACAATAAAAATATTGGCGTTTGGAATATTAATACACAGCCCACTGTTGAATATGGTAATGCATACTGGGATGAAATGGAGCCATACCGATATCAGGATTATTCATTAATCACAAACTCTTTCAACGTTATATTTAATCCGGAACTACAACAGGCTGGAGCAACATGTAGAGTTATAAGTAAGGATTTAATATTATACGACAGCGGATCGCTATACAATTGGGGAGGCTCTTTAGTAAATACCGATGGGGGCGAAACATATAAAGGAACTGATTTTGGAATAGTATGGGGTGGCAGTCCACGTCCTTCGGCTGGCTTTGCCAAACTACCTCCAAAAGGAAATTGGAGAGTAAGAGTAGTTGTGGGGATTAAACCTGCTGGTTTTACCGATGAAATTTTGCTTATTAAGGAATTCTCACCAAAACTTATATACAACTCAACACTTTAGTTCTAGAATAGCAGGGTCGGGATTTATTTCGACCCTGCTAATTTACTCATAATTACACTTAATATTAACCAACAATCGTATTCGGCAAACGAATTTTTAATAATTGTAACTGTCTTATAATTCTAAAAAAAACAATAGTACAAACGGGGATAAGCATTTCACTGAAAATTAATTTTTCAAAACGTACAGCATTGACCATGTTTCCATTACAAACCAAGTAATTCTACCGGTTAACATTTAACAACAAATACTTGCTATTGGCAAGACCTTTCCGTACATTTATGGTTTTTGATTTCGAAAATATTGGGCTTATGGTAATAATTTTACTTATATAACAAATGAATACTTCTTTTGAATAAATGGCGCAGAACAGCAATGAAATTAAGTATATTAACGTTGAAAAGACAATTAAGGAGAGTAACTCGAAGTTACTTAACAAACTTCCTGGGTTTATAGTAAAGTTAATAGTAAAAATCATTAAGCAAAAGGAGATTAACAGATTCTTAAACAAGCATTCAGACTCTATTGGACGAGATTTCCTTATTAAGATTATTGAAGAGTATAATATAAAAATTGAGGTTGAAGGAAAGGAGAACTTACCCGAAAATGGCAAATGTATTTTTGTGGCAAATCATCCTTTCGGTCTAATAGACGGATTAGTACTAACCCATATTGTATCAGGGAAATACGGATCTATAAAAGCAATAGCTAACGATGCTTTTATGCTAATTCCTCAGTTACACCCTTTTATTGCCGCAGTGAATGTTTTCGAAGGCTCATCGAAAGAATACCTTAAAGCACTTGACGAAACCTACTATACTGAAGTTCCCATAACCCACTTCCCTGCAGGCGAGGTATCACGGCTGTACTCAGGAAAAGTCCAGGATACGAAATGGCAAAAAAGTTTTATCACCAAATCTATTGCCAGCAACCGCGATATCGTACCCATTTATTTTTATGGAAGAAACTCAAACTTATTCTACACAATATTCTTGCTAAGACGATTGCTTGGTATCAACATTAATTTGGAGTTAATTCTGTTACCTCGCGAATTTTTCAACAAACGCAATAAAACTCTAAAAGTAAAAATTGGAAAACCAATTCCTTACCAAACATTTGATAAATCCTTAACGCACTGTGATTGGGCACAAAATGTTCGTAAACGCCTATACAGCCTATCCGATAAAAATTAAACTTAACCCAACCATATGGCTTTAAAACTAAACTTACGCGAAAACTTCTTCCGAATTTGGTACTGGTATGTTAACAAGGTTGACAAGAATGCTGAGATACTCTTTATGAACTACGGATATCACGACAAGAATCAGGAAGTAATCATTGATGGGCTCAATGAACGTAATCGTTACTCAATCCAGTTATACCATCATTTAGCAAGTGCTGTAGAAATACAAAATAAGGATATTGTTGAAATAGGTTGTGGACGTGGAGGTGGATTATCCTATATCGCAAAGAACTTTTCGGTTGCATCGGCTGTTGGTGTTGATTTGAATAAGCAGGCTGTAGCTTTTTGCAATAAATACCATAAGGTAAATGGCCTGTCGTTTAGGCATGGCGATGCTCAAAATTTAGACTTAGCCCATAATACCTGCGATATTGTACTGAATGTTGAGTCGTCGCACCGTTATCCAAATATGCAGGCATTCCTACAAGAGGTGCATCGTATTTTACGCCCAGGAGGTTACTTTCTATTTACTGATTTCCGTTACGATTTCGAAATGGAAGAGATGACGGAGATGCTAGAAACTAGTGGATTAACAGTGATGAAGGAGAATTTGATTAACAAAGAAGTTGTTGCCGCGCTTGAACTTGACGATAAACGTAAACGCGAGCTTGTAAAAAAATTGGCACCAAAGTTTCTGCATAAAATAGCGTTAAACTTTGCAGGAACAGTTGGTTCCGACACATACAATAAGATTGCATCAAATAACTATGTTTATTTCAGCTACGTGTTGCGAAAAAATTAAATAATTGAGATATTAAAAAGGAAGAGTCGGATATGGTATCTGACTCTTCCTTTTCAATCAAAAATCAATACAATATACTACTCTCCCTTGGGCAACTTACTCATCCATCGCCAATGCGACACAAACAGCACAACACATATCAACACAAGTAACCCATGAATTATAATAGCCCTAACCGCTCTGTGTTTTTCCAGTTGAATTTTATTATCGCGAGCAGCCTGGTACATTACTTTTAGGGTTTGTTCATCGGGGATATATGCAGCACTTGCTGAGTCTGTCTGCTTACTTGTAGATTTTAGAATATCCATCTTGTAATTCTCGTAAGAGGCTAAGCTGGGAGCACTCTCAGGAGTCCAACCTGCATGAATGGGGTCTCCTAGGTCAATTAGTGAGTTTACCAACTGTGTTATACTTATCAAAAAAGTTATAACCGCAACCAAACACACTAAATAACCATAAATTTGGGCAATGCGTTGTGTTTTCTCCATACCAAATTATTTGTTAATTAATTGAAATACAACTAATTAATAAAGTTAGTGTAAAAAAAAGCCAATGTCAAGTTAACTAATGATTATTTGAAATTTTGTTGAAATAATCATTCCAACCAACTTAATCGCATCTAAATTGTTTACATTGATAAACAATAATTTATGCAATGGATAATTATAAAATCGAACTTGATAAATCCAAAAACCTAATCTTTATTGAGGTTGATGGTGAAATTGCCGCTGAAATGAATATATTCTTTGGTGATTCCGATAGAATTATTATTGAGCACACCCTAGTTAGTCCAAAATTCAATGGGAAAGGACTTGGAAAACTTATGGTTGCTAAAGCAGTAGAGTATGCTCGTGAAAATGGGATAAAAATCACTCCGATATGCGAGTATGCTAAAAGTATTTTTGACAAAACACCAGACTATACGGATGTTTATGAATCGTAACACTTATTGAGTATTCAAATATGCTAATAAATATAACTATTTTCCAATCAGAATAAATGGACTCCAATAGTATGGATGTGAGTATTTGCCTGTACTAATCATTTGCAACTTAGCATCTCTTAACCATTGCGAGTATGATTCGTTCTTTTTGCCTTCTAGCATATTTTTGTAAAAATTTACCATTAAGTCCGATGTAGATTGGTCGCTAACAGGCCAAAGTGATACTACTATATTTTTTGTTCCAGCATACAGCAGCGCTCGAGTAAGACCCATAATCCCCTCTCCTCTTTTAATACGACCAAGACCCGTTTCGCAAGCCGACAGCACAGTTAAATCGGCATTTAATTTTAGGTTATACATTTCACCAGCATAAAGAATTCCGTCGTTTCCACCAGATGTGTCCTGGGCAAGGACAATGCCTGACAATTCAGGCTTATCGGAATTTACAAAGCCATGTGTAGCAAAATGGAGTATGGAATAATTTGATAATATACCCGATTTCAAAGTCTTTTCATTAGCATCATCCTTTACTGTTCTCTTGGCAATCTTTTTTTTGTCATGGAAAGCATTGTATATCAATTCAATTTCGACCTCTGAGCCTGGAAGTGGCGACACGTAATTGCCATTAAGTATGCTGCCACGCACAGAAAGACTATCTGGCATAGAACTTTTAATTTCTTGTTGCAAGGCTAATGTTTGAATTGTTGCATTATGCTGAGTGGAATCGGTAAATACTGGAGCAAACCCAAACCAACTATCAACGCGTTTTTTTCTTTTAAAATCAGTAGAGGCTGATTGATAAAAAAGAGATGACGAGTAAAAATAGCTTATATTAAATTTTTTGATAAGAAACGGGTAATCACTAAAATCTCCAACGGTTCGGGTTGTACCAATTGTTTTGAAACCTCTTACAGAATCCTGTAAATTAGAATTACCGTGTATTCCATATTTACTATGAATAGGCAAACTTTCGAAAGGGACAAATGCCAACTCGCCATCGGGGATAATAATTAGGTTACTCAATTTCTTGTAAATAAATGTGCTATCAGGGAAAAGATTTTTATAAAGGAACTCACCGCATGACTGAATTCTATTTGCAAAATTAGGATTGCCTGTAATTGCCTCTCTGTAAACCTGAATGGAATCGAGCAAATTATCAATTCCATCAACCATCCAAACATCAACTTGCTTTTTAGTTAGACTTATTATATAGAGGTTTGTATTTCCCACAAAATAACTACGCAGTGCAGTATTGTTGTCCAATATACTTTGTATTTCCGATAATTTTGACTGTAAATTTGAGTACTTAAGGTCAAAATATTTCGGGTATAGGAGTTTAACATCCGAAATTTGCTTATTGTACTGCCTATTTAAATCGAATAAAGTATTTTGACATTGAACCATTTCTGCACTATCTGACTGAGCAAGCCTTAACTCATACGAAGCGATTTGTTCCTGCAAATTATTTAAAGTGGATTGAACTGTATCGGGTATTTCCGAAAACCTTACATTTTCCGCATTTGCAATAGATTCAAGCAGTACCAAACTTTTATTCTGCTCAACAAAGTAGAAAAGATACTGTTTGTACTTATCGGAATAAGCATCGTTTAAATTGATTAATTTGTAGGTTAAACGTAAGGCATCATTATAAATCTCATTGGCAAGCTCACCTAGAGTAATTTTATCTACTTGTTTTTCAATCTTCATTCTTTTCTGGTTAATAACCGAATCGCACAGAATAAAGTTGTGCAATGATAATTTATACAAATCAATTTTATTTAAAATCTTACCGTCAATTTCGATGCTGCCCTGACTAATACTATCAGCCAAAAATTCAAAAGCAGTAGCTTTGAGCAACAATGAATAAGTTAGCGTGTAATAGTCGGTATACCCCTTCAGAGTTGGGCTAGTAGTTACATTCAAAGTATCGTTAAAATTTATTACATTCGACACAACTGCCTTTTGTCCATATTTAAGAGCTTGCAGATACTCCTTATTTTCAAAGGCAACAAAGCCAATATTGAAGTACGAAAGGCAAACTTGGGAACTCTTGAAACCCAGAAATTTACTTTTGATATCTATAGACTTATTGAAATTAACTATTGCGTTATCGAAATCTCCATTTTTATAGTATAATACAGCGATATTGTTATATATTTTTCCAACAAATTCACTGTTATCGCCATAAATAGAATTACTGATAACTAGCGCCTTCTGAAAATAAGTTAGCGCTTTGTCCAGTTGATTTAGTTGATCGTACACCGAACCAATATTTAGGTAACCCATAGCTACGTATTCATGCTTTTCTCCTAATATTTCAGTATTAATATCAACATCTTTATTAAAATACTCTAGTGCTTTTGGATAATCCTGTTTATTCAAGTATACAGAGCCAATATTATTATAACATTCGGCTATAGAAGGATGTCTTTCTCCCAATATTTCGTGTCTAATACTTAATGCTTTATTGTGATATTCGAGAGCTAAATCATAGTCTCCTTTTGCGTTATAAACAGTGCCTATATTACTATAGCTATTTGCAACATCCAAATCCTTATCACCTAGAAATTTATTTTTAATTTCTGAAGATTTTATAAGGTACTCCAATGCCTTTTCCAAATCAGACAAATGATCGTAAATCAAACCTATATCATTGTAACTCCAAGCAATATATAAATGATTTTCTCCAAATAGTTCTTTTCTAATGCTTAATGCTTTTTCTTGGTATTCCAACGCCTCGACATATCGCGATTGTCTCTTATAAATTGCTCCAATAGTTGAATACAAAGTTGCAATATCAACGCTGTTCTCACTCGATGTGACCTTTAAAATCTCTACAGCTTTATTATTATAAAAGAGTGCCTTTTCAAAATCGCATAAATCATAATAGACAACTCCTAAGGAACTGTAACTCTGAGCAACATCATACGACTCCTCTCCTAAAACTTTTTTTCGAATATCTAATGCATTTAGCATTAATTCCAAGGCTTTGTTTAAATCGGATTTATTCCTGTATGTATACCCAATATTTGAGATACTATGCGCTACCATTGCATTTTCTTCGCCAAGAATGTTTCTTCGGATTTCAAGCGATTTATATAGATTTTCCAACGCTTTATCGTAATCGGATTTGCTATCGTAAATCAAACCTATTCCCATATAACAATTTGCTACATCTAAATGGTTCTCTCCGTATAATTCAATTCTTTTTTTTAACGCCTTATTATAATGATTCAACGAGCTATCGAACTGAGAGTTTAGGTAATAGTATAACCCTAGGTCGTAGTCCAGGCTGGCCAAGTATTTTAAAGAACTAACTTTATTCTTTTTAATTACGAACTCAGCACTATCAATAAGTTTGAACACCTTATTATTATCGTATTTTCTGGTATAAGTTTGAATTCTTATGTCAAGATTATCTAAATAGTTATCCCACTGTTTCAGTTTATAGAATATCGATGAAGAGAAATCGCTGTAAGCAATAATGCTATCAAGTTTATTGAATTGTCTTTCATCTAATAGTTTTTTTGCCTTATGGTAACAAATTAAAGCATTCTCGGCTTGCAAATTATTTTGAGAAAAAACTGGCAAACTGTAGCATACCATCGCAAAAATTATTATCACAATAAAACTATTTCTTCTCATTGTTAAACCATTTAAGTTAAACACTAGGAGCAAGTTATATAAATATAACGTGTTTTAACTTATAAGTCAATAACTTGACAAAATATCTAGTTGGTGGTTTTTT
Organism: Bacteroidota bacterium; assembly: GCA_029560875.1. Lineage (GTDB taxonomy): Bacteria > Bacteroidota > Bacteroidia > Bacteroidales > Tenuifilaceae > SB25. Next base: position 27,283 of record JAKQKB010000173.1, on the reverse strand, counting down.
AAAATAAATCTGGCTTTGCAGTAATTATTACACAATGCATTAACAAATGTATGATTCTTTTTTTCTAATATTAATTCCATTTGTAATCATTTTTTCCATATTTTAGTGATGAATTCTATAACCAAAATTCATCATGCTTAACATTGCACTATTTGGCCCTCCGGGTGCAGGAAAAGGTACCCAAAGCGATTGGTTGATAAAGAAATACAACCTAACCTACATATCAACAGGTGAAATTCTTCGCGAGGAAATTGCAGAAGGTTCGCCTCTAGGAATTAAAGCAAAAAACATTATTGAGAAGGGTGGATTGGTTTCCGATGAACTTGTAGTTCAGATTATCGAGAATAAAATTCAGAAGAAAACCGACACTAACGGGTTTCTATTCGATGGTTTTCCTCGCACCACCGTGCAATGCTACATACTAGATGGGCTATTGATGAATATGAACACATCGTTAACCTGTATGCTTAGCCTAGAGGTTCCCGACGTGGAATTGGTACGTAGGTTAAAGTCGCGTGCACAAATTGCAAACAGAAAGGATGATAGCGATGAGGTTATTCAGGTTAGGCTTAATGAGTACTACTCAAAAACAGTACCTGTAGCCAAATACTACCAGGATAAAGGTATTTGCCACTCCATTGATGGAACTGGAACTGTTGAGGAGGTTCAGGCAAGGCTAGATACCGCTGTACAAAAATCGCTTGAGAACAGATGGGCTAATATTATTATTTTTGGCTACCCTGGCTCTGGCAAAGGTACTCAGGCTAAGAAGATTGCCGAGAAGTACAAGATGGTGTATATTTCTACCGGAAAATTACTCCGTCAGGAAATTAAAAACGATACAGAGATAGGACGCATCGTAAAGCCTTATATGGACAAGGGAATAATAGTCCCCGATGAAATTGCCATAAAGTTAATTGAAGAAAAAATTCAGGCTAGCCCTGGTTCTAAGGGATTTATCTTCAAAGGATTCCCTCGCACAATTGTTCAAGCGTACATTGTTGATGGCATGCTTAAAAAGATGAATAGTTCAATAAATTCAGCTATTGAAATTCAGGTAAGCCCGTTAGAGGCAATGAAACGGCTAGCCTTACGAAGTAAAACTGACCGTAGCCGACTTTACGATATGGACACCGAAACTATAGTTTCGCGACTGGAAGAGTATGAACAGAAAACTTTGCTTGCTCGTAATTTTTACGAAAAACGAAGATTGCTTCATTCTGTTTCGGGCGATGGAACCGAAGAGGAGGTTTTTGAGAGAATTTGTCAGCAGATTGAAAAGATGCTTAGGCAGGCGCTGTAGAATCAACCTGAATTATGTTAAATATAAAGAGTCGAATTCTATCGGCTCTTTTTTATTTACTCAAAATCCTTTAGATGTATTCTTAAATCAGATAATGTGTTTAGTCGAATAAACCGTTCGTTTTTCACATTGTTCTCATCCACATACTCATGCTGCCATGTGGTATGGTAAGGTACAAATGCACCATAACCTCCTAAATTCAATACAGGAATAATATCAGACTTCAAGGAATTACCCACCATAAGAAACTCATTGGGTTTAATATCAAGATGTTTTATCAATTCGCTATAATTACTTTCACCCTTATCGCTCATAATCTCAATATGATGAAAGTAATTAGACAAACCCGATTTTTGAAGTTTTTTCTCTTGGTCTAACAAATCGCCTTTTGTAGCAACTATAAGTTTATAATGAGGCTTTAGCGATGATAGCACTTTTTCAACATCATCAATCAGATTAACAGGCTCATTAAGTTGTTGCTTTCCTAATTCTATTATTTGATTTATAATATCAGCAGTTACATTTCCCTTGGAAATCCTAATAGCAGTTTCAATGAGCGATAGCGTAAATGCCTTTATTCCATATCCATACAGCGCCAGATTTCCTATTTCTGTTTTGTAAAGTTCATTATTTAAGGTTTCTTCATCCATAAAATCTTTCAAAAGCATACAGAACTTATGTTCAGCTTGCCTGTAAAAGGGCTCGTTATCCCAAAGTGTATCATCGGCATCAAAACCTATAACCTTTACTTTACTTAGCATACAATTTCAATTTTCACAAAACTAATCAATCATTTTGTTATCGTTTCAAATAGGCGTAATATTGTTTATGTAACTATAATCAATAATGTTATGAGAACCTTGACCTACAATTTTATACTCCCTCTCCTATTTTTATTTACATATCAGTATAATAATGCTCAAACACCCAAATGGGCTGCAGACAGCCTACGTATAAAACAATACCCAGAAAGTGAGTTTATTGTCGCTTTTGTATCCGAGCAAAATCGGAATAAAGAGGAACTACCCAAACTCCAAGCAAAGTTGATTGACTTGGCAACTACGAATTTGGTACAGTCCATTCAAACAACCATTACAGCCATTTCAACTATAAACACTATAGAAATGGACAACAAATTGCACCAAACATTCCAGCAAAGTAGTACATCGGCAAGTAATCTCAAAGTTACTGGATTGAAGAGTGAATCGGCTTATGACAAAAAATCGAAAACCGTTTATGCTATTGTTTACGCTAAACGTTCAGATTTAAGTAAGCACTACAACGAAGTTGTTAAGCGCAACCTCACACTAATAAACGAAAAAATTACAGCAATAATAAAGTTGAATGATAGCAACAGTCGCGATGAAGCATTAAAGTTAATAACCGAATGTCAAACGCTTTTCCGCGAAGCAGAAGAAGCTCAAACACTTTTAGTTGCAATCAACAAAACGGCATCGAACGATTTGATTAAGTATAATGATTACAGCAAACTAAGAGGAGAACTCGATAGGCAATCGGGAAAAATTCGTAAGGCCGAAAATTTAACACTCGACGAGGCTACCTCAATAATAGCAACCGAAATAGCCTCTATAAAAGATAAGTTTGATGCGCCAATCAAACTATCATATTTTACGTATCAGGAGTCAGGAATGAATAGTCCATTCTCACGCATAATGCAAATTGCCCTAGAACAGAAGTTGATTGCATCGGGAATAAATATTGATAACTTTGTTAACGTAAATCAAGCCTCAACAAATAAAGGAACTCTAATATCTGGAACATATTGGGAAGAAGGTAATAGTATTCGGGTTGTTTGCATAACTCGTAACATAGAAACGGGGAAGCCAATAGCTAGTTCAGAGGTTAAACTCTCGGTGGCGAAATTGGGACAAGCCAACCTTCAAACAAAGCCAGAGAACTTTCAGGATGCATATGCTAATATGAGAATATTTTCAAAGGGAGAAATTGAGGGAGGCGATTTAAATATTGAAATTTGGACAAACAAGGGTTCCGAAAATTTAATTTTTACTAAGGGTGAGCACATGAAACTCTCGGTTCGCGCCAATAAGGAGTGCTACTTAAGAGTAATTTATCACTTGGCCGATGGACAAAAAGTTCTTTTGCTTGATAATTACTACATAAGCACCGATAAGGTGAATAAAGTTTATGAGTTACCCTACGAATTTGAATGCTCTGAACCTTTTGGAGTAGAAACCCTTCAACTTAATGCTCAGGAATTAGCGTTTGGTGGTCTTAGAACAAAAAATCAGGATGGTTACGAATTTATTGTTGACGACATGCAAACCATACTTATTGGTACTCGAGGAATGAAAAAGGTTAATAAAAACGAGCTCAAAGCCGAAAGGCGTATTACAATAACTACTATGAAAGACTAAAAAAAATGAAAGTTTGTAAAGTTTAAAAGTTAGAAAGTTCATTAATAAAATTGAATTGTTATCAAATTGCTATGATTAACATTTTATTTCATAAACCCTTATCTTTGTAAACTTTTAAACTTTATAAACTCATAAACAATGAACATATTCACACCTATTACAATAAAAGGAAAGGAAATTAAGAACAGAATTGTATTTCCGCCGCTTGTAAACTTTGCTTGGGCACAAACCGATGGAATAGCAACGCCCCGTCATGTTTCTCATTACGAAGAGCGTGCAAAAGGAGGTGCTGGGCTTATTATTGTTGAAGCAACTTGCATTAATCAGCAAGGAAGGATTTTTAACTATCAACTTGGAGCCTGGGACGATAGCCATATAGCTGGATTAAAATTGATTACTGATGCTTGTCGCAAACATGGTGCTGTAACGTTATTGCAAATTCATCATGCAGGGTTGGTAACCCGCAAAGCAGTTTCTGAATTTGCATACGGCCCTTCTGTTGATCCAGAAAATGAGCGCACAGTTGAAATGACCATCGAGCAAATTCACCGAATTCGCGATGAGTTTATTGCTGCTGCAATTCGTGCAGAGAAAGCCGGCTTTGATGGTGTTGAACTACACGGAGCACACGGATACTTGTTAAGTCAATTTGCCTCATCAGCAATTAATCATCGGATTGATGAATATGGTGGTTCTGTTACAAATCGGCTAAGATTGGCATCCGAAATTATTGATGGGATTAAATCATCTACCAATAGCAACTTTATTATTGGGTATAGGCTTGCTGCCTGCGCTCCTACCCTTGCAGATGGCATTGAGGTTGCAAAAATTCTAGAGCAAAAAGGTGTAGATATTATTCATGCATCGCATGGTGGTGAAAAAGGAATTAATGCAGAAATTCCTGCAGGATTTGAATTCAACTCCATTGTTTACATGGGAACCGAAATCAAGAAATCGGTTAAAGTTCCGGTTGTTGTAGTTAACCAAATTCAAACACCCGAAAGGGCAAATAAATTAATAAGCAATGGCCTTGCGGACTTTGTTGCAATTGGGCGCGATATGCTTACCGATGCCCATTGGGCAAATAAGACCAAAAATAATGAACCTATAATATACTGTATAGACTGTCAGCCTCGATGCAAAAGGTTTACTAAGGCAGAATCGTGTCCTCTATTCAGTGAATAGATTTCGAATTTGTCATTCTTAAATAATAAAAGCCAATTAAAAATTGGCTTTTATTATTATTTATTAAATCATTGAAAATCAAAATACCATCACCGGCGAATGGTTTATTTTTATTTGTACACATAAATCATTCGCCATAAGAGGTGCTTAAATTGCAACAAAGCACTTCTTCATCAACCTTTTAAGCAAACAATTGTTTTAATTTTATTTGCCTTTGAAGTATATTTTCATAACTTACACAATTAAGTAGAGTCTTTACACCCAGCTTCTATTGATAACTTAAAACTATAACTATGCAAAGTAAAAGTTTAAGGACACAGTTAATGCTGAATATTTTGGGGTTAACAATAGTAATATTCACAGCAACAATTCTTTACATCACTATTGCCAGCAGAAACAATGCATTGAAAAGTGCAACGGAGTTAAGCAAAAGTAAAGCAAATGAAGCTACTGTTATAATTAGAAACTATTTAGAAAAACCTTTAGAAACAACCTTAAACCTAAAAAATAGTTTTTTTACTTTAAGAGGAGCCTCGGTTAAAAACCGAACAATCTATCAAAATCTTCTAAAGGAGGCCTTAGTGTCGAACCCCAATTATCTCGCTACTTGGTCGATGTGGGAGCCTAATATGCTCGATGGTTCAGACGGTTCATACAAATCTGTTTACCCCTATGATGTTAGTGGACGTTTCAATTTCACCTATTACAAAGATAAGGGTAAGATTGTTATTGAACCTGGAAAAGATTCAATGTTTGACGAGGATTACTATACGATACCAAAAAGTAACCGTGTAGAAACTATCATGGAACCCTACTTTTATTCATATACTGGAAACGAAGCCGATAACTTCTTCGAAACTAGTTTCGTGTACCCCATAATAGAAAACGAAAATGTAATTGGTGCTATTGGAATTGATATCGACTTAAAGGAACTTTCAGAAACATTAAAGAACATTAAGTTGTATGGCACAGGTTTTGGTTTTTTAGTTTCAAACGAGGGCTTGGTTGCCGCTTACCCAGATAGCAAAAATATCAACAAAAATGTCAAGGAAATAGTTAAGTCAGGAAGTATAGATATCAATAATCTTATTGCCAATGGCGAAACAAAAAACTTTGAATTTGAAGATATTTCAGGAACCAACCAATTTGCATTTGTAACACCAGTAAATATTGGGAAATCACCAAAACCTTGGTCACTAGTTGTTCTTATACCACGAAACGAAGTATTAGCCGAGAGCAAAAGTTTAATGTTTCAAATTATGCTGGTGGGGCTAATTGGTTTAATCATTCTCACAATTATTATATACCTGCAAGCCAATCAGATAATTAAACCAATATTTGGAGCGGTAAACATTGCCAACACCATTGCTCAAGGCAACCTAACATCAGATGTTGAAGTTGATAGAAGCGACGAGATAGGTACACTTCAAGGAGCGCTTAAATCAATGCAGGATAGGCTTACCTCAATGGTTTACGAATTTCAGAATACAAGTTCGAATATTGCCGATACTAGTTCACAACTTAATGCAACCGCACAACAGATTTCTTCGGGTGCTTCGGAATTGGCCTCATCAACAGAGGTGCTATCATCAACAATGGAGGAAATGGTTTCAAATATTGAGCAGAGTTCTCAAAACTCCCTTGAGGTAGAAAAAATTGCATCGCAAGTGGCCGATGATGCAACAAAGGTTAAGGAAGCATCGGAGGAGAGTATGACTTCTATCAAAAATATTGCAGAAAAAATTCAGATTATTAACGATATTGCTTTCCAAACAAATTTACTTGCACTAAATGCAGCGGTGGAGGCTGCCCGTGCTGGAGAACATGGTAAGGGTTTCGCGGTGGTTGCTGCAGAAGTCCGTCGCCTTGCAGAACGAAGCCGCGATGCTGCAGAGGAAATCAATCAACTTTCCACCGCCAGCGTAAATATCACCGATAAAGCAACGAGTTTGCTGAATGTAATTATTCCCAAAATTCAGAAGACTAGCGAGTTAATTCTAGAAATATCGCATTCAAACAAGGAGCAACGTGATGGTTCCGAACAGGTAAACCTTACAACTCAACAACTCAATTCTATTACACAGCAAAATGCCTCGGTATCTGAGGAGATGGCTTCAAGTGCTGAAGAGATGGCTTCACAAGCAGAACTGTTGCTTGAAATAGCAAGTAGTTTCAAAACAAAGTCGAAGGATATAAATCAGCATACCCAAAATTCTCGTAGCTTAAAAAAGACTGTTAAACAAAGTGATGAAGCGATTAACAAAGTAAAAGAAGATATATTAATTAAGGAAGATAAAGAAGTAAAACCCAAGAAAGAGAGTTCTCATAGTAAAACAAAACCTACGGCTAAACCTCCACAAAAGGGATTTGACCTAAAGTTGAAACCCGACACAGATGATAATTACGAAAAGTTTTAACATAGTAATAAACTAAGAGCCGCAAAATGCGGCTCTTTTTTATGGTTTCATCATTCCGTATTCGGATAGCATCATATCTAAATTCTCAAACTTTTTCCGATAGTCTGAGAGTGATGCATTGATTATACTGTGCGCTTCCTTGGCGCTGTAAATATGGGTAATTTCACAATCGCGGTAAGTTCCAGGCAAATCTTTGTAGGTTAAGAAGTAATGCTTTAAGCGTGTAACAACCTGCTCAGGGCATTCCGAAATATCCTTATAATGGCCATAAACTGCATCATCCTTGAGAACTGCGATAATCTTATCATCAGCCTGATTTCCATCTATCATCCTAAATCCACCAATTGGTATTGCCTGCACTAGTATATTCCCATGCGAAATAGTTTTCTCAGTAAGTACACAGATATCCAGAGGATCGCCATCGCCCATCAAATCTGTTTTGCCAGTAGCTTCGCTGGCAAGTTGAGCAACTTTATTGTCGCAAAGAGTTTGTGGAATAAATCCGTACAGAGCAGGAAGAACATTTGAGTATTTCTGTGGACGATCAATTTTGAGATACCCTGAAACTTTATCAACCTCATACTTTACAGTATCTGTTGTAACCATTTCAATAAAACAGGTTAATATCTCTGGTGAAAGTGGCCCTACATCAACCCCGTGCCAAGGATGCGATTTATACCTAAGTCCCATTAGTCGTCCAATGGGGTCCATAATTCTGTTTGCCATAATGTTATTCGCTATTATTTAAATGAACGTGACTAAAAATTAGCCCGCAAAAGTAATAATTTTTCAGATGTACAATAACAATTACAGCACGTTAACTTCCATTTCTAATTTTACGGAGAAGGTTTGCTCCACGGATTTTTGAATGGATTGTGCAAAATTCAATATCTCCGCCCCTGTTGAATTGCCATAATTCACAATAACCAACGCTTGATTAGCATGAACACCGCAATTTCCAACTTGCTTGCCTTTCCATCCGCACTGCTCAATTAGCCACCCTGCGGGGATTTTGACAAAACTTTCGGAAACTGGGTACGAAGGAACATTGGGATATTTCAACTTTATAGCATTGAACTGCGATATCTCAACAATTGGATTTTTAAAGAAACTACCAGCATTTCCAATAATATTAGGGTCGGGTAATTTTGCTGTACGAATGTTAATAACTGCCTGTCTAACCGTTCTTAAAGTTCTTTCTCCTAACCTACTAAGTTCATCATCAAGATTTCCATAATTAGTTTGCAAAACAGCATTTTTGCTAAGTTTAAACCAAACATAGGTTACAACAAACTTTCCTTTTAGCTCTTGTTTAAATACACTATCGCGGTAATCGAACCGGCATTCGGAGTTATTCAACTCAACTACTTTTCTACTATCAATTTGAATTCCTTCAATTTTCACAATAGTATCCTTTGCCTCCACACCATAAGCCCCAATATTTTGAATTGGTGCAGCACCAACATTTCCGGGTATATTCGATAAATTCTCAACGCCGCCAAGTCCACGTTCAACACAATAGTCCACAAAAGTATCCCAGTTAACACCAGCACCAGCACGGAGTACTACATCTTCGGGCATATCTTCCATCAATGTAATCCCCTGTATTGCAGGGTTAATAATAACTCCATCAAAATCTTTGGTGAGTAGGATATTGCTTCCTCCTCCTAGTATATAAATAGGAACCTTATTGTACGATGCAAAGTTAATAGCATAAAGAACCTTCTCAACAGTATTGGCCTTTGCATAGTAGTTCGTAGATACGTCAATCCCAAATGTATTGTGACGCTTGAGCGATATGTTTTTCTTGATTACAAACATTAGTATGGATTTACTCAACAAATATAAGCATTTAGTGTTTATATTAGCACAAATTTGTTTTCTATGAAAAGAACTATTAGAATTTACGCTAATTCCGACCTTGTAACTGACCAGAGAGTTCATAGAACAGCTAATTCCCTATTCAATCAAGGCTACAATGTTGTAGTTATTGGGCGTAAGCCTATCAATAGTTCTATTTCAAACAACAAACCATACAAAGTTAAATATATAAAACCGCTGTTCTTGAAAGGACCATTGTTTTATATATTCTTCAATTTCAGGATTTTTATATCACTCTTATTCTCCAGGGTTTCTTTAGTATACGCCAACGATTTAGACACTCTACCGGGCTGCAGTTTGGGTGCAATATTTAGGTTTAAAAGGATGGTGTACGATAGTCACGAACTGTTTACTGAAATTCCAGAGTTAATTAATCGCCCTTTAAAAAAAATGATTTGGCGAATAACAGAACGTATTTTCATAAAAAGGCCTAATTATGTACTTACTGTATCTGAAAGCATTTCAGAAGAACTAAATAGAAGATATAAAGTAAACCCTATTGTTGTGAGAAATTTACCTATACGTAAAGAAATTGAAGCATTTAAGGACAAACAACCAACAATAATTTACCAAGGCTCACTGAATATAGGTAGAGGTATTGAATTGGCAATTGATATGATGAACTTCTTAACTTGCTACCGCCTTGTTATAGTGGGTACCGGTGATATTGAAATTGAGCTAAGGAAAAGGATGCTTGACCAAAAACTTTTCGACAGGGTAGAATTCATTGGCCGGCTCAGCCCTGAAGAGTTATACCGCCTAACTTGCACTGCTTGGTTAGGATTATCGCTTGAGGAGGATATGGGGTTAAATTACAAATTAGCACTGCCAAACAAGGTGTTCGATTACGTTGCAGCGCAAGTACCCGTATTGGTTAGCAACTTACCCGAAATGGCTAAACTTGTAAATAATTATGGAATTGGGTTGGTTGCAAAATCAAGAAATCCCAGAGAACTAGCCGACCAAGTTGCCGACTTTTTCGAAGATAAAAATCTACGTGAACAAATCACCAAAAATGTTCAAAAGGCCTCTGTTGAGTTACAATGGAACAAAGAGGAACACAAATTAATTGCTCCAATTAAAGAACTTCTAAATTAATAAGTGAACTAAAAAAATACGAACATCGCAACTATTGGTAGCACAATACCAGCTAATACTAGTATAGCCCCCCTACCGGTAATACCTTTCTTACCTTTTATTAGGAAAAGCCCAGTAATTGTAATAATTATCAACCCTAGAGCAAAAATATCACTGAACCAAGTCCACCAGCTATGAGGTCTGTTCTTATGCATCATATTGAGTTGATAGAGAATTGGTCTACGGGTACTTTTCTCTATCAATGCAGTTCCCTCTTCAATATTGGCAGTAATAGTTCCATCCTTCACAAATATTTTCAGGGTGTTTGGCTGTGGATAGTAAAATGACTTTACCTCGTATTCATTAAACGTTTCAAGTTTTTGGGCAACTAATTCCTTAGTAATTTGCAATGTGTCGGTTGGGAGTTTTAATTCCACCTTGCGAACATCAATAATATAGTATGGATTAATATCCTTTAAGTGATTTAGCAATATTCCTGTAATAGCATAAATCAGTATCATTCCAGTAAAGAAATAACTGATATCCCGGTGTAAAATCCTAAGTAATTTTGATATCGACATTTTCAAAAAAGATTATTAAAAGACCTTAGGCATTAATAAAAACCTAAGATCTAGTTGAATTAACTATAATACTTTTATTGTTTTACACTCAATAGCATAAGTAATATTCTGTGCAGTTGAGTCAACCTCGCATGTCTCCACATGCTCTGTAGCCATTCCCTTTACCAAACCTACTACCTCTACCTTTGCACCATTAAGGGAAGTTTCAAAACTAGGAACCGCTTCAGAACCCATTACTTTAATAGTAACTTCAGGCAAAGAACCAATTACGGTAAGTTTTTGGCCGCTATGCTTGCATACATGGTCAACCATTGCCGAAAACCTTACGGTTTGATTTGCAAAAACCGAAGGATTTGCGATTAATGAATCGATGCTAACATCTACAACCTCTAACTCTTGCAGTTGTTCTACTGCAGCATTTTCTTGTTTCGAAGCATTTCCACCACATGAATAAATGGCAAAAATCACAACAAATAGAATCAATAAATTTTTCATAGTCACTGAGTAATTGAATTATTAAGAAATAGACAACCGAAAATAGTAAAACTTGCGCTCACACAATAAAAAATTAAACCAAATAACTAATTATATTAAATGTAGCATATATTACACTAGCTACACCATTAGTAGTTGCAAAAGCCATATTAACTCTCGACAAATCCTTCGGAGATATAATAAGGTGCTGATAAACTAACAGACCAATAAAAATAAGGGCACCCAACCAATACCAAAAATTAAAATCGTAATAAAATCCGACAAAAACAACTATTGCACCAACAACAACATGTAATACATTGGCTACCCTCAATGCAATAGCAGCCCCGAATCTAGCTGGAAAAGATTTTAGATTTTCTTTTTTATCAAAACCTTCATCTTGAAGTGAGTAAATGATATCAAAACCCGATACCCAAAACAATACAATTACAGAGTAGAGTAAGGGTAACAAATTAAACTTACCGACTACTGCCAAATATGCTCCAATAGGTGCAAGCGATAAGCCAAGACCTAAAACAAAATGGCATAACCAAGTAAAACGCTTCGTATAGCTATAAAACAGTATCACAAATAATGCAATAGGCGATAAGAATAAAACCAACTGATTTATAAAATAGGTTGTAGCAATAAACAACAATGAATTAATCAAAGTAAAATACGCTGATGCTCTGGGTGTTATTACACCTTTGGGAATTTCGCGCTGGCTAGTTCTTGGGTTTTTGGCATCGAAATGTCTATCCACTAAACGATTAAAACTCATTGCTGCATTTCGGGCAAACACCATACAAAGAACTACTAAAAGGAATAACTTGAAGTCAACTCCTGCCATATTAGTCTTAATAGCCAAAAAGAAACCTATTAATGCAAAAGGCATTGCAAATATTGTATGGCTAAACTTCACTAACGACAAATAGTTTTTAAATTTCTTTACCATTCTATTTAAAATGATTTTGAGTAAAAATAATGATTTCAAAAGTAACCATTTTTTAAATAATGCATATATTAGTGGTTCGAACAATGCTTCATGAAATTTTTCATCACATATTGCTCTTCCACTCTGCTTATACTACTACTATCGTTTAGTAGTACAAACTCACAGATTGATACATCTAAAAGAACTCTGGACAACCGTAAGGATAACAAGGTTGCCGCATTACTAGTTGACGGTGAGTTAATTCTAAGAAAGAACCCTGATAAAGCATTGGATTTTGGACTTCAAGCATTAGTTTTGGCAAAGAAACTGGGCCAAATACAGGAAGAGGCATCGGCATTAAGTTTACTTGCAGAAGCAAACTTTTTACTCGGCCAACTTGAAAACTCTCTTCGATACTACAACAGGGCTCTTGGTATTTACGAAAAACTCAACCAGAAAGAGAATCAAATTAGAACCTATATTGGTTTATCGAAAGTTTACGAAGCATCCAAGAATCCAGAGTTGGCAATTCAATACCTGAACCGTGCAAATACTATACTGGACGATAATGTTTCGGTTACCCTTCAAATTGAACTAAAGCAATACCTTGGTAGTTTTTACCAGAAACAAGGAAACTACAAAAATGCCATATCAACATACATGAGTATTCTTGATAAGTTAGACAATCCCTCGTACCAAAGGGTTAAGAATAAGGATAAAATTCGGGTTAATTGCTTAATTCAGATTGGACAATCCGAGAAAAATGCTGGCGAACTCGATAAGAGTTTAATTAGTTTCAAAAGAGCCACTGCACAGGCATTATCAAATAAAGACACAGTCAGTTACGCCAACACATTGCGTGAATTAGCTATATCGTTTTACCTTCTGCAAAAACTCGATAGTGCCTCATACAACTTTACTTTATCCTACAACATCAGTCGTTCCTTAACGGATACATCGGGAATGATACTCTCACTCCAAGGATTGGGTGATGTTAACCTTGAACTTGGCAATATAAACCAAGCTATTAATTTTTACTCGCAACAATTAGCGTTATCGGAAAACAAAAAAGATATACCAAACTCAGTATCCTCTTTAGTTAAAATATCCCGATGCCACTACGCACTAGGCGATTATCCAACATCTTCAAGAGTATTAAACAGAGCCTTAGCGCTGGCTAAAAGTCAAAATCTTACAGAATCGAAAGCTGACGTTTACAGGTACTTAGCGTTAATTTACGAAACACAAGGTAGACATAAGGATGCTCTGGATTTTTACAAAATGTGGATTGAGATAAGGGACTCCATATACAGTGAGGAAACAGGACAAAAACTAGCTAAACTTCAGATATTATATGATATTACTCAAAAAGAAAAAGAGAACGAAATTTTAAAGCAAAATTCTGAGATTCAACGACTACAGTTAGCTAAATCTAGGTATCAAGGAATTATTCTTTTTTCTCTAGTAATTGCATTCGTGGTTCTTTCACTGTTTTTGGTCATGCTTTTTAGTGCAAAACAAAAAGAATTTAAAAAGCAAAAAGAAACCGAACAGCGAATTACCGATATCAATAAAGAACTTGAACGCCGAATGATTCAAGAAATAAAAAAGCAGGAAAAGCAACAACAGTTGCTGGCGCAAAAATCGAAACTTGAATCGTTAGGAACTTTAGCTGCAGGAATTGCACACGAAATAAACCAACCGTTGGGTGGAATATCCATGGGGTTAGATAATATCCTGTTAAAAACCCAAGAGGATAATATCAATAAAGAATATCTTAAGGACAAAGTAAACCTGCTGTTTGAGAATGTGGAACGTATTAAGAAGATTATTGACCATATACGCTACTTCTCGCGTACACAGAAACCCGTATCGTTTGTTCAAGTTAATATTAACGATGTAATTAAAAGTGCTTTATTTATGGTTTCGGCTCAGTATGAGAATCACGGAGTGATAATTGAAACCAATTTAGATGAAAGTGCTGGTATGATTACAGCGGATAAGTACAAACTTGAGCAGGTTCTGCTCAATTTACTTTCAAACTCAAAATACGCCATTGATGAAAAGGCTAAACGCTTAAACGATGGTAAATTCCGGAAAAGAATTGAAATAAAAAGTTATAAAGACTCTGATTTTGTTTACATTAGCCTTATGGACAATGGCATAGGTATATCATCTAAAATAATCGATAAAATATTCGACCCATTCTTCACCACAAAAAGCGAAGAAAAGGGAACTGGCCTAGGATTATCTATATCCTATGGCTTTATTAAGGATATACTTGGCGCAATTAAAGTAGAAAGTGTTGAGAATGAATACACGGTTTTTGAAATATCAATACCCAAAGAATAACAATATACTATGGAGAAGTTAAAAATACTAGTGCTCGATGACGAAAAGGTTTTTAGGGAAGAAATAAAAGAGTTCCTCGAAAACGATGGATTTGATGTACTCCTGGCTGCAAAGCCCTCAGAGGCATTCAGTATTTTTACCGAAAATGAAGTTGATATCCTAATTCTTGACCTCAGACTGCCAGAGATGGATGGTTTGGAGGTACTTAAATCCGTAAAAGTTCAATACCCCGAGGTTGAAGTAATTATGATAACTGGTCATGGTGATATGGATGCAGTTATCCAAGCTATGCGGCATGGAGCGGTGGAGTTCTTCCCAAAACCATTCCGACTGCTCGATATGCGAGCTGCAATTCAGCGTACAAAGCGATACATTAATCTACACACAGAGTTAAAAGAGATAAGTCAAACATACTCGTTAGTTTCAAAAGAACTTATTGAGAGCGTCGGTAATGAAATCTTAGGAAAAACTCCTGGTATAAATCAGGTTATTGACCTAATGAGTAAAGTTGCCAAAGCCGACAACACATCGGTTTTAATTACTGGCGAGAGCGGTACTGGCAAGGAACTTGTTGCCAGAGGAATACACTATTTAAGCGACAGAAAAAAATCATATTTCTACGCCGTGAACTGCTCTGCAATCCCCGATACTCTTTTCGAAAGTGAATTTTTTGGCCACAAAAAAGGCTCTTTTACTGGTGCAAACGAGGATAAAGCGGGTTGGTTTGAGATTGCACACGGAGGAACACTTTTCCTCGACGAGGTTGTGGAAATGCAACCAGCCATGCAGAGCAAACTTCTTAGGGTTTTGGAGGATAGAAAAGTACGACGCATAGGCTCTAGCGTGGATATTCCTGTTGATGTAAGGATTATTGCTGCCACTAATCAAGACATTAATAAATTACTTGAAACCGGAAGATTTAGAACAGACCTTTACTACCGATTAAACTCCTTCGAGATAAAAATTCCACCATTACGCGAACGTAAAGAGGATATTCCAATACTATTGGATTATTACATTAAGTTGCTATCGCAACGATTAGGAAAAAAAATTAACGGCATCGACACCGCGATTTCGCGTATTATGATGTCGTACAATTTTCCCGGAAATGTTAGAGAATTACGCAATATGGTTGAAAGAGCCATTATTCTTTGTGATGGAAATAAACTAACCCTAAAAAACTTTACAGGATTAACCCCTTCATCAGAACAAACATCTCCAACATCAACCATTGGCGAGGAAATATTCGATTTGGACTTGATTGAGAAAATTGTGATAATGAAAGCCCTTGAAAAGACAGGATATAAAAAAGCAGAAACAGCACAACTATTAAACATTACCCGACAATCGCTTGATAGAAGATTGGAGAAATATGAAATAAATATATAAATAACTTAGTATTTGAGTAAATTGCTGTAAAGTTCGTAGTTATCCTCATCAAAACAGACAAAGAGGACTTTCTTGGGATACTTATTCTTTTCCAGAAATGATTTTACAACGCTAACAGCAATTTCGGCGGCAAGTTTCTTGGGAAATCCGTAAACACCTGTGCTAATATTTGGGAATGCGATACTTTTAAGAGATTTTTCGTTGGCGATTTTTAAACAGTTGGTATAGGCTTTACGCAAAAGTACAGTTTCATCGTTTATTCCGCTACGCCATATTGGGCCAACAGTGTGTATTACATACTTTGCCTTTAGGTTATACCCTTTGGTAATTCGGGCTTCGCCCGTTGGGCATCCGCCAATCTTACGGCACTCCTCCAAAAGCAATGGCCCTGCAGCACGATGAATTGCACCGTCAACGCCACCTCCGCCAAGTAAACTTTCGTTGGCAGCATTAACTATTGCATCAACCTCAAGTTGAGTTATATCGCCTTTAATAAGTTCAATCATATCAAATATTGAAAATTTCATTAAACATAATGAATTTCGGCAATAAATCATAGGTGTGTATTACAAGTTCAAAAAAATCATTCACAATTTAACACTCTCCAATACTTAAATAATTACTTTTGTAGCAAATAAACTAGGGGTGCCTAACTATAAGGCTGAGATCATACCCTTTAACCTGAACAGGATAATACCTGCGGAGGGAAGTAGAATTTGGAGTTGTTTTTCGCATTTAGCAGTTTTTGCTCCCCTGTTTATTTATAATTTACATTTTAATAACCTAATAAACAGTAAAATGGAGCAAATCGTATCAGCAGGAATTATCGATTCCTACTTCAAAAAACTCAAGGAAAGTCTTAATGTAGATGTGGCTATTGTAGGTGGAGGACCATCGGGTCTTGTTGCAGCTTACTATCTAGCCAAAATGGGCAAAAAAGTATCGCTCTACGAGCGTAAACTTGCCCCCGGCGGAGGTATGTGGGGTGGAGCAATGATGTTTAACGAGATTATTGTACAGCGCGATGCCATTCACATTCTCGATGAACTAAAAGTTGAGTACAAACCCTATTCCGAGGATTTTTACACAGTTGATTCAGTGCATGCAACAGCAGCGCTAACCTATCAGGCCACAAAAGCTGGAGCGAATATTTTCAACTGTATATCGGTAGAGGATGTTGTATTCCAGAACAACAGGGTTAGCGGATTAGTTATCAATTGGGCTCCAGTTCATCGTGAGCGTATGCATGTTGATCCTCTGGTTATTATAGCAAAGGCTGTAATTGACGGAACAGGTCACGATTGCGAGGTGGCACGCACGCTGGAGCGCAAGAACAACATTAAACTATTTACGGAAACTGGCTCTGTTATGGGCGAGCGCTCCCTTTCGGTTGATGAGGCTGAGCGTACCACCATTGAGAATACCAAGGAGATTTTCCCTGGACTATTCGTATCGGGAATGGCCTCCAATGGTGTTAGTGGTAGTTACAGAATGGGGCCAATTTTTGGCGGCATGCTTCTATCGGGCGAGAAAGTTGCCAAACTTATTGCTACAACCCTTAGCGTATCCGTACAATGATAGATTTTGGTATCTACATAATAATTACCAAGCCACAACTCCCTTACACCACCATTGCCGAAAAATGCGTTATAAAAGGCATTAAGATGCTACAACTAAGAGAAAAACATCTTTCGGACAAAGAGTTGATAAGAATTGGTAGAGATATAAAGAGCATTACAACAGGCTCTGAAACAAAGTTTGTGGTTAACGACCGTCCCGACCTAGCCGTGCTCTGCGATGCCGATTATCTGCATTTAGGTCAGGATGATATATCAATAGAGGATGCCCGGCGAATTGTAGGCGATATGAAAATTGGCCTATCAACACATTCAATTGCGCAAGCAACCGAAGCGCTGGCTAAGAATCCCGACTACATTGGCTTTGGGCCAATTTTTCCGACCAACGCTAAGGCTATTCCTGATAAACCTGTGGGAACCAACCAGTTAAAGCAAGTGCTAGAAATATCAAAAGTACCAGTTGTGGCAATTGGCGGAATCTTCCCCGAAAACATCGAAGAGGTAATTGGCGTTGGCGCCAAGAGTATCGCTTTGGTAAGAAACTTTATGCAAACCAACGAGTTCGATGCTCGTGTATCAGAAATCAACAAACTACTAAACAGAACGAAATGAGTACTCAAATACTGAAAGCCAAAAGCGGAGTTATTACACCCGAAATGGAGATTGTTGCAAAATCCGAAAGGATTAATGCCCAATGGCTATGCAACGAAATTGCCATGGGACGAGTTGTAATTCCCAAAAACATAAATCACAAATTTACCCCTCGGGCAGTTGGCAATGGACTTAGCATTAAGGTTAATGCTAATATTGGCACATCGGAAAAGCACTGCAACTTGAGCGAGGAGTTAGATAAAATGAAAATTGCCATTAAGTACGGTGCCGATGCAATTATGGATTTATCTACAGGTGGAAACCTTAGGGCAATTTTACAGCAGATAATAAGCGAATCGCCCGTAATGGTTGGTACTGTTCCAATTTACAGTGTTGCTACACGAATTTTGGCTGAAGGAAAGAAAATTTCGGAACTCAACCCTGAAGAGTTGTTCGACGAAATTGAGGTACAAGCGCAAATGGGTGTCGATTTCATGACCCTGCACTGCGGAGTTACGCGTTCATCCTTGTCTTCTCTGGATAACGACCCTCGAGTATGTGGAATTGTGAGCCGCGGAGGTGCTCTGCTTAAACGATGGATGACCGATAACAACAAGGAAAATCCGCTATACGAGCAGTACGACCGTGTTCTGGAAATCTGCAAAAAGTACGATGTAACCATCAGTTTAGGCGATGGATTACGTCCTGGTGCTGGTGCTGATGCCACCGACCGTGGGCAAATTGCAGAACTACTTATCCTTGGGGAATTGGTGGATAGAGCCCGCAAGTATGGCGTACAGGTTATGGTAGAAGGCCCAGGACATATGCCCTTGGATCAGATTGAAATGAACATGAAAATTATGAAGCGCATATGTCACGATGCTCCATTCTACGTTCTTGGCCCTCTAACTACAGACTCTGCGCCAGGTTACGATCACATTGTTGGAGCAATAGGTGGAACAGTTGCGGCAATTAACGGAGCGGATTTCTTATGCTACGTTACACCCGCAGAGCATCTCTGCTTGCCTACAGTAAATGATGTGCGCGAGGGAGTTATGGCCAGCAAAATTGCGGCTCATAGCGCCGATGTAGTTAGAAATATTGGTGGTGCTCGAGAGCGCGACTACAATATGTCGAAAGCACGTAGAGAGTTAAACTGGGAAACAATGTACACCAATGCGCTCGACCCAGAAATAGCGCGCCGCAGAAAATCGGAATCGGAAAGTAGCAACGAGGATCACTGCACTATGTGCGGCAACCTTTGCGCTGTTAAAAACGATAAGAACCTGTAATGGAGTACTTTTTAACTATTGCCGCATCGGACAATAGCGGTGGTGCGGGAATACAGCAGGACATGAGGGTAGCCCAGAGCCTGGGCTACTGGCCTCTGTCTGCCCTTACTGGCATTACTGTTCAAAACTTTAATTCGGTTAGCAGAGTTGAAGCAATTAGTCCCGATTTACTGCAACAGCAAATTGAAGAATGCCTTAAATCGTTCTCAGTAAAGGCTATTAAAATTGGGGCAATTTGTAGTACCGACAATATACTTGCAATAGTTCATAGTCTGCAAAAACACCCTGTTAAGCACATAATACTTGACCCGGTACTGGCATCAACAGGTGGAAAAGGGTTTCTCGATTCCTCAGCGCTAAATATACTTACCGAGGAGTTGTTTCCATTAATCGAGTTAATCACCCCAAACCGACCCGAATTTGAACTTTTAACAGGACAAAATATCAATGATATTGATACTGCTATTGATATTGCGAGGGATAAGTGCAGGAAATGGAATACCTCAATTCTACTAAAAGGTGGGCATTATAACTGTGCTACAATTAAGGAGGCAATAGTAACGAATACCGAAGTATTCCGATTTGAACGCCAGCGCAAAAAATTCCAGTATCAACATGGAACAGGCTGCACATTATCCTCGGCTCTTGCGTGCTATTTTTGCAAAGGTTTATCGTTAACCGAAGCGTACATCAAAGCCTCGGAGTACCTTGTGGATTTTTACGATAGTGTACAAGACGAAATTTAAATTATAAATGAATAACGGTTGCCTTAATAAAAGCAACCGTTATTTTAATCAATAACTGGTATTTTTAACGTAGTTGTGCACCCAACTCCTTAGAATAAGCGTCAATCAGCCGTTTCATTGTACGGTCAATCTGCTCGTCGGTTAAGGTTTTCGATTCATCCTGCAGGGTAAAGCTAACTGCGTACGACTTTTTACCCTCAGGAAGATTCTTCCCTTGGTAAACATCGAACAAGTTTACGTTTTTGAGCAGTTTACGCTCAGTTGCATAGGCAAGTTTGCGAACTTGCTCGTAGGTTACAGCGGTATCAATAAGCAATGCCAAATCGCGACGAACTTCAGGATATTTGGGTAGTTCGGTGTACGATATTTTATTCTTTGTCGATTGCTTTAGTAGAATCTCCCACTCTATCTCGGCAAAGAATACATCGGCCTTAATGTCGAAATTGTTGGTAAGATTGCTATTAACCACACCAAAAGTTGCAACAACCTTACCTCCATTGGTTTTGTAAACCATTCCGTAATCGTAAATATCTGCAGGAGTCTCTGTATGATCTAGTGCATCAGCATTAAACCCAAACCTGTTAAGTAATGAGTGAACATAGCTCTTTAGGTTGAAGAAATTAACCTTATCGGACTTTTGCGACCAATGCTCAGCATCCTTATCACCTGTTAACCAAATTGCTAGTCGGAAGTTCTCGGTATATCTATCTAAGGGAGTTTTTGGGTTTTCAATATCGGCATTGAACTTATAGCAATTACCAAATTCGTAAAGTTTCAAATCGGGGTTGCGGAAGTTTGTATTGCGCTGAATACTTTCCAATCCTCCAAATAGCAATGTTTGGCGCAACACGCTCAAATCGTTACTTAACGGATTCAGAATCTGAACCGAATTCTGCTCTGGGAAAGTGGTCAAATCCTTATAGTAAGAAGCCTTGGTAAGCGAGTTACACATAATCTCGTTAAAGCGATTATTCGATAGAAAATCAGCAGCAATATTCTGTAGTTGATACGAATCGGGTTTCTTGGAGTAACTCAATGTACTGCTAACTTTTTGAGGCATCTCAATATTGTTGTAGCCATAAATCCGAAGGACATCCTCCACCACATCGGCTTCGCGTAAAACATCAACCCTGTAGGTTGGTACGGCCAAAACCCAATCGTTACCACTCTTCGAGGTAACGTCAATCTCAAGTCCTTTAAGAATCTTCTCAATGGTATCAGTTGGTATATTCTTGCCTATTAAGCTCCAAGCCCGCTCCACATTAAACTCAACACGGAATTTCTCCACTGACGTTGGATAAACATCAATAACATCCGAAGATATTGTGCCTCCTGCAACCTCCTTGATAAGCATTGCAGCGCGTTTCAACGCCCAAATTGTGATATTAACATCGGTTCCACGCTCAAAACGGAACGATGCATCGGTATTTAAACCGTGCCTACGGGCTGTTTTACGAACCGAAACTGGGTTAAAGCAAGCGCTCTCAATAAAAATTTTGGTTGTTTTCTCGGTTACTCCTGAATGTAAACCACCGAAAACACCTGCAATACACATTGGTTCAGATTCGTTACAAATCATCAAATCGTCAGCGTGGAGTTTACGCTCAACACCATCTAGAGTCACAAAAGATGTTCCCTCTGGCATTGTTCGAATCACAACCTTATTCCCTTTAATTACATCGGCATCGAAAGCGTGAAGAGGTTGACCAATTTCGTGTAGGACATAGTTGGTAACGTCCACAACATTGTTGATTGGATTTAAACCGATAGCTTTAAGCCTATCCTGTAGCCATTTTGGCGATGGGCCAACTTTTATTCCGCTCACCGTTACTCCTGAATAACGAGGGCAAGCCTGAGTTGCTTTAACCTCCACAGGAATTGTCAACGATTGGTTTTCAACCTTGAAACCATCGACACTTGGCCTAACCGCGTGCTTTGCATTGTTATGCAAGCCAAGATAAGCCATTAAATCGCGAGCAACACCAAAATGGGAAGCCGCATCGATACGGTTTGGCGTTAAACCAATCTCGTACTGATAATCGTCAACTATCTGAAAATACTCGCGTGCAGTTGTACCAATTTTTGTATCGTTCGGTAAAACCATTATACCATCGTGCGATGTGCCAACACCTAGCTCATCTTCAGCACAAATCATTCCCTCCGATGCCGCACCACGTATTTTAGCCTTCTTAATTACAATTTCTTCGCTACCAAAGTAAAGCTTTGTACCAACCGTAGCCACCAGAACCTTTTGCCCTTTGGCGACATTAGGGGCACCACATACTACATTCAATGGCTCGGACAACCCAACATTAACTGTGGTAATGCTGAGTTTATCGGCATCGGGGTGTTTTTCGCAGGTAAGAACCTCTCCTACCACAACACCTTCGAGCCCGCCTTTAATGGTTTCGATTTTCTCTAAACCTTCAACCTCAAGGCCAATGGATGTAAGTATTTTAGCAATTTGCTCGGGTGTTAAATCAACATCGATATACTGCTTTAGCCAGCTATGTGAAATCTTCATCGGTAAAAACTTTATATTTAATAGATTCTTAAAAACTTTAACAAGTGAGCAAAAGTAAAGAATATTTGGCAATATGACAATTAGGCAATGAGACAATTTGTGAGTTAGAAAATGAGATAATGAGAGAATAAGTCAATGAGCGAATGAGCAAATTTGAAAATTTCCCAAAAGATAAATATTGAATGATAAAGATTTCTCTAACGAAGTATTAGCAATAGCCCCGAGTTTTAACTCGGAGATTAATATTTGGTATTTATAGCGATGCAAGTAATGGCAAAGATTTAAAAGGATATTGAGTATTTGCATCGCAATGGGCAGGTACCCGTATGAAAGATGTATCCCAAATTTATCACACAGACTCACCCCAGCCCCTCTCTTCTGACCGGCAGAGAGGGGTAAGATGCAAATAGTCATAGGTATATATAGGATGATGAATTTAGAATGGGAAAGCCCCAACGGGGCGCAAGCACTAGCCCCGAGTTTTAACTCGGGGATTAATGCGTAGCATTTTAAAGCGATGCAAGTAATGGCAGAGGTTTAAAAGAATATTGAGTAGTTGCATCGCAAAGGGCAAATACCCGTATGAAACATGTATCAAGAATCCCAAATTTATAGTATAAACTCACCCCTAGCCCCTCTCTTCCTGAACGAAAAAGAAGAGAACAAGGCTACTTTAAATTTAAGAATCTTATATCAACTTAATAACTTATTAACCTATTAACGAACAACCCAATCACCAAGAAAATTTTTCTATCAAAAGGTATCACGTAAGAAAAAAACATTACTTTTGCGATGTTAAATCAAACAATTTTATGATTAACAACTCAGCCATTTGCATAAAGACCAACAACTTCGTACTCAATATGGGTATGAAGCAAATGTCTATGTGCAAGAAACGCTCGTCGTTGCAGGCTGATAGTATAGTACCATAGTGTAAACACGTGAACTAGATACCAAACCAAGGCCTGCAGGAAACTGCGGGCCTTTTTTGTTTAACAATTTAATACAAAAAATTAAAATGAAAGTCTTAAAATTTGGAGGCACTTCGGTAGGAAGCGCTGAGCGAATCAGGAGCATTGCAAACTTGCTCCCCAACAACGAACCCTGTGTTGTTGTGCTTTCAGCAATGGCTGGAACAACCAATTCTTTAATAGATATTACCAATGAGGCAATCAACGGTAAGATGCTTATGGCCATTGAAAAGACTAAGAAACTTGAGGATAAATATATATCAACCATCGAAAAACTATACGAAACTAAAACATACCGAAACAGAGGAGAAGAATTTGTAAGTGAAATATTCCAGCAAATAATCAGGAAGTTTATTGATGGCTTTACCGATAGTAATTCCCGCGAAATTGTTGCTTTTGGTGAAATACTATCAACAGGCCTATTCCATATGTACTTAACCGAACTTGGTAAAAAATCGGCCTATATATCGGCATTGCGTTTTATGAGAACCGACAAAGACAAAGAACCAGACTACTTTTACATTGAGGAGAGTATTGATAGAGCAATATCAACTAACCCTTTTGCACAGGTTTATATAACTGAGGGATTTATCTGTAGAAATTCAATTGGCGAAATTGATAATCTTGGCAGAGGGGGAAGCGATTATACCGCAGCAATTATTGGAAATGCAGTTAATGCTACCGAAGTTCAAATATGGACTGATATTGATGGATTGCACAATAACGACCCTCGGTTTGTTGAAAATACAACACCTTTAAGGTCGCTATCGTACGATGAGGCTGCAGAGCTGGCCTACTTTGGCGCAAAAATATTACACCCCGCAACCATCCAACCTTGCCGTGTAAAAGGAATTCCTGTGCTATTAAAGAACACTTTGCAACCCGAGGATGAAGGAACACTAATTACTGCATTCCACAACCCACAAGGAATTAAAGCAATTGCCGCAAAGGATGGTATTACTGCAATTAATATACGTTCATCGAGAATGCTGCTTGCTTATGGTTTCTTAAACAAGGTTTTTGAAGTATTCAATCATTATAAAACGGCGGTTGATATGATTACAACATCGGAGGTGGCCATTTCCCTAACAATTGACAATACCGAAAACCTTACAGCAATTACAAAACAACTTTCGGCCTTTTCGAGTGTTGATGTGGAGCAAAATCAAACAATCATTTGTATAGTTGGCGATTTTGTTGCCAACAGAAATGGTTATGCCGCGCTGGTTTTTGGTGCACTAAAGGAAATACCTATCAGAATGATATCGTATGGTGGAAGCAACAACAATATATCTGTTTTAATCGACTCACAGAATAAGGTTAAAGCGCTACAAGCACTTCAAGGTATTGTGGATAACTCCACGGTGATTAACTCGGAATTAGTTGCCCAAACCATTAATTATTAAAGCGATGCAAACACCATACTATCAATACAATATCGACTTATTGCGACAAACACTAAGCATTGCCCGGCAAGAATCGCAACTGAATGGTTTCTACGTCCATTATGCACTAAAAGCAAATTCCAATCCAACCATTCTGCGAATTATTGCAGAATATGGATTTGGAGCAGATTGTGTAAGCGGTAATGAGGTTAGAACAGCCCTTGAAAACGGTTTTGAGGCAAACAAGGTTGTGTTTGCTGGCGTTGGAAAAACCGACGATGAAATTGAATACGCAGTCGACAACGATATTTTATGCCTACACTGCGAATCGATTCAGGAACTTGAGGTGATAGATAGAATTGCTACCGCGAAGAACAAACCTGTTGCAGTGGCTCTCAGAATAAATCCTAATGTTGATGCCCTAACCCACAAACATATAACAACAGGAACAAGCATTAATAAATTCGGATTAACTGTTAGTGAGGCAAAATTGGCAATTCAAATTATTCCTAGGTTACAGCACGTCAAACTAATTGGCCTGCATTTTCATATTGGGTCGCAAATTACCAAGATGAGTGTTTTCAGGAATCTTGCCAGAAAGGCAAAGGAGATTGAACGTGAACTTAATGCAAATGGCGAGTTCCCATACCTTAACCTTGGTGGCGGATTGGGAATTGACTATGAGAATCCGAATGAGAATCCTATCCCCGACTTCAAGAACTACTTCTCAACTATCAATAGTTCATTGGAAAGAAAAGGATTTCAAAAGGTGCATTTTGAGCTAGGACGCTCATTGGTTGGACAGTGTGGCAAGCTTGTCACCAAAGTTCTATTCACCAAGCAAACGGGTGAAAAGAATTTTGTTATAGTTGATGCAGGCATGAATACGCTGATTCGTCCTGCGCTATATGGTGCTCACCACAGAATTGAGAATATAACATCAAAGGAAAATCTACACGAAATTTACAGTATAGTGGGTCCAATATGCGAAACAACCGACTGTTTCGATGAAAACATCTACCTGCCAGTAACTAACCGTGGCGATTTAATTGAAATTCTCTCCTGCGGAGCATATGGTGAGGTTATGAGCTCAAGGTATAACCTTAGGGATTTGCCCGGAATTAAATTTGCTACTGGAAAAGTTTACAAAGAATCGGTAATTAGTATGGAATAACAAAAAGAGCGCTATTGCGCTCTTTACTTATTGTATATAAAACGTTTTATTTTCTGTGTTGGAGTCTTCTCGAAAGGTTCATGCTGTTCTACAACCGAATTTAACTTGGAGAAACGGGCAACCTTGGAATTTACATGATGCATAATATCATCCATAATCTTTTTGGACTTTTCCTCGGCATTATGTTGCCAGTCCTTGGCGGAGTGCTTCAAATCATTATAATAATTCTCAACAACCTCTTTATTAAGATGAACCTTTGCAACAAGTTTTCCTTTCATCTCATAAACCATCGATTCTAAAACGAACTCGTGCTTATTGATAACATCTTCTATCTCCTCGGGGTAAATATTCTCGCCCGATGCGCTAAGAATCATATTCTTGTTTCGGCCCTTTATCTCCACATAGCCATTCTCATCAATTGTACCAAGGTCGCCAGTGCGTAACCATCCATCACTAAACCACTATGGATTGAAAATCCATAGGTTTTTAAAGCAGTAAAGAATGAAATTCTTTAACCTTATTCTAGTATCCAGTTACCCGTTTCACTGTTGGGTTTATCCCTATGGTGCTCTAGGTACTCTTGAACCATTTCTTCCGTTATGTTACCAGTACTCCACACTCCGTAACCAACTGCCCAGAAGTGTCGCCCCCAATACTTCTTTCCCAAGGCAGGGAACTCCTGCTGGAGAATCCGAGATGTACGCCCCTTCAACTTCTTCACTAGGACACTTATGCTCAACGATGGAGGGTACTCTACATGGATGTGTACATGGTCTTTACTTACTACGCCCTTCAGTATTTGGACATTTTCCGTGTTACATATCTGCACTACCAAATCCCGACAGCGAACCTGAATATCTCCTGTCAAAACATGATAACGGTACTTCGTCACCCACACAATGTGTGCGCTCATTCGACTTACGGAATGCGACCCTGTCCTGTATGATTCCATTCTGTAAATCTATGAAATTTATAGAAACTAAAGTACCTGCAATGAAATTGCAGGGTTTTAACCAATTTTTAAGATAATAAAT
>JAKQKB010000129.1 GCA_029560875.1 Bacteroidota bacterium | reverse complement strand
ACAAAATCGGCAAACTCTTTTTCGACTAGCTTTTTCTGCGCTGTTGCCAGTATCAAATCTTTTACATTAGCATCAATTTCAGCTTTCTTTTTCTCCATTTCAAGACGTGCAACTTCAATACGGTCATCTGCGCCCAACTTTTCAGCTATTATATTCAACTCCGCATTTCTTACCCTGTTTTGTAATAACAACTGTTGCATACGTTCAATATCAGCAACCTCCTGTTTTAGCTGAAATTTCTTTTTCTCATGTGATTCTTTACTCTTTTTATCGCCTTCTTCAATAGTCTTGTTTTGCCCTTTGATAGTAGCGTCCAAAGTTTGGTTTTCATAAGATAGTTTGGCTATTTCCTGCGCCCTTTGCGCATACATCGCTACATTTAACCCATCTTGCTTTTGCTCTTGCAATAATTGGTCTATCCTATCTTTGTTTGCCTGTAACTGAAACAATGCAAGTTCCTTTTCCTTTTTTAGTACATCGCTACTCGATTCGCCCCTAAGTTTCATTAACGCTATTTCACGCTTAAATGAACTTTCACTTTTCGCTACTTCACGTTGGAACGCCTGTTGCGATTTAACATAGTCATCCAGTGCAGAGGTCGCTTTGTTTGTTTCATCCGAAAGTATCCCAAATGACACACCAACCTTTCGCACCCATGCAGTTACTTCTTCAAAATTAGCTATCAATTCTACTGCTGCTATAATTAGTAGCGAAAGTCCAAGTGTAGCAACCGCCCATGCCTGTGATGCGCTAAGTCCAAAGAATTTTACGGCTGCACTTGCACGAGCAGAAGCAGCTGCAAATAAGTTTTGCGCTCCAGTCAATACTGTAACGCTAAATGCAGAATCTTTATTTAGTACCGCAGCAACACCCTGCAATCCGTTTAATATTGCCATTGAAGCCTGTACCTTCAAAAGTGCTTTTTGTACGTTTTCGTTTTCACTCCCAAATAATGCAGCTGCACCTTCCGCAACCGAAAACGCACCTGCGATACCTTGCGCTGTACTAATTAAAGCGTCTAGTTTTTGCGTGTCACTTGCTAATACTTTAACCCGTTGCGATACGTCACCAATTGAATCCTGTAAATTACCCGCTTCTTTTGATAGTTCCTTGAATCGTTTAGAGTCAAAGGCAATAGCACCAGCCTCCATACTGGATAACTCCGCTTTAATTTCCTTTAACCTACTTTTTAGATTTTGCCCTTCTTTAGTTTGATTGACTATTGCCTTAGTCGCTTGGTCTGTTTGTTTGGCGAATTTATTAACATCACCTGTCAAGTCCTTTACAGCACCACCTACAATATTTTCGACTACATTCGCATAGTCTTTTAGTTGCTGTTTTGAAAAGTTAGATGTTTTTGCTAGGTCGTCAATAGTTTTGTTTAAGTTAGTCCTATATTCTTTCTCTAAATCTATTTGCTTCTTTTTGGCATCTGAATGTTCTTTAAACGCTTGGTTTGCGCTTCCTAATGCTGATTTTTCAGCACCTGCCATATTATTAATCTCTTTCGATGCTTCTTTTAGCGATGTTGTATCACCAATAAACTCTATTATAACTTGTTCTGCCACCTGTCATACTATTTTTTCTTTACTTGTGATAGTGCTTTGTCAAGTTTTGCAAAGAACTCATATATTGTCAAATGGCTAAGTGCCATTAATTCTGCCTCACTTCCTCCAGCCACATAAAATCGGAATGATTCAATAAGATTTGTTTCTGTTGCTCCAATAGATTTGTAGAGATATTCTCCAAATGAATAGTCGCTTCGTTTATTTGAGCTTGGGAATAGTCTTGGAAATTCAACTCGAAATCGCCCAAAAAGGGAATTAATTCCTTTATTGGCATTGATAAAAAAAAATCAGTAACAGTTGATTCCTTCTTCCATTTCTCTATCTTACGTTGACAGTAAACCCAATCGTAATCTTCTGGGTTTTCAGTTTCATCAAAGTAAACAACAGACGCTAATTTATATACAATGTCGGTATCATAAATCCAATCTAAACGCTCTTTAAGTTGATTATTTAACTTCATTAACTCTAGCAGATTATTTGTCTTAAATGGTGTTTTATTGAGCAAATTAGCAACCGCCTCGCTATGTTTAATTAAATAACCACGTGTGCATTGCATATCCAACTCATTATAAATAGATATAACCTTTAGCGCACGTTTAAATGGTATATTCGCTTCGTTCGTGTGTTTGTAATACTTAGTGCCTCCAACTTCAAATGCAAACTCAATAATTTGCTTTGAACCTTGAAATGGCAACTTCTTACTAAATAGCGATTTTAGTTTTTCAAACATGATTTGACAAATTTATAATTTTATCGTTTACTTTACAAACACCACCGATATAAACTTTAAAAAATCCCCGTTTAGGATATACCCAAATTTGTTTTGCCTTG
This sequence comes from Bacteroidota bacterium, assembly GCA_029560875.1. Lineage (GTDB taxonomy): Bacteria > Bacteroidota > Bacteroidia > Bacteroidales > Tenuifilaceae > SB25. Next base: position 2,212 of record JAKQKB010000129.1, on the reverse strand, counting down.
TCTATTTTATGCCTATACTTATAATTCAATGTGCCTCCGCATTGACACTTTCGGTACAATAAGTATTCGGCCATTAAACTTTCAAAATCAAACGGCATCAGTGAATTTTTCTAGTATAATGGCTAAAATAGTGTTTATTCCCGCTACAATTAAAATAGATTCAATTAACCCGTCGATAGCATATCCATGCCAGTAGTAATATGTGCAAGTCCATACACTCGACATACAAACAAGGCATTTGCATAATGGCTTTTGAATAAACTCTGGTATATTGTCTAAATACCGATTAAGCCAATGGAAAATCATTCCATCCCAATTAACAATAACGTAAATCGCTAAGCAAATTAAACTAATCTTTATTTCCATTTTGGTAATTCATTTTTATAAACCATGACATAAATGTATTGCAAAAGTAGCGAAAACAATCTAAACTATCCGCTTGTTGATTCGGGTCGGTTCTATCGCCTTTCTCTATTTTCCCGTCCGCACTAATTTGAACGCCTGATAAGTCATTATGTAGCGGTTTGGCATTTTCGGAATCGATTACAACTGGATAGTTAGAAAGTATCGCATTAACTAACACTTGGTTTTCTTCAATCTTAGGATTAACACTTGGTATTTTCATTTGAGCTATACCAATGCTTAGCTTTTGCATTATTATCTTATAATAGTTGATATTATCGCTCACCATTGCACTAGAGTTCTTCCCAGTTGCATCACCAGTCACCATAAACTGACAATTAACATACTTTGCCCGTATGTAGTCACATAACTTATAAATATCTGAATTATCGAGTTTAATCTGCTCAACTACATTTAAAACGCCATCGTAATGCTGAATTACAGCACACGTTATCGGGTTGCGGTTAAAGTCAAATGAAAGGTAAACCATTTGCGAACGATTTAATTCGCACCGACCTGAATGTTTAACGCTATCGTAAGCATACGCCCAACGTAAGCCTTTTAACTCTACATCTTCTGCCATGTACTCACAACGGAAATAAATGTCATCCAATGTTTTCTTTGCGCTATCAATTTCAGATTTAAGCATAAATGGATTGTCATATGTTGAAAACGTCCAACTTTGCCACTCATGGCTAAACTTTTCATCAAACGCCCTGCCGTGAAGTTCTTTAAAAAACGTTTTACCGAACTTTGGCGTAGACAAAAACCAAGCGTCGCCAGCGTAATCTGTAAGTAAAGCTCTTATATTCGCTTTCCACGCTTCCTCTAATTTCTTTGCCTTTTCACACTCGTCAATAACAACACGTTTATATTTACGACCTCGACCGCTATCAGGATCATCTAAGCTCCACATATCAATAACGCCTCCAGTAATTAACCTAATTTGCTTTAACTGCTCATCTTTACTTTCTATTACGGGAACTATTATTCGTTTCAGCGTATGCCAAAACTCGGCTAAATCTTTGTAAGTAGGGGCAAAGTAAGCAACTGGGAAACCGTCTAATGCAGGTTCGATAATAAGTTCTTCTGCTAATGAAGTTTTGCCAAACCTACGCCCACACTTTAGGACATTAAACCTCCTTTGAGTTTCAATTATCTTTTGTTGGTTAAAATGGCGTTTGCGAAGTTTTACAACTAACTCACTCACGAACTACTTTTATTGTTTTAGTGTCAATTTCTATTTCTTGCTTCTTTGGTGCAACCCATCCTAAAAGTTCTGCAATTGTTTTTATAGCATTAATCTGCTCTGTTTTAGCACTTGCAACACCGTTTTGCGTTTCCTTTAACGGGTCATTAGCTATTTTAGTTAAAACCTCTAATGCTTCGTCTTTCGTTAAAATAGCCTTATTTTGACGCTCAACACCCTTTTGGATAGATAGCTCAGTAACAGCTTCCTCAACCTTTTTGTTGCGCTCTAAAACTATTAATTTGGCTTCTTTTATCCAATTATCTATTGCTCTAGTAGACGCTTTGCAACTTTTTGCAACTTTTTGCACAATCTCTTTTCTTTCGATACCTTGCTCAAGCATCAAAGCTATATCTGCTAAACGTTTCTGCTTTCCTGCAAGGTTTGCACTTTTTGCCATTTTTTTTGCATTATACACATTCAAAACTGCCAAAAAAAAACCGATTAACCAAGTTTAGTGTGAATTAAATTAACCTTCAAGAACACCAATACTGACAGATTTGTTAATTAACCTATTCTTTGCCATATTAGATAAAATCTCTGTTTTTTTTCTGTCGTACT
>JAKQKB010000128.1 GCA_029560875.1 Bacteroidota bacterium | reverse complement strand
CCAAAATCGGCATTCGATAATAGGGACATCTGGAAAAAATATGATTATAAACAGTTAGGAATTATTGGGGAACCATACTTTGATGTCGATTTTGATAAGTTCTTTTATTTAACCGATACTGGTCGCTGTTGGAACGGCTATAAATACTCTGTGCGTGATAAAATGGCTCAGCAGGAGCATTGGATTAAACAGGGACTTGTTTTTAAAACAACCAACGATATAATAAAGGCGATAAAAGCAGACAGACTTCCCTTGCAAACAATGATTACTGTTCATCCACAACGTTGGACTAATAATTACTTTGAATGGTCTAAGGAGTTAGTTGCACAACGGGTAAAGAACATTGTAAAATGGGGATTAATAAGGTTGAAACACCAATAACACAGGTTGAATAGGTTTTCACGGATTAAAGCAGTTGGTTGCCTTCAGCGAACACTTCGTGTTTCGCAAAGCCTCAGCATGACAAGTAACACTGATTTTTGTCATCCCAAGCGGTAGCGAGGGATCTATCAAAAAGATTAATGTTTTTCTTTGTAATCTTTGGGAGAATTCAGTTACACAGAGTAACATTAAAACACCGTGCAACTCTGTGGTCTCATTGTGAAACACTGTGTAACTGAATACTTATCTGTAGTATCTGCGTCATCTGCGTTCTATAAAGGATTGTTTAAAAATACATTTATGCGTAAAACAATATTACTTTCACTATTTGCTTTTATAGCCATATTTTCAAAAGCACAGGAAATACCCGTTCATTTTAACAATGCAGGTATTTATGAGTTTTTAGACGAGTTAGGTACACTTGGCTATGTTTCAATTAACAGTGCTGTAAAACCTTACAGTGGTAAATTTATTTATTTAACTTTGATTGAGGTACAAAAAAAGCAGGACGAACTTTCGCAACGTCAGAAAAAGGATTTGGCTTTTTACCTTAAGCAGTACGCCTTTTTTGCAGATAGTTCATACAATCCGTATACTGGGAGTAAAAAAGGGAACTTAGTTAATCGAGAACCAAGCCTTAATATTGGTTTGTTGCCCTATGGACTACACTATAAGGATTCAGTTTTTGCATTTTCAATCCGTCCAATTTGGGGAATACGAGAGTACGTTGGCGGAGCCGAAAACATTATGCATACTTGGGGTGGAGCCGAGGCCTGGGGTTTTATTGGAGGATTCTCAATTTATGGTAGCCTTCGCGATAATTATCAAACAGAAATACTGGCAAGTCCATCATACTTTAATCAAAGTGAGGGGGGCAACTATAAAATTGGGGTACAGGGTCGCAAGGGTGGAGACTATTCCGAAATGCGTGGTGGCATTACTTATGGATGGAAATGGGGGTCTGTAGGGCTGGTGAAGGATCATATACAGTGGGGAACCAACTATCATGGCGCTACAATATTTTCGGGTCGCACACCATCATACGCTATGATAAAATTACAGCTTAAGCCAGTAAAGTGGTTTGAGTTGAACTACATTCACGGATGGCTTGTTTCTGAAGTGATAGATAGTAGTCGCTCATATACAACCACCAATGGCGACTTCCGCGCAGTTTACCGTGATAAGTACATTGCCGCAAATCTTTTAACTTTTTACCCTTTACGCGGAATTTCATTTTCTGTAGGTAATTCTATAGTTTATTCCGATACTAAAGTGCAACCTGCATATCTTATTCCCGTGATGTTTTTCAAATCCATTGACCATACCTTAAACAATAAGATTGATAACCAGAACTCTCAGATGTTTTTTGATTTAAGTATTAAAAGGGTTAGAGGCCTACACCTTTACAGTACTGTTTTTATTGATGAGTTTTCAGTTACTCGTGTAACAGATTCAAAGCGACAAAATTTTATATCACTAAAAGGGGGCGCTCGATTATCGAATTGGCCAGTTAGGAATATTAGCTTAACAGCGGAATATACAAGGGTAAATCCAATAGTATATAAACATAGAGTGCCTGCAACCACGTTTGAAACCAACAACTTTAACCTCGGCTATTACCTTCGCGACAATTCCGAGGAGATATACTTTGCCTTGGATTTCAAACCTTTAAGGGGTTTGCTTTTTAGAGGCGAATATTTCGTTGCCAAGCATGGTAATGAGTATGCCTATACCGATGGAAGGGAGGCCGAACGTTTACCATTTATGGAGAGCGTAACATGGAGAAACACCAGTATAATCCTTACGGCTAGTTGGGAGTTTATTCACGATTCTTGGCTATATCTTTCCGCAACGCAAAGCAATATTAAAGGGTATGATGTGGATGGTAAAACTGCTCAGGAGTACTTGGATTTGTATACTCCCAAATCGTTTCAAGGCAAAAATACTATTATTTCCGCTGGCTTGAATTTTGGATTTTAATTTGGATGGAACACAGATAGTGAGGATTTTAAAGGAATTTTCACAGATTATTAGCGATAATCTGCCTAATCAGCATAATCAGTGTTCTATTTATTCCTCCCAAACTACCCGTTTCACATAGTCTGTATAGCTTAGTATAATCCGCACCACCTTATCGGAAACATTGGGCATAGAGTAGTCGGCAACAGGTCTGAAGTTTCTTTCTTTCTCTACATTCTGGTATTGCAATTGAGTAAGTCCCTGTAAAATCCGTTCAGGATTTAGCCCTACCATCATAACCGAGGCCTCTTCCATTGCTTCGGGTCGTTCGTGTGCCTCACGAATGTTCAATGCCCTAAAATTAAGTATCGACGATTCTTCCGATATAGTTCCACTGTCCGATAGCACAGCGTAAGCATTCATTTGGAGTGCGTTGTAATCGTTAAAGCCTAAAGGTTTTAAAAAAACAACCTCATTCCGAACCTCTACGTTTTTTGCCTCAATCATTTTTCTTGTCCTTGGGTGTGTGCTTACAATAATAGGGTACCCAAATTGTTCGGCAATGATATTGAGCGATTGAATTAAACCTGAGAAATTCTTTTCGCTATTGATGTTTTCCTCTCTGTGAGCCGATACTACAAAGAACTTACCCTTCTCGAGGTTTAACCGTTTAAGCACATCCGACGATTTTATTTTGGGCAAATAGTGGTGTAGTACCTCAAACATCGGAGAACCAGTTTTTATTACTCTATCGGCGGGCAACCCTTCTCGGAGAAGGTACTCGCGGGCAATATCGCTGTAGGTTAGGTTAATATCAGAGATATGGTCAACAATTTTTCGGTTAGTCTCCTCTGGCACGCGTTGATCGAAACACCTGTTTCCTGCCTCCATGTGGAAGATAGGAATATGTCGTTTCTTTGCAGGTATTGCGCACAGACAACTGTTGGTATCGCCTAGTACAAGAAATGCATCAGGCTTGATTTGTTCTAGTATTGGGTCAATTTTTATTAGGATTTGTCCAATTGTTTCAGTAGCAGTTGCTCCGGCAGCATCAAGAAAAAAATCGGGTTTACGAACACCCAAGTCCTCATAGAAAATTTGGTTGAGTTCGTAGTCGTAGTTTTGACCAGTGTGAACTGAGATGTGCTGAATTGCTTCGGACTCATCAAGTTTGGATAATACTCTGGAGAGCCTAATAATCTCGGGACGAGTCCCAACAACAGATAATACTTTTAGTTTTTTCATAAATTTAGTTGCACAGAGTTTCACAATGGGTTCACAGTGTAACACAGTGTTTTACTCTGTGATACTCTGTGAAATATCTTTTAAACAGTTTCAAAAAAAGTATCTGGATCATTAGCATTAAAATGCTCACTTATCCAAAAGATGGTGTAAAGATCCTCGCTTCCAATATTTTTAATATTATGGGTAAACCATATAGGCATATCCACAAACGAAGGGTTGCTTCCATCTAGTTCAAAGGTAATTTTTTTATCGGTTCCAACCCTTCTAATTTCAATAATTGCCTTTCCTTTAATAACAGCAAACCTTTCCGATTTTCTGGTATGGAAATGGTTTCCACGGGTAATTCCTGGCTTAGTAGTGGAGAATGATATTTGTCCACCACTGTTAAGCTTAATGGTTTCAACAAAACTTCCACGATCGTCGGTTTTTAGTTCAAGCCTGAAGGGGAAGAATTGATTATGGTCGATATAGCATACGAATGTATTGAATAAGTTTCGCTCAAAACTATCGGTCAGGTTCGGAAATACACCCTTCTCAAAATAGTTTGCTTTAAACTCGTTCAGCTTGTTGAGGAGCGACGAAACCTTAATGGTTGCAGTGTGAGGGATCTGTATTGCTTCACCGCGTAACTCCGAGTTCTTACTCTGTGTAACACTGTGAAATACTATTTTTTCAATAAAATGGTTTACCAATTCCGAAACGTAGATCAGGTTGAGTTCTCCATCCACCTCAATTTTAGGCTCTTCGCCATGCGTTAGTTGATGGCAGAATGTAGCCACAACAGAGTTATAGTAGGGCTTGCCAAAAGGACCAAAAACATTAGGGATTACAAAGCCCGAGAATATGGCGTTGTTTTTTGAGGCCCATTGTTCAAAAAGTATACGACCCTCTTTTTTTGATTTTCCGTATAGGTTATCGCGCTCCTCTTGGGTTGATGATGAGAAGATTATATGTGGTGTAGACTTGGTTATTTCGCAGGCTTCGATTAATTTTTGAACTAATCCGATATTGGTGCTGTAAATTACTTCAGGGCTGTTATGACGGTTCATAGCTGCCAGATGCACGATTACATCACAACCGCGAACAAATTCTGATAATTTAAGCTTGTTATCAAAAAATGTATCCTCAAAAGGGACTCTCTCGAATTTATCGGGGTACAATCCCAAGGTGTTAAAGAGATGTGTTCCAATAAATCCGGACTGGCCGGTAATTCCTACTTTTATCATTTAAGTATATGTTTCACAGAGTTACACAGAGTATGCACAGTGTAACACTATGTTATAGTACAAATCGTTTAATGCCATCTTTTAAACTTTTGGTGTTAAAATTTAAAAGTAGGCCAATATGTTTATTCGTTAGTTTAAGATATGTTATAACCTGAGCGGTATGAACATCGGTAAAGGTTTCAACTGTTTTTAATTCAACTATTACTGTATTTTCAACTAGTATATCTAACCGATAACCGCAATCTAGTTTTATTTCTTCATAAATTAAAGGGATGGGCTTCTCTACCTCAACACTAAACCCTTTTTTTTGTAATTCATATACAAGGCAAGTTTTATAGGCTGATTCTAGCAGTCCTGGTCCTAAGGCTGAATGGACTTTATATGCAGAATCTAGTATTTCGTGTGTTAGTTGATTTTGATCCATTTTATTGCTCTGTGTAACTCTGGGATTTTACTCTGAGAAACATTGTGTAATATATATTTAAGGTTCGTAAATATAGCCAATATCTTCACCTAGAATATCCTTGCGAATCAGCGGTAGTTTTAGTAACAGTTGCTTCATACCCTCCACATCTAATCGTTGAGTGTTGTGGGAGTGGTATTCTTCAAATTTGGAGACATCGGGTGATCCTTCCGAGAAATATTGTGCATAGTTTAAGTCGCGACTATCAACTGGAATTCTATAATATTTTCCAAGGTCTTGAGCTTTAACCATATCCTCGCGGTTAACTAAAGTTTCGTATAGTTTTTCGCCGTGGCGAGTTCCAATTATTCGAATTTCGTTCTTTGCTTTGTAAAGTTCAATCAGGGCTTTAGCCAATGTTTCAATAGTAGCAGCCGGTGCCTTTTGAACGAATAGATCGCCTGGCATTGCGTTTTCAAAGGCATATATTACCAAATCAACAGCATCGTCAAGCGTCATCATAAACCTAGTCATGTTTGCATCTGTGATAGTGAGCGGTTTGCCATTTTTTATTTGTTCCACAAATAGGGGGATTACCGAACCCCGCGACGCCATCACATTACCATAACGGGTACCACAAAAAATCTGTTTTTCTGGATCGTTATTCCTTGACCTAGCAACCATTGTTTTTTCCATTAAGGCCTTGGACATTCCCATTGCATTAATTGGGTATGCTGCCTTGTCAGTACTAAGTACAACCGTTCGTTTAACACCGTAAGTTTCTGCAGCACTTAAAACATTATCGGTTCCTAGAATGTTTGTTTTTACAGCTTCAATGGGAAAAAATTCACATGATGGTACTTGCTTTAAAGCTGCTGCATGAAAAATATAATCAACACCATGAATTACCTTACTTATGCTTCCCGTATCTCTAACATCACCAATATAAAACTTAATTTTTTTATTGTTATAATGCCTGCGCATATCGTCTTGTTTCTTTTCATCGCGCGAAAAGATTCTAATTTCTCCAATTTCTGAGGATAAAAACCTACGGAGAACGGCGTTTCCAAAGGAACCTGTACCTCCAGTTATAAGCAATGTCTTACCTTTAAATGCAGTACTCATTGTAATTGTTGTTTAGCTTTTCAAAGTTAGTAAATATATAAAACGTAGTTAAAACTTATAGTGCATATTTTCGATGAAACGGAATTAATTGAGGATACACCAAGAATCTTTATTAATATAAACTTAAAACTCTAAGAGCCGAAGATTCGAGGGTGTTTTATATATTTGTAAAATTTAGTAATCAATTAAAATTAAGCATATGTTTTCAGGAATAGTAGAAGAACCCGCAACGGTGGTTGCATTGGAGAAGGATAAGGAAAACTTACACATCACTTTGAAATGTTCGTTTACCGATACCCTTAAGATAGACCAGAGCATTTCGCACAATGGTGTTTGCCTAACTGTTGTTAAGAAGAATGGTGATAACTACACTGTTACTGCGATTAAAGAAACCCTCGACAAAACAAATTTGGGTTTGCTAAAGGTTGGCGATAAGGTTAATCTTGAGCGTAGTATGAAGATTGACAGTTTACTCGATGGTCATCTTGTACAGGGTCACGTTGACCAAACTGCAGTTTGTACTAAGATTGAAGAGGCTGATGGTAGTTGGTATTTTACCTTTGAGTACGATCCATCTAAAGGGAACATCACAGTTGAGAAAGGCTCAATTTCAGTTAATGGCGTAAGTTTAACGGTTGTAAACTCCAAGGAAAAAACTTTTCAAGTTGCAATTATTCCATACACATACGAACATACAAACTTTCATCAGTTTAAAGTAGGCACAGTTGTAAACCTTGAGTTCGATATTGTTGGAAAGTACATTACCAAAATGCTTAAGCAGTATCTTGAATCTGGTCAAATAGACAGACTGCTGAAGTAAACCCAAACTTCGATGACTGAAAAGGTAATAGAATCGCCAAAAACAATTTCAATAGTTATTGCATTAATCGCAGGCATCGTTTCTGGGATTCTTTCCTTATTGTTTTTTGGAATAAAAGCTGATGGATTACTTCTGCAATGCTTGGCTGTTGCTCTATCTACTTTTACTGTAATATTGATAGCGTCAAACCTGCTTATAAATTATTTTGTGGCTAAGAAAATAAGGCCTCTTTATAAAACGCTGTATTATACTGATGTTAGTGATTCTCACTTGGCTAGCAAGGTTGACGAGGGCAAGTTGATAAAAAAGATTAACACCGATTTAACAACTTGGTCCAACATAAAAACTCAGGAAATTGATAGGTTAAAAGAGATGGAGCGTTACCGCAAGGAGTTTTTGGGCAACGTATCACACGAGCTTAAGACACCAATTTTCAACATTCAGGGTTATGTGCTTACCCTTTTAGATGGAGGTTTAGAAGATGAATCGATAAACCGAAAGTACCTTGAACGAACGGAGAAGAGTATCAATAGACTTATCGGAATTGTTGATGATTTGGAAACCATCTCAAAGCTTGAGGCGGGAGAGTTAAAACTTAACTACGAAAAATTCAGTATTGTTGGTTTAGTTGAGGATGTTTATGAAGCTTTGGATATACGGGCCAAAAATAAGACAATCTCATTAGAGTTCAATAAAATCTACGAAAAGCCCATTTGGGTGAATGCTGACAAGAAAAAGATTTATCAAGTGATTTATAACCTAGTTCTTAACTCCATTAATTATGGTAATGTGGGAGGTAGAACAATTATTTCGTTTTCTGATTTAGACGAAAGAGTTATTGTTGAGGTTAACGATAACGGTGTGGGTATAGACCAAAAGGATATCCCGCGGATATTTGAGCGTTTTTATAGAGTCGATAAAAGTCGTTCGCGCGAGCAGGGTGGGACAGGCTTAGGCCTAGCAATTGTTAAGCATATTATTGAGGGTCATAGGCAGAGCATAAGTGTACGGAGTAGTTTAAATCAGGGCACTTCGTTTATATTTACCCTTAGCAAGGCTAAAAAATAGATTTTGATAATTTATTCTTCAACCCCCTCAAGGGTTCAAAACCCTTGAGGGGTTGGTAAACTGAAAAACCAAAAATAATAATGCAGGTCTGTACAAAATGTATTCTTAACGATAATTACCACGGT
>JAKQKB010000115.1 GCA_029560875.1 Bacteroidota bacterium | reverse complement strand
AGCAGAGTCGCTCCTCCTTGTTTATAATGGAATTTGAACCGTAAACTTACTCCCTTTGCCCTCTTCTGATTCTACAAGAATATTCCCGCCTATCTTTTCGATAAAGTCTTTACAAAGTACCATGCCAAGTCCCGTGCTAGGTTCGTAGTTAGTCCCAAGTCTACCTTTCGAACTATCTAGGGTAAATAGGTTGCGGATAATATCCTGACTCATTCCTATACCATTGTCGGAAACGTAAATATCAACGTATAGTCCAGCAAACTTTGACGATATCTCCACCCTACCACCTTGCGGTGTAAACTTAACTGCATTCGAGGCAACATTCCTGATAACTGATTGAAGCATATGCGGATCTGTAGTTAACTCAACATGCCTGTCAACGTCGCAAACTAGTTCAATTTCCTTTTCTTTAGCGCTATCGAAAATAGTTGCAATGGAATCCTCAACAAGTTTACTAAGCTGAATTCTTTGTGGTGAATAGATAATCGCATTTCGTTGAATACGCGACCAATCCAACAAATTTTCCAAAAGGCCAAAAAGATGCGTGGCTGTGATTTGAAGGTTGCTAGAGAGCAGTTTTACCTTATCAATCCTTTTTCGTTTAAGTTCTTCGAGAATAAGGTCAGCAATGCTCACAAAGGTACCCATTGGACCGCGTAAATCGTGTGCTACTATGGAGAAGAACTTATCCTTTTCGGCATTCAGATTGCTTAGCTCGCTGTTCTGTTTTTCAATGGTATTATTTTTCCGCCTGAGTTGCAAGTTAAGTTTGTTCAGCTTTTTGTTCTTGAAATATATAACCGAAAAGAATACAACGGTGAGCGCAAGAATTATTAGGAGAAAAATTATCTGATTTCGGGTTCTGGATTTTTGGTATTGCAGCTCTGCTTTTCGTTTTTCAATTTCGTTCTGAAAGTTTAATGCGTTTATTTTTAGGCCTAAATCATTCTTGTAGAAAGTTGCCACCTCGTTTCTGGCAATATTCATAAACTCAATGGCCTTTTCGGAATTTCCAACGCTTTGATATAATTCTCCAAGAATATTCGCGTTGATTAGTCGATAAATTGAAATGTCCTGCTTCTGAGCAATATTATATGCCATTAAGCTGCTCTCAATGGCCTCTTGGTATCGTTTTTGGCTACGACGCAAGAGCGCAATGTTGAAGTAAACCAGAGCCATATCATTTTCAAGCCTTTCCTTTTGGGTTACTTGGAGCACGTTGGCTAAAATTGAATCGGCTTTCTGAAAATCGAACACCGCTGAGTGAGTTGCTCCTAGTAAAATTTGGTTTGATATTTCGAGATTTGGATAGATGCTCGACTTGGCGTATCGGTTCGATTGTGTAATATAGAACCTAGTGGAATCAAAGTTTAATAAAAAATCAGGCATGAATTTTATTGCAGAATCCAATGCCTGCTTGGTTGTTTTTCCAGCTCTTACCAATTCCTGAAATTTTTCAGCATTTATTAGTAGTTCATAGGTCGATGCTGCCAATCTGTTGTAGGTTCTGGCAAGCATTGCTGAATCATTAATTGTTTGCTGAATGGTCAGAGCTTTTTTTAAGAATTCTAAAGAGAGGTCCCTATTTCCGTTAGCTCTATATGTTTCGCCTATCTCACAAAGACTCTGCGATTCTTTGTCTGTTAAACTCAGTTCTTTGAATAACTCAACCGAAGCAAAAAGTTTGGCTATTGAGGTAGAATTATCGCCACAAAGTCTCCAAGCGCAACCACTCAGGTAGTTTGCCTCAGCTATTTCGGTTTTTGAATTAATTGAATCAGCCAGCATTAGTGCCTCTTCGGCATACTCCAAACAGTGGTGGTCTTCTTTAAGAAGCATTGCCTCGCTGAGTTGAAGCAGGATAGTTAGTTTCTGTTTTGGGCTGTTTGTTTGTTTAAGACGATTTTGTAAACTATCAATTTGATTATTGGCAAAGCAAGAGGCTGATGCTGAAAGTAAAACAGCAAAACTTAAGATAATGTATTGAGAAGCTCTTCGCTGCATGCTATGGCTTTGTTAATACCTTTCCGTCGAATACAAGTCGGAAAAAGTACGAATACTCTGTTTTCTCGTTTTTTAAATCTAAGTAAGCATTAAAACCTGTTGTAACAAAAAACTCTTTGTTGATATTTTTGCTGAAAGCAAGAGTTGATGTGATTATTTTGCGCTTATCCTCATCGAACGAAGGGTTAACTGTAGATAGCGAACCAAAAAGTTCTTCGCCTCTTGGATTAACAAACTTTGTTGATTGCCAGTAACCAACCTCTAAAAGAATGCTAGGCCATATTAAAGCCAACTTTGGATGTATGGCATTCCCACTTTTGTATTTCGATTGTGGGTTTGGCGATTTATCCGATGATATATACCCCGAAATCTCAAATCCAGCCATGATATCGCTGTCAGCAATAAAAAACCGATGCCCCACGCTACCTCCAAGATTTATAAGAGTAATTACAGGTAATCCTGTGCTATCAATCTGTCCACCTTTATGGGTTGCAAGAGCAATTGTGGTAGCATAAATGCCAGATTTGGTATCGAAAGTCGAGGGTTTTATCTGCGACACAAATCCAACGGCAAACTCCTCCTGGTATGGGCTTCCGGTTTTAATATAGCGTTCCCAGTTTATCCATAAATCGCCCTTGTATTTTAATCTATCAACTTTAAACTGCACACCCAACTCAGGCTGATTTAGGTATAATCTCTCGGTTTTAAACAAAGGCTCGGGCAAAAAATGGTTTTCCTTAGAATTTATTGTTCCCACGGTCATGCTGAACGTAGGCGAAATATTGTAGGTTAAGCGTAAAACAGGAACAAATTTTTCTAAACTGTCACCTCCCGCAAGGTACAGAATATGAAAACCTGCATCAAGGCTATATTTGGCGGACTCAATATTAAATGTTGGCTGTAAAAAGAAACCAGGAGTGGTATAACCCTTCTTTATGTTTCCTGTAAACTCCTTATTGTCGAAAAATGCCGATGAGTATAGCCTTAGGCTTAAGCTGGAACTATCTGTTTGAGAAAACACAAAATTGGTCGACATCAATGTCAATGAAATAATTGCAAAAAACCTAATAGCTAAACGCATAAACAATTTTTATTAAAGTTACGACAATAATACAAAAGAGTAAACTAGAAATCAACTTTTTGGAAACACAGGGAAGATTACAGTGATTATTTTTTAATATAACTTTGAAATTAATCTACTAAATTGCACTTCAATAACTCGAACCCATAAAACCTAACACCATGAGTTGGAAGCGTAAATTCAAAATTGGCGGGCTAGTAACTTTGGCAATCCTGTCTATTTATCTGGCGTTACCCCAAAACCATTTTATTATTAGGGCACTTATTTACCAGCACGTAAATATTGACGACTACACCCTATTCCATAACCGAACGGTAAAAAAGGGCGAAGGTCAACCTTGGAAAATATCACCCAACTACAACTCCTATAATTTTAACAACGAGCAACTGGAATATTTCAACAAATTCAAATCTGTAGCCTATCTGGTTATTAAGGATACTGCAATAGTATCGGAAACATACTGGGATGGATATGGAACCGAATCTATCTCAAACTCATTCTCAATGGCGAAAAGTATTGTTAGTCTGCTGGTGGGATGTGCAATTAAGGATGGTTACATAAAAAGTATTGATGAGCCAATAGCCAATTACCTGCCAGAGTTTAAGGATGGCGACAAAGGTAAGGTTACCATTAAGCATCTGCTTACTATGAGTTCTGGCTTAAGCTGGGACGAATCTTACAGTTCTCTATTCTCCCTTACCACCAAGGGTTATTATGGAAAAGATTTGCCCAAGCTAGTTCTTAACCAAACGGCAGTAAAGGAACCTGGTGTGCTGTTTGAGTATAGGAGTGGCGATACACAGCTGTTATCGCTTATTGTGGAAAAAGCAACTGGCAAAACGCTTGCCGATTATGCATCGGAACGTATTTGGAGCAAAATAGGTGCTGAGCACGATGCGCTTTGGTGTTTAGACCGTAAAGATGGTGTTGAGAAAGCCTTTTGCTGCTTTAACACCAACGCTCGCGACTTTGCCCGTTTTGGTCAATTAGTCCTTAATAATGGTCAGTGGAATGGCGTGCAATTAGTTTCTTCAGAATTTCTAAAGGAGTCGTTTACCCCAGCCAACTACTTAACGGATTCTGAATCGGGAAAGCCTTGCGATTTCTATGGATACCAATGGTGGATGATAAATTTTGAAGGACATAGTGTAATTTATGCTCGTGGTTTGCTCGGACAATATATCTTTGTGATTCCCGATTTGAATACCGTGATTGTTCGCCTTGGACATATCCGTAATAACGATAAGATTGACGGACACCCCGAGGATGTTCATGAGTACTTAAAGTATGGGATAGATATTGTTAATACTCAACCAAACTAAACCCAATGAGCGATAATTTACTTTTAAATTTGGAGCGACTTAGAGTTAAGCTACTTGCCTTTCCTGCTGCCGAGATGTCAGTTTTCGATAAGGCCAAGAAAAAATACATGGGACTTTTTAACCCCGAGCAGGTTGAATTTGTAAACGACAAGCCCGACGTGTTGATGTTCCTTACAGGTGGCTCCGAAAAAATTGCCATAGAGTCGGTTCAAGAATACAGGTTTTACCTGATACTAGCCTCAAAGGATGGGAACTCATGGGCATCGGCCACTGAGGTTAAGGCATGGATGAACCAGCACAACATATCGTCGGTACTGGTTAATGCCGATAGCCCCAATGCTGCAAGCATAGTGGAGAGTTTTTACAGCGCCGTAAATGGCATTAAGCGCTTACACGGACAACGTTTGGGCGTTGTGGGTAATACCTCGGACTGGTTAGTTTCATCTACCGTTAGCCCATTTTTACTACAAAGCCGAATGGGAATTGAGCAGGTAGATATTAGCTGGAACGATATTGTTTTTGATGAGGTTAAGCAGGTTGCCCCCGATTTTACATCGCTCTTCGGAAATGCCGAGAATAAAACCGAGCTCTTAGAGAGCGGCAAGGTTTATGAGGGACTGGCATCGCTTGTGCCTTTTTACAGACTAAATGCATTGTCAGTGGAATGCTTCCCAATGGTAAACCAAACTGGGCATACTGCCTGCCTGGCTTTATCAAAACTTAACTACGATAAAATTCCCTCGGCCTGCGAGGCCGATAACTGCAGCGCGGCAGGGTTAATGTTTGCTAGCGAGGTTTGCGGCACCATTCCGTGGATGGCAAATACCGTTTTTGTGGAGGGTAACAAAGCGCTGTTTGCACACTGCACTGCACCCGCCAACCTGCTAAGTAGCTTTAAGGTAGATACGCACTACGAAACCAACAAAGGACAAGCTTTGGCTGGCGAGGTAAAAGCCGATGAGGTAACCATTTTCCGTTTCGACAATAGCTTAAGCAAAGTGTTTATAACCGTTGCAAGGGTTACCGCGCGCCCGAAGTTAAAAACAGCCTGCCGAACACAGCTTGAGGTTGAAATTACCGATACTGCAAGCAGTTATTTTACAAATACTCCATTTGGGAACCATCATTTATTAATCCCAGGCAATAGAGTTGATGTACTAAAGCTTGCCGCCCAAATTTTAAGGATGGAAGTGGTTGAATAATTTATAGTATAACATAGATTAATACCCTTTCTTATATTTAAGGAAGGGTATTTTACTTGATAATACGCTATAAAATTTGACAACTATACTTAAATAATACACCAAGGAAACGTTAAGTTCTTTAAAGGTATGTTAAATAACTGGTGAGTTTTTTTGGAGTAACGCAAGAGTAATAAATATTATAAACATCTTTAAATCAAGAACATATTCTGTTAGTAACCAATCTTGATACGGTCAAAAAAATTAAACTCGGAAACAAAAATTTTTGGCATAAGTATTGTTTTTCGAAAAATGTATTAATTTTACTTTGATTATTAACCCAATTAAATTTTTAAAACTATGATTAAAAAAATTGCTTTATTCGCTGTTGTAGCCCTTATGGCTGTTAGCGCAAGCGCTTAACTAAAATTTGGTGTAAAAGGTGGTGTTAACCTTGCAAACCTTAGCGGTGATGTTAATGATAACAAAATGAAAATTGGTTTTATGGTTGGCGGTTTTGCTAACTATGCAATTAACGATCAACTGACTGTTCAGCCTGAATTAATGTTCTCTCAAGCAGGATGTAAATTTGATGCCGACGGTGATCCTAAACTTAAACTTAACTACATCGTTCTTCCTATTATGGTTAAGTATTCTTTTGGCGCTATTAATCTGCAAGCTGGTCCTCAATTAGGATTTTTATTGTCAGCAGAAGATGATGGAGATGATATTAAGGAATTCTTGAAACCTATTGATTTAGGTCTTAACATTGGCGCTGGTTACCAAATTATGGAAAATTTAGGAGTTGAAGCTCGCTACAACTTAGGCCTATCAAATATTGTTGATGAAGGTGATGGTGAACTTAAAACCAATGGTATTCAAGTTCTTGTTTCTTATTCTTTCTAATAAACAAGAAATAAATCAAATATTGAGCCGCTCCAATTGGAGCGGTTTTTTATTTGGCTAAAACCCACAATACTAAAGCCCTGCTGCCGCACGAACCGATCCGCCAACTGGCGGTGATCTCAACGAAGTTAGTACTCTCGTGTGCTATCAAAGCAGATAAACGTTATGTTTGCTTTAGTATAAGGGGCTGTTTAAAAGGCAACACTTTGCAATCGTACAACAGCAGAAGTGTTGGGTCAAAACCCCTGTTCGCGCGCGTCTTCTTTGGACGCGTGCGTTCATAGTCGCATAGTTTTATTTGTGTACGTATAGCCTTATTGCTACCCTACTAACGCAAGAACCGATCCGCCAACTGGCGGAGAACTCAACGAAGTCAATCCCCTCGTGTGGTAGCAAAGCAAATAAAATAGTTATATTTGCTTTAGTTTAGTGGGTTGCTGAAGAGCCACACGATGCAATCGTGCGGCAGCGGGGGTTTTTTTCTGATGCGTACGTTTTTTATAACTCATCATTATTGGTACACAACAACATTTTTGTGTAAAGTATAAAACTGCACTCGTCATAGGACAAGGGTTAACCGAGCACAGTTGTTTTAAAATATCCACTATCTTTATGCTCTAATTTACTTTATAAATGGTTACTCAGCCCAACAATTTACTGCATGGCAAAACCCTCGAAATGGTGGTTACCTATTTGGTAGATTACTATGGATGGGAGAAACTATACGGTTTAATCCGAATTAACTGCTTTAGCAATAATCCGAGCGTAAAATCGAGCCTTACTTTTTTGCGCAAAACGCCTTGGGCTAGGAAAAAGGTTGAAGATTTATATATTCAAACTGTAAGCCAAGATAAAAAGGGATAATAGAACTTTCTTACAGTTTAAACACGCTCTCAGGGCAGTTTTCGCAAGAATCAATTACACTATCCAAAATTTCGATAGGAACCGTCACTTTTAGGGTTTGTTCGTTTGTACTGATAAATTCCCTTATGGTTATTTTTCCGTCGTTTGGCGAAATAACCCAAAAGTTATTCTCCACCGATAAACAATAACCGCAACCAATGCATCGGTTGCGGTGTACTGTTATAACCTTTGGTTTGCCTGTGTAATTCATCAACTCACGTGTTGATTTAACAGGGTGTTTATTTTGTTCAGAACCAGTTCGGGTGTAATCCTGTTTAAGCAGGCGTAATCCTTGCGGAAGCAAGGTTTATTCCCGTAAACCGAGCAGGGTCTGCAGTTTAAGTCTATTTGTACAGCATTTTCGGGGTTTTGCTTCCAACCGTAAAACCCAGCGTATGGATGTGTTGCTCCCCAAACGCTTACCACAGGAGTGTTTACCAGCGATGCAAAGTGCATATTGGCGGAGTCCATACAAACCAGCACATCGAGGTTGGAGATTATCTGAAGTTCATCGGCGATACTATATTTTCGAGCAATAGAAACTGTATTGGGGTGTTTTTTTGCCCAACCTTCAAGCAGTTCCTTTTCCTGTCCACCACCGCCAATAAGAATTATCTTATTTGTTTTGTTAGATGATAGTTTTTCAAGAACTTTCTCCATCAACTCCAATGGATATATTTTACCCTTATGCTTTGCGAAAGGGGCAATGCCAATCCAGTTGCCCTCCTTGTAACCTAAATCAATAGATATTTGGCTTGATAAACGGGCCTCACGGAAAAAGTAATCGAAACTATCGTCAACCTTTAGGTTTAGATTTCGGAAAACATCGGCGTAGCGCTCAAAAGTTGACTTTAATTCAATTAACTTCTTGTTTTTCTCGCGGCAAAGTTCTCGTTTCTCCTTGCGTCCTTTGTCAATTATAACTACCCTAACGCCATTTAATCGGAATAAGGTTCTAATGACCTTACTTCGGATTACATCGTGCAAATCGGCAATTGCATCGTAGCTGTCCAAGCGCTTAAGGTCGTTGAATAGTCGGAATAATCCGAAAAATCCCTTGTGGCGTTTTTTTGTATCGACCTCAAAGAAAAGCACACCCGGTATTTGGTCAACAATATCGCGGGCAAAACCCTGCGATACCAATGTTACCTGAACATTTGGGTTGTTCTGGGTAACCGACCAAATTGAGGGTACCGTCATGGCAACATCGCCAATGGCGCTTAGGCGAATTGCCAAAACCTTTTGAGGTACGCTATTTTTTGTTTTGTTGGGCATAAAGCACTGGGTTCAACGCTGGGTCGTTGTACATCTTCATCTGCTTGTAAACCTTCATGTATTTTTTGCCTGTTTCAAAATCGTTTAGAAGTTGATCGATAGCTGATGAAAGATCTTTCTTTTGATCAAGCAGAATATTTAGCTTGGTTTGGCATTTATCGAGGTGATCTTTTGAAACATCGGTGCGAATAACTTCTTGCTGCATGTGGTAGATTTTCAGCGCAAGGATTGAAAGACGGTCAACCGCCCAAGCAGGACTTTCAGTGTTGATAGTAGCAACTGCCAATGGTTTTGCATCCTTGTATTTTTCGAGGAAGTAACTATCAATCATCTCAACCAAATCGGTACGATCCTGATTTGAAGCGTCAATCCTACGTTTTAGGGCAAGTGCATCAACCGGGTTAATGTTTGGATCGCGGATAATATCCTCCAAATGCCACTGAACAGCATCAATCCAGTTTTTGGTGAAAAGTGAAAACTCAATTGTTCCTTGTTTGTAAGGAATTGTTGGGGTGGCATCTACATTGTCCATTGTGTGGTAATGGGTTGTGCAGTCCCAAAAAATCTTATTGCAAAGTTCGCTGAAAGTCATATCGTTTATGATTTTAGTTATGCAAATATATGCTTTTTAGTTGTTCGTTTATCGTTGTTCGTTGTTTGAGAAGATGTTTATGGGCAGAAACTCTTTTCTGCACCTTTAACTTCCTATCTACTCCGCCTTAATTATCCTATAAAGTTTATCGTTTCTGCGAACCTTTTCCTTAACAGGAATGGAGCACTTAATTCCTTTTGGCGAAAATTCTGCAGGTTTTTCATCGACCTGAATCTCGCGAACAGTATCCTCAACAACTCCAGTTGTAGGGCCAAGGATTAGAATTTTATCGTTGAGGTAAAGTTCCGATGCTTCCACCAAAACCTCGGCAACACCCAAGTTTGAGAAGTAATTGGTGATTTTCCCAACGTATTGTTTTTTCTCGGTTGCCTTGCTACCGTAAACATTACTCCACTCGCCTAGTTTACGGCCTAAGTAATAGCCATCCCAAAAACCACGGTTGAATACAGATGATAAACGCTCCATCCAGCCATCA
Organism: Bacteroidota bacterium; assembly: GCA_029560875.1. Classification (GTDB taxonomy): domain Bacteria; phylum Bacteroidota; class Bacteroidia; order Bacteroidales; family Tenuifilaceae; genus SB25. The sequence goes on along the minus strand of JAKQKB010000115.1, from coordinate 49,297 downwards.
ATTTTCTGCTGATTGTAAGTTCCATCAACAATAGAATTTACAGCCTCATCGTAACATTTTACAACCGTTTTTACGTACTCAGCAGAACGCGCACGACCCTCTATTTTTAACACTCTAACACCAGCACCAATAACTTTATCCAAGAAGTTAATTGTGCACAAATCCTTGGGCGACATTATGTACTCATTATCAACTTCAAGTTGAGCGCCTGTTTCGTTGTCGGTAACGGTGTACGAACGCCTGCAAATTTGAATACACGCACCTCTATTCGCAGAGGCATTAGCCTCGTGAAGACTTAGGTAGCACTTGCCCGATATAGCCATACAAAGCGCACCGTGAGCAAACATCTCAATTTTTATTCGCTTACCCGATGGTCCTTTTATATCGTACTTATCAATATTTTGAGCAATAACCTTAACTTGATCCACCGAGAGTTCGCGTGCAAGTACAACCACATCGGCCCACTGGGAGTAGAACTGCAAAGCCTGAGTGTTGCTGATATTCAGTTGGGTTGATAGGTGAACTTCAACGCCCTTTTCGCGGGCATATAGCATCGCCGCTTGGTCAGATGCAATAATAGCCGTAACACCTGCCTTTGCTGCAGCATCAATAATGTTGTGCATAGGCTCAAGATCGTGGTCGTATAGAACGGTGTTTACTGTTAAGTATGTTTTTACGTTATGCTGCGAACAAATATTCACAATTTCGGCAAGGTCGTTGGCCGTAAAATTAACTGTTGACTTTGCCCTCATATTGAGGTGACCAACACCAAAATACACCGAATTAGCACCTCCCTGGATGGCAGCCATAAGCGACTCAAAGTTGCCTGCTGGCGCCATTACCTCAATTTCTGAGCGATTAATCATATTGTTTTGTTTTGCACTGCAAAGATATACTGCTAGTATCAAATAAATGGCATAAAACGGAAAAAGGTGGCACTTGCCACCTTGTAATTAATCTTAATTCAGTGTAGATTATTGATTTATAAAACTCCTTAAACTATTTAAAGGCGTTCAGGTACAATACGTTTAACCTTGAATTTACCTTTAATCTGGTAGGTAGGAATCTCAGTTTTAGTTGGTACACCAAATTCGCCTTCGTAGGTTCCCTCAATATACTCGCCAACATCTCCAACTTTTGTTATGTTAACAGCAACCTCACTAGAATAAACATAGAAATTGTAAGATTTGTCATAAGGTATACCCTCATAGATACTTACATTACAATACATTGTTGTTTGGCCTACCTCGGCAGAACGAATTTCCATTTCGTAGTCCAAATACAAGTTATCGCCCAGACTAATAAAGTCAGCAGGTTCAATAATCATTGCATTGGCTTCGGCTTTGTCAAAGGTTGTCAAGAAACCTACATGGTTCTCAGGATCGCCAAGGTTAAAGGAGGGATCGATAAGTTCTTTCTGCCCAACATTAACAGTTCCTGTAATGGTTATGGTGTTGCTTGCAGACTCGTCATCCTTCTCGCATGCTACAAATGTTGTACCCACTAGGGCAAACATTGCAATTAATGTAAGTAGTTTTTTCATGGTAAAATTTTTATGATTAGTAAATTTATTGTTTAAAAGTAATAATTATATGTTAATATTCAAATAATCAAAAATATCTGGATTTGAAAAGATAGCCTAGTTGCTGATGATTTCTCCGTAGGGTTATTTAGCAATATTTGGATTGTTAATGTGTTTAACCTTAAATCTTCCCTGTACAGAATACCCATCACTTTTCTTCGGGTAAATAACTCCCTGATATGTTCCTTCAATGTATTCCCCAACCTCTCCGATGGATATTATTTTAACCTCGATTTCTTGAGAGCCAAGACCGATCCCAGACTCACCTTCTTTGTATATTTCTATACTAATTTGGCCAAGAGAAGCCGATTTCTGATCAGGGAATAGTCGCAGATTATACTCTAAAAGGTAACCATCTCCGATACTGAAATTACCGTTCTTAAAACCTATAAGAATACTGTTATCTGAGGATAAACTAGATTCGTATTGTCCAAAATGATCGTCGGGATCTCCAAGATTGAACGTTGGACTAAAATAGGTTAAGGTTTCGTTAACAAAAATATCGCCATTTATAGAAATATAGTTAGGAAGCGACTCTTCGTCGTCCTTGTTGCAGGAAACAAATGTTGTACCTACCAAGGCAAACATTGCAATTAGAACTATAATTTTTTTCATTGATAAGTATAATAAGATTTTCAAACCTGATTATAAAATAAAACTTGAATAGGGTTTAGAAGGGTGCAGGATTTGCAATTCGTTTAACTTTAAAAATACCATCAACGATGATTGGATTTTCTTTCTTGTTGGAGAGGAAGAATGAACCTGTGTAGGTGCCTTCAATATATCCACCAATATCTTCAATTTTTGTAATAGTTGTTGTAAAAGAACCACTTAGCCATACTCCCTCTTCACTATCATCTATAGAAATTTCGATATAACCATCAGATTCAGCTACTCCAACTTTATCTGTTTCGATATCGAAATTGTAATTAAAAACAAGATCATCGGGAAGATTTATTATATCCCATGGCTCCATTTTGATAATATTAACCACTGAATTTTTATTATATTGAGGTCTTGTATAGGCAATGTGTTCATTAGGATCCCCAAGATCAAAGGTGGGATTTGTATAGGTTTTATTACCAATCACAAGATCTCCAGTAAAAGAAACAACATTTACTCCTGTCAGTTTTCCATCTTCTTTCTCACAAGCAGTAAACGAAACGAAAATCGTTGTTAATGATAAAAAAATCAGAAATAATTTTTTCATAATCTTGATTAAGTTATGGGATTATTAAAATAAAGATAATTATTTATTTGTAGCAAACAAATAATCACTTTACATTTTTTTGTTGAAAAATGAGGAGATTATTTTGCACATAGATTGTTTAGATTCATGAAAAACATAGCGATTCAAACTAGTTTTTCTTTTTGATAGATTTGAATGGGTTGTTTAATCCAGAATAACTAACTAAGTCGCAGTAAACCGAACCTACAAAAATCTCAAAGCGGATACGAATGGGTATAAAGTTTTCATCGTTGGAGAACCAAATAGTCATATCGTCCTTTGACTTGAAAACGCGTCCAGTTAGTACAACAGGCATAAATTTCATACAATGGATTTCACCAACCTTTGTTTTAACCGTTTCGTAACCCTTAAATCGAACCATTAAAGGGTACTTCTCATCGGTAAAATATGAATCTACCACATAAAGTTGGTCTTTTTGTGGAGGTGCCTTTAGAACTAGATTGCGCAAATAGTAGAACGACGATAGAATATCCTGACAGCCCTTGACAACAACAACCTCACCAGTAATTGTACTGTTTACAATTGATGAATCCTCCCTACTCCAGTGGTCGAAAACCTGAGTACTGTAGTGTTTATAACTACCTTCATGGATATCTCTGATGGAGTAGTATGGCCAGTCGGTTTCGGGATTAGTAAAACTCTGGTAAGTATCATTTACGTTGTAAAGTGTATTGGCAAGCCCAGTTGTTCGTCCATTCAAATAAAGATGATTGGCCTCTTTTCCTTCGTAATCACCTTTTCTTACCTCCAAAACCGCTTCACCTGCATTTATAAAACCATAATAAATCTTATACTTCAACTTTTCGCCAGGTGTAAACGCTTTTTGTACTTGAGCGAAGGAATTGGTTGTTACAAAAAGTATAAAAATTAGGGTTGAGGCAAGTGTCAACCTATTGTAGTTATTGGTTTCCGGGCAGAACTTTGTTCTTGGCCTTAATGGCAACAAAATCCTTAAGGTAGAACGGTTCAAAGTATGCAATATCCTCAAATCTCTCATCATTATAGGCTTTTATAGCAAGTGGTAGCATAAAGCGTGCCGACGGCTCAAAATTATCGATAAAGATAGCATTTTGGTTTGAAATAACAGATTTACATTTAGATGCACCATTACCAAAGAAAACAATTTTTTTTGATTGTAGTTGTTCATTAAACGTTTCCGCTTCTACAATAATTGCACTTACATCGGTCATTCTATTCTTTTCATTGTCGAAAAGAGCTGAGTAAACCTCCATTCTGCGAGCGTCAATCATTGGGCAAAAAAATTGAGAACTATCAAGTTTTTGTTGGGTAACTATATCGTTAACCCCATAAACCATAGACTCCAAACTTCCGATTGCGATTAATGGCTTGTTGAGGGCAAAGCAAATTCCTTTGGCTAGCGAAACCCCTATGCGTAAACCCGTGTATGAGCCAGGACCTTTGCTAACGGCAATTGCATCAATATCCTTTATGTTGAATGAGAGTTCTTTCAACAAGTCCTGAATGAACACCGAGAGCTCCGATGCGTGCGATTTTGAATCGGCCACTTCTTTGTAACCCAACACACCTTTTTCGTTACCCAATGCTACCGAGCAAACGGTTGTTCCTGTTTCAATACAAAGAATATGTGTCATACGCTACATTCTAGAAAAAAGATAATTGTTGATTAATTCTCATTAACTCCAATAATGACTTGCAAATATAGCATTGTTAAAAACAAAAAACCAGAACGATTAACGAATCGCTCTGGTTTTGCTCTATTTATGGTTTAATACTACTTTTTGCTATCTTCTTTGAATAACTCTTCTTTTGTTTTAGCCTTTTTAATCAGCATTTTATCTTTAAGTTTGCGCGAAATTGCACTATAGGGCGCAGTTACTACTTCTTCGTCGCCAGTTAGACCTTCGGTAATTTCAATAAACTGGTTATCCTGAATCCCTGTTTTAACCTCAACAATTTTTGCTGAATCGCCTTTTGTGATAAACACTATTTCTTTGGGTTTATCGTTTTTAGCCACTGTTGCAGTATTTTCTACTTTTTGTTCCCCCTCTTTTTGGAAACCAGTTTTGGCATTCATGGACGAGTCAACCCTAACTGTTACGGCCTGAATTGGAATGGTAAGTACATTCTCCCGGGTTTGAGTTAAAATATCAACAGTAGTTGACATTCCTGGACGGAATGGGCTTTGGAGTTTATCGGAAATCAAGTCTTTGTATGAGTTTTCGAGGATGAAAGCACGAACCTCAAAGCTGGTAACCTGATCTGTTGTAACACCTGTAATGTTAGCGGAGTTTGCAATTTGGGTTACAATACCCTTGAACTTTCTATCAAGGTATGCATCAATTTCAATCAAAGCCGTATCGCCAATTTTAACCTTTACAATATCGTTTTCGTTAACGCTAACGCGCGCTTCCATTCTATTGAGGTTTGCAATACGCATAATTTCTGTACCAGCAAATTGAATTGTACCGAGTACCCTTTCGCCAAGCTCTACGTTCAATTTTGATACGGTTCCTGATATTGGTGAGAAAATAGATGTTTTGCGTAAATTCTCCTCTGCTTCTTTAAGCGAAGCTTGTGCGCTCTCAACATTAAAACTGGCTGCCTTAAGTTCTGATTGAGCTACCTCGAAGTTGGTTTTAGCGGCTTCAAAATCCGACTCCGAAATGGCCTTTTGGTCATAAAGTTGTTTGCTACGCTTGAATGCTAATTCACTTTGATTCATTTGTGCTTGAGCCTGAGTGAGTCTTGCATTGGCCGAGTTAACAGAAGCAATTGCTCTTTCCTTGTACGAAATATAGGTATCGGGCTTAATTCTAACCAACAGTTGTCCTTTTTCAACCCAGTTTCCTTCCTTCACGGGTAGTTCAATAATCTCGCCCGAAACCTCGGAACTGAGTTTAATCTCTACCTCTGGCTGAATTTTACCATTGGCAGTTATGGCTTCTGTAATAGTTCTTTTTTCAGGCTTTTCAACAAAAACCGATATTGTTTGAGGTTTGCCAAACCAACCTTTCTTTTTTCCTACTACAGCTATAATTATTAGCACCACTAAAGCGCCAATTAAATATTTTAATAATCCCTTTTTCATCAGTATAGTATTTAATTTGATTACGAAATTGTTTTGATTGTTTATTAAAGTTTAAGGGGTATTCCCTTGTAAAAATCTAGGATTTTTAATTTGAAAAGAAACTCGTACTTGGCTTGTAGCAAATCGGTTTCGGCTTTTGAGTACTTATTGCGAGCAGTTGTATAGTCAAAAGCAGTAATTAACCCCACGTTGAACTTATTCTCTGAGTACCTTAACGATTCCTCATTGGCAACTTTATTCTTGTAAGCAGCTTTTTGACGTTTTTGTGATGCCACAGCATCCGCTGTTGCTTGTTGAATATCTTTATAAAGTGTATTTTTTTCGGTTTCGAGGTTTAAGCGGGCTCTATCTAATGATATTTTAGCAGAGGTTACCTTGCTTTTATTTAAACCACCATTAAAAATCGGAATACTTAAACTTAATCCTACCGAAGCATTTGCATTGTTTTTTATTTGTGTAGCAAAAGGGTCGGCTGTTAGAAGTGGATTATCTGTTAACATTTTTGAGGCATTTGAGCCTAAACTTGCTTTGAGGGATAGTTGTGGTAAGTATAATCCCTTCGCTATTTTTAATCCAATTTCGGCACTGCTCACCCCGAGTTGAGAACCAAGAATTTGAGGCATTCTAGTTTCAGCGTTGGAGAATATTTCTCTTGCATTCAAAACCAATGTAGTGCTATCAACGTCTGGTAAAACTGGTTTTTGAATGCCAAAACCCTCAGGATTCTTTATCTCCAAAAGTTGGGTTAAGCCAAGGTATGCAATGTCTAGTTGGTTAAGTGAGTTTACCAGTTGCAATTCGTCCGATGCTTGCAAAGCCTCAACCTCTAAAAGGGTACCTTCTGGAATACTACCTGCTTCGTAAAGTTTTTTAGTTCTGTCAACTTGCATCTGAGTCAAACTAAGCTGTTTTTTTGATACCTCAACAAGCTCAAGTTGATAAAGAATTTGTAAGTATGATGATGCTACCGCTAGAGCAATGTCATTCTTAATTTTTTCAATATTAGCGTACGATGTTTTTAAATCGTATTGATTTTGCTTTATAGTATTAATATTTTGGAGTCCATCAAAAAGAGTTACACTAGAACTCAAAGAAAAGGATGTACTTTGAACCCACATACTGGTATCAGCATTAAGATACTTACTGTAAGAGTGATTCCCAGATAAATTAAGAGTAGGGAAGAGGCTTTCTTTTGAGCGTCTAAGTTCACTTTCGCTAGACCTTACGTTGAGTTCCTGCTGCTTCACTTGTAGGTTGTTTTGCAGGGCATACTCAACACATTGCTCAAGCGACCACGGCTCTTGTGCCCAAACAAACGATGGTATAACTATTAGTGCTGCAATAATTGCTTTTTTCATTGTATCAAATTTTACATTATAAGATGTTGGTGATAAACTAATGGTTTAAACAGTGTCGAAGTTAAATCTATTTTCAATTCGCAAAACTTAAACAAAGCTAAATTGTTTTATAATTCAACAAGTTGATATATAAAACATAAAAGAATAACTAAAAAAGACGAATCATTTTTTGTTTTGCTGCGTTTATATTAAAATATTGTTTTGATTTTGGGTTGGTATGCGTTGTTTATCTGTAGTTTTTAGCTTTATTGGGCTTACACCAATTTTTTATTGATAGATTTCGTAATTTGCGAGATTAAAATTTACGATAATATGCTAAAAAGAATTTTTACAATTGTTCTGTTTTCATTGGCGGTGATGAGTCTTAATGCTCAGATGGGAGAGATTCGCTTAAAAACAAAGCAGGACGTAAAGCCTGCCCGATTAGAGAAAACAATATCATCGGATAAATTTCATTTAACTGTAAATCTCGAAAAATTAACCTGGAAGCAAAGCAAGCAGAAAGATGGGGAGGACTACACGTTAATTTGGTTTGACAAGAGCAATTCATCCGGAGAAGTTGGAACACCCCAGCTGCCAGCCTACAAAAAACTTATACTACTGCCTCTGGGTGCATCGGTTAATGCTCGAATAGTTAACTCTTCCGAAACCGAACTTTCACTCAAAGATTATGGGGTTACAAAACCAATTATACCTGTTCAACCATCCGTTAGAAAAGATAAGGATTCTTTACAGGTGCCTTTTATGCGTAAAAAGGAGATATATGCAAAGCAAACTTATATTAAAAACCCTACGGTAAGTGTTGAGATTTTGGGCAATATGCGTTTCTATACCATTGCTCGGTTAGTGGTTAGCCCTGTGGATTATAATCCTGTCGAAGGGAAAATAAAGGTTTATAACGACATTGATATAGAAGTTGATGTTATTGGTGGTGCAAAAACTACCAATGAAATCCCTGGCTTATCAAGCCCATACTTCGAATTATTAAGTAAATCTGTACTTAATACAACATCAACCATTTACGATAGTAACCCCGATAAAACCAAGTATCCTGTTAAAATGCTAATTATTAGCAATAGGATGTTCGAAACATCGCTGGCTCCATTTGTACAGTGGAAAACGCAGAAGGGCTTTAAGGTTATAACCGCTTATACTGATATCATTGGCACATCATCGGCTCAAATAAAATCTTACATACAGCAGCAGTACAATTCAGCAACTGCAGATGACCCTGCTCCAACTTTTTTGGTTTTTGTAGGTGATGTTGAGCAGGTGCCATCTTCGGGCGAAGGATCACAATCCAAAAAACAAACCGACCTTTATTATGCAAGTGTTGATGGCGATATGTTCCCCGAAATGTACTTTGGACGGTTATCGGCCACAACAACTCAGCAACTCGATAATATTGTTAACAAAATACTTTACTACGAAAAATACCAATTTGCAAGCCCTGAGTACCTAAATAAAGTTACCCTTATAGCTGGAGAGGATGGCACTTGGAACTCGCGTGTTGGCCAGCCAACCATTAAGTATGGCACTGCCAACTACTTTAATTCTAGTAAAGGCTTTAGCGTAGTTAATGAGTATGGGGTTACGTCAGACCCTAACAACCCTTTGGCGCAGCCTAGCTATGAAAACTGCTATAATCCTGAAAAAATTGCCGTTGGTTTTATGAATTATACAGCACATTGTAGCGAAACAAGTTGGCAGGATCCTGCTTTATACATATCGTCTGTCAATGCATTTACCAATACCGATAATTATCCTTTTACTGTGGCAAACTGCTGCTTGTCAGCAGATTTTGGAACTAATGAGTGCATTGGAGAGACTTGGCTGAGAGGTGCTAATAAGGGCGCAGTAACCTATATTGGCTCATCGCCTAGTAGTTACTGGAAAGAGGATATGTACTGGGCGGTTGGTGCATTTCCAATGGTTGGAGATAATAATGGATATGTACCAACATTTGCAGAGAGCACAATAGGTGCTTACGATGCACCTTTTGTAAGTAACTACAAAACCGCAGGTGCAATGGTTTTTGCCGGTAACTTAGCTGTTACAGAGGCCGATTTGAAAGATTATCCTCAACAAATCAACCCTCAGTACTACTGGGAGGCCTATAATATTTTAGGGGACCCTTCGTTGATGCCATATTTTACGGAGGCTGCTCAAAATGAAATTTCCTATGACCAAACCATTATTGTTGGGAGTAGTTCTTTTAGTGTTAGTGCACAGGAAGGAACTTATGTTGCCATTACTAAAGGTTTAGAAATAATAGGCACTCTGTATTTCAATCAAACAGGGGAGAGGTCAGTTCCTATTATTGGATTAGAAATTCCTGGTGAATTAATAATAACAGCAACTCGGGCACAATCAATTCCTCACATTGGGACAATTAATGCCGTTGTAGCCTCTGGCCCTTATGTTACTTTGAACTCAATTACAGTTAATGATGCTCAAGGCAATAGTAATGGAAAGATTGATTTTGATGAAACCGTAATGGTTGACCTTGCTGTGAAAAATCTTGGGGTGGCCAAATCGACCAATACCCGCGTTTTAATTGAAAATAAAACTGGATTTGCCACACTTTCCAGTCCAGACTCCGTTTTTATTGGCGATGTAAATTTTGAAAAAGATAATAATATTGTTGTGGTAAACGATGCTTTCAAGTTCAACATAGCATCTAATGTTCCAGACAAGACCACTGAGAAGTTTACCCTAACCTTTAAGAGTAATGAGGGTCAATGGACATCTAACTTAAACCTCCGAATCAATGCCCCTGCCATAACATTCGGCGATTTTAAAATTGACGACTCAAAAACTGGCAACAATAACAGTGCAGCAAATTTTGGCGAAACATTCTATGGCATTGTTGCAATCAAGAACACAGGGAACTCAATTTTAGATGATTTATCTGTGGTTTTCTCTATTCCTGATTCCGTTTCAGATCAGATAATTTTATCTACAGAGCCACTGAACAATTTTTCAGTTGATCCAGGAGAAACCGTTAATCTACAAGTAAAAGTTAGCGTTAAGCCAAATAGCAAATATAGTTACACTTACCCTCTCTTGGTTAATGTATCTTCAGCATCATACAATCTTCTTAATCAGGAAAAGGTAGTGTTCCTAGACGTCACTTCAGAGAATGTTATACTGATGAAGAACCAAAGTGTTAGTACTTGTTCTTCGTTGTTTTTCGATTCGGGAGGTGCAGTTGGAGGCTATGCTGATAACGAAAGTTCTGTTACTACAATTGCCAGTTCAATTGATTACGGGAAAGTAAAAGTTTCCTTTGAAGAGTTCTCGCTCGAAAACACATTCGATTTTTTATATGTTTATGATGGTTCAGGCACTAGTTCAAAGCAAGTTGCCGGAAGCCCTTTTTCAGGAACAAATATACCTGCCGATATTACTTCCTCTGGTAATTCACTAACTTTTAAGTTTACCTCCGATGGAAGTAATACTAGTACAGGTTGGAGAGCTGCAATTGAGTGTGTTGAGCCAAGTGCAATACCCGTGTGCGTTACTAATCCTTACCCGGCTAACAATAGCACAAACTTGTTCCCCAATAAACTTACGTGGGCACCATCAGATAATGCACAGTTCTACGATGTTTATCTAGGAAATGCTACCGACAATTTAGCCTATTTAGGAAGGGTTGTTGAGCCCGTTAAAAATGTTGTACTGGAGCGTAATAAGGATTACTACTGGAAGGTTACTCCAGGTAATTATTTGGGAATCTGCAGCGAGTCTTGCGATGTCTGGTATTTTAAAACCTCAAACTTGTCTGGAGATGTATTGATGAGCAACAATGAGATTACCGTTGTTGACTCCGTTTGGTTTTACGATTCTGGAGGAAGCGCATCAAACTATCAGAATGGGGAGAATTATACACTAACATTTAAACCACTTAGCAGCGGAGCAAAGATAAAGGTTGAATTCATAAATTTTGATATTGAAACCTATACCAATTGTGGTTACGATTATTTAAAAATATTTGATGGTTCAACAACCAGCGCTACCCTGTTGAACAAGTATTGCGGAACAACCAATCCTCCTTCTTTCACTTCAACCAGCGCAAACGGGGAACTAACATTCCAATTCTATTCGGATGGAGGTATAAACAATGCGGGTTGGAAAGCAAAAATTACAAGCGTAAATACTCAGACTCTTTATACTCTCTCAGTAAATGTAGGAGACGGAGGATTGCCCGTTAAAGGAGCATCTGTTTCTATTGATGGATTAGTTAAAATAACAGGAACTGATGGTGTTGTTCAGTTTAGTTTACCTCAGGGTACTTTCAGCTATTCCGTTAACTCTGCTGGTTTTAATCCTTTGGATGGCTCAGTAACAAAAACAGCTTCAAGTCAAACCATTAATTTGGATTTGGGAAAAGCATACAAATCAACTATAACTGTTTTGGATAACTTGAGCAATCAACCAATTCTTGGGGCTAAGATTGCCATTAATGGAGGAGAATATTTCACAACACCCATGGGGGTTGCCAATGTTACAACTAAACTTGGTGAAAATTCATTAACAATTGAAAAGAGTGGATATAATATTTTATCATCCAATGTTACAGTAGCAACCAACGATGAGAATTTTGAATTCAAGATAACCCCACAAGAGTACACATTATCAGTGTCGGTAAAGGATATCTATGGGGTTGCTGTTTCCTCTGCGTTGGTTAGTGTCAATAGCAACACTGTATTAACAAACCCAGAAGGGTTTGCAACAATTGACGTTCCTAGAGGGGTTAGCCAGTTAGAAATAACTAACACTAAATTTTTAGCTCATAAGCAGTGGATAAACATAGATGGTAATTCTACAATTAATGTTTACATGGATTACCTTCAATCGGAGCAAAGGGATGTGGTGTTCGAAATTTATGGTAAAACACCTGTGGGGGTAGTACCTATTAGTTTGGCTAAATTCACTTTATTCAGGAATGGAGAACCAATTTTGTCCACTTTCTCAACATCTGAAGGTCGGGTAAAAACTAGACAGATAGAAGGTAATTACGATTACTCGATAGAGAAAGAGGGATACCCATCCAAGGATAAGGTTGGGATTAGCATTGGAACGGAATCGCTTATAATTAAAGACACCCTGATTAATGATACCTTTGAAGTTGTGTTTGCGGTTAAGCGGAATGGTAATGCGCTGTCAGGGGCAAATGTTACCATTAATGGATATGGCACGCAAGTAACCGATGTAAACGGAATAGCCATATTTGCAGCAGTTGGCTATACCAAGGGATTATCGTATAGTGTAAGTAAGGATGGTTATCAGACATATGGTGGTTCTGTTGATGTTACGGCTAACAAAACAATAAACGTAAATTTAATTTTAAATGGCATTGAGGATTTGGATGAGGATAACCTTGTAATGTATCCTAATCCAGCAAACGAGTTAGTGTCTGTCAAGTTAAATAGCCCTGTTAGTTTAATCCAAATTTTTAGTATCACCGGAATATTAACTAAGCAAATTAGGCCAGAAAGCAATGCTGTTTCTGAGATTCCAATTAGTGATTTAACAAGGGGGACTTATATAGTTGTGGTAAAGTTGAATAATGGTAAAGTGCTACATACAAAACTTATCAAGATATAAAGGTTTTCAATGTTAGTTTGATTTAAGGATGAAGATTGGATTACAAAAAGTATCCAATCTTTTTTCTATGTAAGAAATATTTTTACTTTTGAAGCCGTTAATTTTTTTGTAGATTCTTTTCATTTGTGATTGTAAGCAGACGGAATATCAGGTTTCTATTACTCGCACTAGCTATTGTTGTGTTGGCTGCATTTGCCTATACACTCTTTTATATCAGTTCATCCTATAAGAAACAGATAAGTATTTCCAATGCAAAAAATATAGAGGTTATCAATAGTAAAATCTCAAGCTATCAGAAAGGAATTGAGGATATTATTTTAAATTCTGTATCGGAAAAGGAATCGAATAACAAAAAAACAATACTTCCGCCTTTCATTCATTTGCTCTCAAGTAGTGCCGATAGTTCAAGAGTTAATTTTGATAATATCTACCTTGTTAACTCCGATTTATTTCCCATTAAAACAGTATTAGCCTCATCTGGTGACCTGTGGATAAAATCTACTATTTCCTACGAATTTGGAATGGTTGATTATGCCTACCTACAGGATAGACTCATGAGTCACTTAAACGATGCAGATGTTACATCGTCATTTATACTTCTAAATAGTAATGGCAATGAAACAATAACTATTGGGCTAAACGATGAAACTATTCAGAAGGCATTACCGAAACAGTTAAGTTCTAAAACCACAATTAAGGTAAAGAATTCTGATTATTGCGTTCATATGATTGCCGACATTCTTTCATCATCCAATAAAATTGTTGGTCATTACTATGCTTTAAACGACATAACTTTACTCCATAATGCCTACAAATCAATTTTTGTCTTAACAATATTGGTTGGTATTTTTGCTTTCGTTTCTCTTTTGTTTCTCTATAAATTCTTAACAAAAAGTTTTAACGAAAGGCTCAAAGCCCAAATTACCATAGAGAAATTCAGGAGTAACGATATAATAAACTCACTAGGAAATTATCAAATAAAACAAATTTTCAACGCAACGAAGAATGGCGTTCGTATTATAAATACAAATTTTGACATACTTGCGGTTAACAATGCATTCTGTAAAATATCTGGTTTGGAGAATGAAAAGTTGGAGGGAGAGAAGTGCTACACCGTATTTCATGGAATTTATTGCCATACTGCAAATTGTCCGCTTGAGAGGCTAAAAAATGGTGATGTAAATGTTGAGTCTAACGAGTTTAGGTTTAAGCGCGATGGGAAAAAAGTTCGTTGTATTTACAGCGCAACACCACTATTCGACTCCGATAATAATTTGTTGGGGATAGTTGAGGACTTTAAGGATGTATCGGAAAAATTTGCTGTAGAAGAAACCTTAAAGCAAACCGAAAAACAATTTGAGGTTTTTATGGATAGCCTTCCCGTTGGGGTTTTTATTGAGGATGGAATAACTCACGAGATTCTTTACCAAAACACATACCTCAAAACAATTACTGGGGGAGGAAGCGTAAAATCGTTTTTGCCTGAGGAAAGTAGCGAAAAGTTATCAAAATCGTACCTCGAAAGCGAGGAGGAAAACCAAATTCTTGATGTGGCTGGAAACTGGAGGTATTTTCTTACTCATAAGTTTAAATTTTTGGGAGTAAATAACCAACTGAAGATTGGCGGTATCATGATTGATATTACCAAGAAGAAGGAGGTTGAGCAGTACCGCGATGTTCTTTCAAAAGCAATTGAGAACTCGCCTGTTAGTGTGGCAATTCTATCGCCCGATACGGAGGTTGAATTTATTAACCCTACATTCTCTACCCTCACCGGATATACTATTGATGAAATATACAGTAGAGAAATTCTAAATTTAAATATTGAGTACAATTCCGGTAGTAACCTTGCAAAAGCAGTAGAAAGTATCAAAAATGGACAGATTTGGCAAGGCGAAATCCATTTGAAAAACAGGAATGGCGACCATTTTTGGGTAAGCGCTTCTTTTACCCCAATTATTAATGAAGATGGTAAAGTTCAGCACTCAGTGGCCATTATGGAGAATATTACTAAGCGAAAAGAGTTTGAGAAGGAAATACTATTTGCAAAATCTAAGGCGGAGGAATCCGATAAGTTAAAATCTGCATTTCTTTCAAATCTTTCACATGAAATTCGAACTCCTTTAAATGCCATTATTGGCTTTTCATCGTTATTAACCGATAATGATTTAAGTTTCGGGGAGCGACGTAATATCTCCGAAATTATTTACCGAAACTCCAACGATTTACTCCGGTTAATTGAGAACCTAATTGAGATATCGGAGATTGAAACGGGTCAGTTGATGATTAAAAAGAAGGAGTTCTCGGTTAACGCCATGATGTCCGATTTGTACCGTCAACTTATTGAGGAAGACAAAAAAGCCACCAACGTAAAGCTCAGCTTAAGGAAAGAAATTTATGGCGACGATTTGGTGATATTTAGTGACCAAACTCGGGTTCAGCAAGTTCTATTTCAGTTACTAACCAACTCCTGTAAGTTTACTGAGAATGGTTTTATTGAATTTGGATATAGTTTGAAGGATGAAGCCACACTAATGTTTTACGTTGTAGATAGCGGTATTGGTATAGAGCCTGAGAAACAAGCATTGGTTTTTAACCCTTTCCGTCAGGTTGACGATTCAAATACCCGAAGGTATGGCGGAATGGGTCTTGGCTTAGCCATATCAAAACATATTGTTGAAAAACTTGGCGGGAAAATTTGGATAAATAGTACACCAAAATCAGGAACAAGTGTTTATTTTACCATACCATTTATACCCGTTAACTCTAAGTTTGAATTCGATAACCACACCATTATCAAGAAGCATTACGAGTGGAATAATAAGACTATTCTTGTTGCCGATGATATTGATGCCAATTTTGTTTACCTAAAAGCAGCCCTCAAAAACACTAATGCCAATGTTATTTGGGCTAAAAATGGCGTTGAGGCAGTTGATTTTGTTAAGCAAGGCTCCGATATAAATCTTATTTTAATGGATTTAGTTATGCCCGAGCTCGATGGTTTTGAGGCTACAAGACTGATTAAAGATATCAATAATCAAATTCCAATTATTGGACAAACAGCGTATCCTAGCCAAAAAAACTACTCCTTTGCAAAAGAGATTGGGTTCGATTCAATGCTCGAAAAACCAATAAAGGTTAATAGAATGCTTATGGAGTTGGATAAATATCTCAGCAATTAAGTTTATCTATACTCTAAGAGCGTTGTTAATTGATTTCTCAATCTCAGGAAGGTTGAAAGGCTTACTGAAATATTGGTTTATGAGTTTATCCTTAATAGCTTGAGCAATCTCCGGGGTTATATCATACCCTGTAAGAATGTAAAAAATGATATTTGGATAATCTTTTTTTGCCTGAGTAATAAATTCGATGCCATTCATTCCGGGCATTTTCATGTCACTTATAACAACTTTTATTTGTGGATTTTGCGCTAATACTGTCATGCCCTCTTCTCCGGAAAGTGCGGTCATTACATCGTACTTCTTTTTAAAGTTAATTTTGAAGAGAAGTAGGTTAGTTGGCTCGTCGTCAACGTATAGTACAGAGGTTAGTTCTTCCATAGTTCTATCGATTAAACGGTAAAATAACTTTTACGGTTGTTCCCAAATTAAGTTCCGATTCAAACTGAATGCTACCATTATGCTCAGATATGATATTATATGTAATTGACAATCCGAGTCCAGTTCCCTTGCCCGCAGGTTTGGTGGTGAAAAATGGGTCGGTAATGCGGAGTATATTTTCCTTGCTAATGCCAGTACCAGTGTCGGAAATTATTACACAAGCCTGATTGTTCAATTCTTGTGTAGAAATTTTTATGGAACCCTTATTTTCAATAGAGTGTATTGCATTTACAATAATATTTAGGAATGCCTGGTGTATTTGACCTTCGTTGCAAAGAATGTTTAAATCGTTGACATAGTAGTCTTTTTCAATGGTAATCCTATTCTTTGTTTGGTTGTTAACCATAACCAAACAACTGTCAATAATTGTGTGAATATTGCAAGTGGTTCTTGGGAATTCCTCTTTTCTGCTATATCGGTTTAGGCTTTGAACGATTTCCGCGGAGCGATGAATTCCTTCTTGGATAGCCTTAATTAAAGGTTCGGTTTCATCAATGTGCTCAGGTAACGTTTCCTTAATATAAGCCTCCAATCCACTTATTCCTCCTTGGATAAAATTAAGTGGATTGTTTATTTCATGTGCAATCCCTGCTGCAAGCACACCCAACGAAGCCATTTTTTCAGAATGGATTAATTTGTTTTGTGCCTCACGGAGTTCTTGCATAGCTATTTCGAGTTCCTTGGTTCTTTTCTTGACGATAGTTTCTAAGTTAGTCCGATATTGCTCTAGTTCCTCTTCAATCAGTTTCTTTTCGGTAATATCGCGTGTGATGGTCTGCAGTGAAATCTCATTGTTTAGAGTTAATTTTGATATTATTCCGCTAAACCAATGCAATTTGCCATTTGTATCAATAAACCTGTTTTCAATAATACCTGTTCTTGTTTTATTGCTATTTATAAGTTGCTGTATTTCATATCGCACAAGGCTTATATCATCAGGGTGGATATGTGCTTTTCTGCTCAGATTCTTATAATCCTCAGGTCTTACTCCTGTAATTTTTTCGAAGGTTTCGTTGGCAAAAATTATATTACCGTTTATATCAGAAATCATTATTATATCAGGGAAAGCCTCAATAATTGTTCTGTATCGCTCTTCACTCTCTTTTAGTTCCTTTTGGGCTTTTTTTGACTCGGTAATATCAATTGATATTCCACGGATTCCAACTGGTTTGTCACCCTCAAATATAGGACTCGTAAAAATTTGAACAGGGTATGTTGTTCCATTCTTGCGGAGGGCTGTATACTCTTCCCCTTCACTTCTTTCGTTATTATATCGTTGGGTTATATTCTTAATTGCACGTGCCCGATCCTCTGGAACAATTAGATTTAGAAGGTATATTCCTTTCTCAAAATCTTCCTGAGAATAACCTAAGTATTTAAATCCATTGTTGTTGGTGAAGGTTATTTTTCCATTTATGTCAGCTTCCCAAATAGTTTGAGGTAAAAGGTTCGCCATTTCGCGGAATTTCTTTTCGCTTTTTTCAATTTCTCCTTGGGCCTTTTTAATTTCGGTGATGTTTGTTATAGTCCCTATGTATCCTTTAAGTTCCCCATCAACAATTTCGGGGAGGGCATTGCCTAAAACCCATACAACACTGCCATCGTCTCTTACAAACCGGTATTCAGCAACGGATTTTTCTGATTGTTGAGTTTTTTCCCTCCAACCATTTAGTATCTTTCCTCTATCATCAGGATGTACTACTTTTAGCCAGCCATCGCCAAGCGCCTCAGAGTAGTTTAAGCCAGATAGTTCGCACCATTTTGGGTTTACGTAGTTGGTGTAACCATCGGCTCTGGTTCTAAAAATTCCAACAGGCGACATCAGTGCAAGGGTTTCAAAAAGTTGTTGGCTCTCGCGTAATTTTCTTTCAGCCTTTTTTCTGTCGGTAATATCCATCATAGCACCAATAGAACCTATGGTTTTCCCTTCATTATTCAGAATAGGCGCTCCGCTAACAAGAAACTCAACCTTTTGTCCGGTTTTGGATATGAAGGTTGCCTCATACTGGCTAACAATATTGGATAGTCTATCTTTGTTGGCGTTTATTATTTTGATTTTATCGTTTTCAGATAGTAGTAGTTCGTAGCCAACTTTCCCAATTACTTCATCGGGATCATAGCCTAATATTTCAGTGAATTTATGATTTACAAAAAGAATTCTATCATCATTATCCACCATCATAAACACCTCGTTAATGTTTTCGATGAGGGTTCTGTATTTTTTTTCACTCTCTCGTAGGTCTTTTTCAATTTGCTTTCTCTCTGTGATATCCATCATAGAGGCTATTGAGGCCCAAGCTTGTCCGTTCGAGTCAAAAACAGGAGCCCCGCTGACCAAAAAAATAAGTTTACGTCCGTCTTTCGACTTAAAAGTTAATTCGTAACTACCACCCAAATTGCTTATTCTTTCCTTGTTTGCACGCTCAAGGACATTATAATCTTCGGGGTCTTGCAATATCTTATAGCCAATTTTACCAACAATTTCATCAGGTGTATAACCTAGCACTTCTGTGAACTTCTTGTTCACATAATGAACTACATGGTTGTTATCGGCCATTATTACAACCTCGTTCATGCTCTCCATTAATGTACGGTACTTCTCTTCACTATCCTTAAGGGCTTTTGCCGCATTCTCTCTTTCAGAAATGTCAAGAGTTACACCTCTTAGTCCAATTGGAGTATTCCCAGAATATATTAAGCTTGAATATATCTCTATTGGGAATGTGCTACCGTCCTTTTTAAGAGCGGTATAGACTGTCCCAGTGTTAGTGTGGCTATTTAGGAACAATTCTTTAATTTTTCCTGAAGCACGCTCTCTATCTTCTGGCACCAAAATATCCTGAATTTTAATTCCCTTTTTTAAATCTTCTGGCTCAAAACCGAAAAGGTCGTACCCTTTTTTGTTGGTGTAGGTAAATGTACCATCAAGGCTTGCCTCCCATACAATTTGTGGTAACAGTTCGGATAGTTCTCTGAATTTTTTCTCGCTTTGTTCTACAGCTAATAGCGCATTTTTGCGCTCACTGATATCTCTAACTACTGCTAGAATTCTGCTGGTTCCGCCTAGTTGAGAATTCCTAAGAGATACTTCAACCCAAAATAGTTCTCCATTTTTTCTTTTTGCCTGCCACTCAAAAACTTGAGGCCCTTCCTTAAGTGCTTTGTTAATGTACTGTAAAGCTTTAGCCTCTGCGAATGCATTTAGATTTGATGAGAAAGATGATATAGATAATTTTAAAACCTCCTCCTTGGAACTATAGCCATACATTTGGAGCATTACTGAATTTACATCGACTATTTTGAAATCTTTTGCATCGTGAATAAAAATTGCCTCACTTGTAGAGTTGAAAATCTCCTGATAATTTTGAGCATTTTCCAATGCAATTTTATTTCTCTCCTCTATTTCAAAAAATGCAATTGATATGGCTTGTTCATACCTTTTTCTATCAAGAATATTTAAGGCTAAAAAAAGAATTATGGCTAATCCCAAAACCAAAATACCAATAGCAACATAAATAAGTTGTCTGGAACGATAAGTAGCATCCCAAATAGGAATTTCTATCATCATTGTCCAAAAGTGTGAACTGTTGCCTATCTTAATTGGATAGAAAAACCTAAAAACTTTTTGCCCGGTAAATTCCGAAATAGTTTCAATACTGTATTCTTGTCCGCCTTTTATTGCATTAACAACAGCGCTATCTTTCTTATTAATTAATTCAAAGAAATTTTTAGATATATAATTAGAATCGATATGAGAAACTATTATTCCTTGGTTTGAAATTAAAGTAAGATAGCCTGTCTCATACAGCCGTTCTTTATTTAGGTTGCGTTGTAGTGAATCTAAATTAATATCAACTGCAAATACTCCTTGGAAAACGGAGTCTTTAAAAATTGGAATCACCACAGATGATTCATAGTAAACATAGGGAAATCCTTGATAATGATAAAAATAGGGTTCAATAATAAGTTCTGACTTAGTTGTTTTAGGCGTAACGTAATAGTCCTCAAGATAATCGGCAGGATGGGTTTCTTCTAAAAGAATGGTATCCTTATACCTAAAAAAAGTTACCGATAAATTTCCAAGAGTGTCGTATAATTCATTGTCGGTGTAATAATTATCTTTCCCGTCGAATGCGTTGTGCTCCCACATCGTCCATACGCCCAAAAAGTTAGGGTTACGCATCACCGCAACTTTAAGCATATTTACGATTTCCTGTCGGTCTGCGCCTAATTTCTGATAAATCAATGCTCGTTGGGTCATTGAACGAGCAATCATTAAACTCGAAGTAAAATATGCCTCGGTTTCTCCTGCTACTTTTCTTGATATTTCTTTCGCAATTTGCTTTGAATCAGCGTATGAGAATTTACGTTGATTTATTCCAAGATAAAAGAATAGGAATAAGAATACCATGGCAGCCAGTAAGGCTGCAAAAAAAGCGCTGGTGGAACTTGTATAATGCCTTAATTTTTCCAATAAATATCTTTAGAGGATTACATACAACATAGACTAATAAACAAATATATCGAAATTTATTTTCAAAATGCTTATTTTCAATGTGTTTTTTTGATTAAAGCAAGTTTTAAAAGGACGATTAGGTGTAAATTTTATATTAGTTTATTTTCAGTCTTAACTAATAGAAGTTCAAGAAGTTTTGTTGTTGCTAAAGCATCGCCAGCAGCGCGGTGACGGTTGTTAATTGTTATTCCAAGGTTTTGGCAAAGATTCCCTAAACTGTACGAGCCCATTCCAGGAATAATTTTTCGACTCATCCGAACTGTACACATTGTTTGGCGTTGATAGTTGTAGCCTAAGCGTTTAAATTCCTCCTGAATAAACCTGTAGTCGAAGGGGGCGTTATGGGCAACAAACAGACACCCTTCGGTCATTAATACAATTTTCTTTGCAACCTCGTAAAACTTAGGTGCGGTAGCCACCATATCGTTATTAATACCTGTTAGTCGGGTAATAAACGAAGGGATATAAACTTCAGGGTTTATAAGGGTCGAGAATTCGTCAACAATTTTTTCACCATCATGAATGTAAATGGCAATTTCGGTAATTTTATCAACCTGAGCCCTGCCTCCCGATGTCTCAATATCAACAACCGCGTACATTTTCTTCTATTTAAGCAAACGTAAAATATAACTGTATTGCTAAGGCTGCCATGATAATTAGCGTGAAGAGCAGTTCTGCCCAAAAACCTTTTCGGGCATTAGCAAAGTAGTTTGTTAACTGAAAGCTTAATGGTATTGCAAGGATATAGGCCATTTCGTAAGAAGTCGTGGGGATTAGTGCAAAGCTTGCTGCTCCAATAAAAAGTATCCAAAAGAATAGAGTGTGATATTTCCGAACACTTATCTTCTGATTGGCCATACTTGGAATTAAGTAAAATAATGCAACAAGCGTTGGAAGTCCAATCACCGACGTAAAAATAATTGGTATTAACTCATCTATAGACGATTCAGTATCGGTTATCAGGTTGCTTTTAACTAGTTCGAATGTTTTCGAAATATCAATATTTAGCAAGTAGTATGTTAGCATTAAGAAACCCCACGGAAGTGCAATTCCAAGCACAGCAACAAACCACTCGCGGAGCGAAAACGACCGAAGCAACAGAAGTCCCATGAAAATGATTAGGTAAAATGGTATTGCAGGAGCATAAAAAAGCGAAGCTATACCAAGCGAAATCCCTGCACGGAATAGGTTGTCGAGCGGATTCCCTTTTTGGTAAATGGCAAAAATATGGTCGAGTGCTAAGAGAATAAAAAAGGTCGCAAAAATTGCAGGGTTAATCCGCTGTATTGGGATAAACGCAGTTGAAATTAATAGGTAGAATAGCGCAGGCAGATAAGTGCGCTGTTTTACTATAATGAATTTGCTGTTAAGATGTAATAGGTAAAACGCAATGGCCATTACAAGCGAAAATGTAATGATGTTGGAGAGAATAATACTCTGATTGATATGCTTTACCAGAATGGCGTATAATGGCATATTTATAGTATCGAAGATAAATGGGTATGATAACCCATTCAGAAACGTTTTAAGCCATATTGCAACGGAAATAATTACTACTAAAATAACTACCGACAGTTGCGATTTTTTAAAAAAGGATAGAAGCATATCTTGTTGGATTAGCTGTATTTTTCTAAATCTTTACCAATATCTGTTCTAAAGTATTTCCCATCGAAACTTATTGAGTTTGCTGCGAAAAAAGATAACTCTAATGCTTGTTTCATAGTATTTCCCAATGCAGTGCAAGCAAAAACCCGTCCACCTGATGTTACAAGTTTTCCATTTTGCAATGCAGTTCCAGCATGGAAAACCATTGAGTTTTCCTTCGAAGGAATTCCTTCAACAGCCTTTCCTTTTTCATAACTCTCAGGATAACCACCCGATACTAAAATTACGGTTGTTGCAGTTTTTTCAGATATTTTGATGTTGGCCTTGGATAATTCACCCTTTGCGCATAGTAGGAATAGTTCAAGCAAATCACTTTCAATGCGCGGCATCACAACTTCAGTTTCAGGGTCGCCCATTCTTACGTTATACTCAATTACGTAAGGCTCTCCATTAACATTCATTAAGCCAATAAATACAAATCCTTTGTATGGGATGTTATCCTTTTTAAGTCCCTCAACGGTTGGTTTAATAATGCGTTCTTCTACCTTCTGTATAAAATCTTTACCTGCAAAAGGGACTGGCGAAACGGCGCCCATTCCGCCAGTATTTAGTCCTGTATCGCCAACGCCAATACGCTTATAGTCCTTGGCTTCGGGCAACACTACGTAGGAATTCCCGTCGGTAAGAACAAAAACGGAAAGTTCAATTCCGCTAAGGAACTCCTCAATAACCACTTTACGGCTAGCATCGCCAAACTTGCCTGCAAAAAATTCATCGAGCGTTTGGCAGGCTTCATCGTAGGAAATGGATATAACCACTCCTTTCCCAGCGGCAAGGCCATCGGCCTTGAGTACGTAAGGAGGAGTCATTGTTTTAAGGAAATCCTTGGATGCCTTTACTTCCGATGTGCCGAATGTTTGGTATCGTGCTGTAGGAATTGAATGGCGTATCATAAATGCTTTAGCAAAATCTTTACTGCCTTCAAGCATCGCACCCTTTGCCTGTGGCCCAATAACTGGAATGTGTTTAACTCTAGTATCGGACAAAAAGGAGTCGTGTAAACCCTTAACCAAAGGCTCTTCGGGTCCAACTATAACCAAATCGATGTTTTTAGCGATTACCGTTTGCTTTACCTGTTCAAAGTCTAGCGGATTTAGAGCTATATTTTCACCTACTTGAGCAGTACCAGGGTTTCCTGGTGCAATGTAGAGTTTATTAAGACTATCGCTTTTGCTCAATTTCCATGCAATGGCGTGCTCACGTCCGCCTGAGCCTATAAGAAGAACATTTACTTTGGTCATAGCTGAAATTCTTTACGTGCAAAGTTAGCAATCGTTTTTGAGGGGGCAAATCTACCTACTGCTTTAATCAACAGATATTCCCTTTTCCTTGAGTATTCTGTAATTCGACCGAATTCTTATTAGCCAAAAAATTCTTTCCTCTTGGTAAAATTCTGTTGTATTGGGGATTTTCCTTCGGAGCGAGTTGTAGAAGTATAGCATTACCGATAACGATTTGTTTCCGTTATTATCCTTTGTGAGGTAGTACAACGGGAATAGGCTCTTCTCGACTTTTCCATCCACATTGGAGTTTGCATAAAGTAGATGTAGCACTCTGAACGAGTTATCGCCATTGCTATACCTATCCCAGGTCACAACCTTCCAGAGAATGCTGCTCGATTTTCTTTCCCCTTGAACATTTCTATTTACGTAGAGCTCCCATAAAAATCGATTTGTAATTTGCTGTTCGCTTTTACTCCAGTAATAGAATGGCTGAATTGTAAAATAGCTGAATTCGGGGCTTCTTTTGCTCCAAACAAGTGGTGCAAATCGGAAATACTTATAATCATTACCTTTTTCGCTTTTAATAATAGGCCAAACTATACTCAAACTTCTATTATCGCTAATCTTACTCCTCCTTAATAGAAAAAATAGAATGTCGAACTTTTTATTATTGTTTATATCGGAGTAGGTGTTAAAAATTGGGAATAGAATATTCCTATTCATTGAGTTATTTGAGAAATTCCAAAATATTGGCGTTACCATTAGGTGTTTCAGTCCATTTCTAGATACTCCTTTCGAGTATAGCGGTACAATGGTTAACGATTTGGATTTTGCACGGCTGAAGTTCCATACAATTGGGAATACCACCTTCGCATTCCTCGATTGTCCTGTGAACGACCAGTATACCGGGAACAGTATATTGCTTTTTGAGTTACCGTTTTGGCTATTCCACCATAATGGGAAAAGTGCCCGTTTGCTATTATTGTTGTTTTTAATATTGTAGTAAAGCGGTGTAATTGCATAGTGACTTTTGGATTTATCGTCGTTTCTTCCAAACGAGAAAAGCGGAGCAAAAGTAAATGAGCGATAGTTCCTATTATCCAAACTCCAAGCTATTGGGAAAATAATTCTGTTGGAGACATCGGGGTTCTTAATTTGATAGTAAATTGGGAAAAGGATAGTTTTTTTTGACGAGTTATCGCCAGAGCCATACTTTGATTGCCAGAATATTGGCAATAGGGCGTTGATTGAACCACTTGGGTTTTTAATGTGCCAAAATAGGGGAGTTAAGGTAAGGTGAGTAGTTTCTTTCTTGGGCGATATCCCATACGAAAACAATGGAACCAAAGTAAAAGAGTTGTAATTAGGATTTTTTAAACGCCACACTATTGGGAACAAAACATTGTGTTTATGTAATGAGTCCGATTGAGAGTAGAAAATGGGTATTAAAAGTTTGAATCGGGATTGATTTCCTTCAGTGTTATTATTTCTGCTCCACCATAAAGGAAATAGTGTGCTAAAGTTTTTGTTTGGCTTCTTGAAATGCCAAAATATTGGCGAAATAGCTAGATATCGCCTTTGTGTATCTTTTTTAAAGCCTGTTGAGACGAAAGGAAATAGGGTAAAAGATTGCCTGTTCTTACCCTTAAAGCGCCAAACCACAGGGAAAACTCCCTGATGCTTTAGGGCTGTATCCTTGTACTTCCAGTATAGAAACAAAACTTGGGATGTGCTTTTTATGTCGCCGTCGATGGTTCTGTGTTTCTCAAACCAAAGGGGGAAAAGCAGTTGCCCTTTGCCCGACGATGTTTTAAAGCGCCAGTAAAGAGGGGTTATAGCGCTATAACCTCTTGTATTATCGCTCGATTTGCCAATAGATAACAAGGGAAATATACTTGTGGAGCTATAGTTATTTTTTTTGAATCGCCATAAAACTGGAAATAAAATGTTCCCTTGACTAGACGGTCGTTTCCAACCCCAATACACTGGAAGTATAATATTATCTGACTTGATGGAGTTTTCGCTTACTCTTTTTCGGTACCACCATAGAGGTATCAATGTGTTGCTATGTCCGTAAGGAGTTTTAAAGTGCCAGAAAATAGGAGTAATTGCTAAATGTTTTGTTGATTTGTTGGGCGAACTCCCTGCGGAGAATAAAGGGATAAAAGAAAATGAATTGTAGTAAGGCGTAGTTTTACTCCAGATAAAGGGAGGAATTACAGTGCTTTTGTCGTCGTTACTTTGTTTGTTCCAGTATATCGGGAAAATAACCAAAGTGCCGTACTTCTCAAACTGTGTATGCCAGTTGTATTTCCAAAGAATAGGGAAAAGAATTGTTCTTTGGCTTTCATCTCTTTTAAAATTCCAAAAAAGCGGTGTAAGCATTAAATGGCTTCTGTTAGAGTTCAAAGAATGACCGGCAGAAAACAGCGGTGCTATTGTTAATGAACTGGAGTTCTTTCCTTGATTACTCCAAACTATTGGAAATAGCACAGTGTTTTTCAGATTATTGCTTCTTAGTGAGTAGTACAAAGGTAAAAGCAAGTTTCTTTTTATTGTATCGTTGCTGGTTTTGAATGTTTTGTTCCACCAAATAGGGAAAAGAATATTCTTACTTTGATTCTGCGATTTAAAATGCCAGAGTAGGGGAGTTATGGCAAAATAGTTTTTTGTGTAGTTTGAGTATTTGCCATATGAGTATAGGGGGAAAAGAGTTTGTGTGTTTCGTGTTGGCGATTTAAATTGCCAGTATGCAGGGAATACAACTAGGTGTGATTTTTTGGTAATCTTATTGTCCTTATACCACAGGAAAAATAGCAGATTATTCTCAAGCACCAATCCGTCGGGCGATTTTTTGAACTCAAGTATATTAACTTTTGGAGCAAATTCAAGCAGAGTGAAGGTTTTGGTGTTGTCCTTAAAATCGTTTGATATACGAAATAACGATGGATAAAATGTCGAAATTACCCGAAGGTTCTTTTCCTTTTTGCTACTATCACTCCAGTAAAATGGGAGTAAATGGCTTCGCTTTTCAACTCGTAAGGTGTTTTTATAGCTTCGGTATATCGGGAATAGAATTTGTTTGTTGGTTTCGTACTGCGAAAAGGTTCTTTTAAATATTGGCCAAAGGTTGATATTTTGGTCGCGGGTAATCCCCAAGTCAAACGTCATCTCCTTTTTAGTTGAGTCTACTTGAGCTATTGATAAACTATATAAACAGACTAAAAGCAACGCCGAAAGGTATTTGCGTAGCATTATATTACCCCGTTTGCATCGTAATAAAATCATTAGGTAAAGTTATAACGATTTGTCTTATTACGACAACCAGCAGTCCAATATTAACAATTCCTAGAGTATTGCGTGAATACAAAAAATCCATTTAACAATTGGCCAGAACTATTAATCATTTTTCTATGAATTATAAAATTTGAAGTAAAAAGTTAACTTTGCCGAATAATTTTAATGCAAAGAGATATGAAAAGATTACTAGTTATAACGTCGATTATTGCTGTTGTATTACTGTTTGTTTGCTTTAGTTTTACCAATAATAAAGTTAATCAGGACCATTTAATATACGCAACCACTTGGTACCAGAATTCTCCAGAGAATCAGGCTCTTTACTATCAAGGGTTCAACGTTGCTAAAATGCGTTTGGAGCAATTTGCCAAGGTAAAATCCGAAAAACCCAAGGCCGTTGTTGTGGATATTGACGAAACAATGCTCGATAATAGCCCATTTCAGGCTCAGGAAATTATCGATAACAAGGAATTCTCCTCTGAGTTTTGGAACGAATGGTCGCAATTGGGCAAGGCTAAAGCTTTACCCGGAGCAAAGGAATTTAGTAAGTATTGCGATTCGTTGGGTGTAACATTATTCTACATATCGAACCGCAAAACCAATGAATTAGGTGCTACACTGAAGAATCTGGATTCACTTGGATTTGCTTTTGCAAAACCTGAGTATTTTCTTCTAAAGGAGAACGAAAGTAGCAAGAAGGCTCGCCGGGAGAAAGTTTCTGAAAAATTCGATATTGTAATGCTTGTTGGCGATAACCTAAACGATTTTTCCGAGGTGTTTGAATCGCGCGGCGATGATTGGGGAAAGTCAATTGTTGAGGAGTACAAGAATGAGTTCGGAAACCGATTCATAATTCTTCCAAACCCAATGTACGGAGAGTGGGAGAAGAATATTTACAAAACACGCGGTTTATCCCCTGAGCAGATGTACGAACTGCGCAAGCAATCTGCCAAAGGGTTTAAATAGGGTCTTGTTGTTAAAGTCAATCGTTTTGCTGAAAAATGTAAACGGTATGGCTATTGTAATGCGGAATGTTAAAGGCAAGTGGGTGGACAGGCAAAACTGCGAGCGGGAGTGAGCGTGAATGCTGGAAGTTTTAGAATTTCGCAAAAGGGGCTTGCCTACTTTTGCAGAAATTCAAGCTTGCAGCAGGGCGGTAGGAAGCATAGTTTTGCCTAGATTTTTTGCTTACTTTTTCATCATGGAAAAAGTAAGAGATACAAAGGGAAAAACAAGTTTATAAGAAAAACTTTACAGCCACTAAATTGAAAACTCCTGTATAGTCATTAGTAATCAATATTGTATTGCTTATTCAGTAGACCATAATAGATTTAACCTAATGTTACTAAATATCCGGAGTGATTTCGGATATTTAGTACCTTATTACTATCAAGAATAAGATACTGTCCTTTTATACCTTTCAAAACTCCTACAAAAACAGGCTCCTTATCAAAATTAGTCGATGTAACCTTCTGTGGATATTGCTTTACTGGGTAAAGAATATTGTATAGATTATCGGGTTCAGGAATATAGTTTAGGTCTTTACCATTAATAAACTCAAGTGCTTTTACCTTCTCGTTGACTAAATTAATACTTTCATCTTCCAACCCTTTTAGCATTGCTTGCCAGGGGGTTTTATCACCTAAAATCTTTTTTAGTTCAACTTCTACCATTCCTGCTTCGTATCTATTATGGGTATGACAAACCTTTATTGCACGGGTTGCACCTTGGTCAATCCAGCGTGTTGGGATTTGGTGGTGGCGAGTTATGCCTACTTTTAGTCCACCCGACCAGGCTAAGTACACAAAATGTTCAATAAGGCAGTGCTCCTTGGCAAACTCCATATCTCGAGCTATTCCTTCGTGCGCACGACATAGTTCTGGGCGCAGAACACAATCTTCCGCTTCGGGAGCACTAATTAAACAAGGGTAGCAAAAACCCTGACCAAACGATTTTTTTGTTTTTCGTCCGCATTTAATACAGTATATCTCGTTTTGGAATTCAATCCTTATTTTCTGACCTATAAGAGAATTTATTACAACAGCTTCATCGCCTAATCGTAATGTATACTGCGGAATTACGTTTAACTCAGTACCAATGTTTAACGTCTCCATTTTTTCCAGAACTCCCTTTGCCATAGTGGTTTGTTTTAAATTTTAAATATAGCGTTTTTATATTTATCATTTTTCATCACGCCACCTATTGTTTTAAAAATCTAATACTTAGTCTTTAAAAAACTTCAACTTAACACTTTTTAATAAAATACTGTGAAAAAATTAGTAATATGTATTGCATGGTAGTGAAATGTGAATTATATTTGTAAAACAATATTACCTATTTAAGCATAGTATAAAATAGATTAAAGATGAAAAAGACAATCTCAGTAAATTTAAGTGGTAACATGTTTGTTTTGGACGAAGATGCTTACCAAGTTCTGGACAACTACCTTAAACAGCTTAATCGCCATTTTGCAAACGAAGAAGGCAAGCAGGAGATTATTGCTGATATTGAGGCCAGAATAGCAGAACACCTAAAAACTAACATTAAGGTTGAGAATCAGGTTATCAGTATCGACGAGGTGAACCGTGTTATCGAAATTATGGGAAAACCAGGCGATATAGATGACGAGCAACCAGCCAGTGATTCAAATTCAAACTACCGCAGTTACCGAAAAATGTACCGCGATTTGGATGATAAAATCCTTGGTGGTGTTTGTTCTGGTATGGGGCATTACTGGAGGGTAGAGCCTGTTTTATTCAGAATAATATTTGTTCTTACCCTGTTTTGGGGTGGACTAGGTTTGTTAATCTATATTGTTCTGTGGATTGTTGTTCCCCCAGCACTTACCGCTGCTCAAAAACTCGAAATGAGGGGAGAGCCTGTTACCGCCGAAAATATTGGAAAATCGTTCGATAAAAAAAATTAAAAACTATATAAAATGGAAATTGAAAATGCAAAAGCACAAATGCGAAAGGGAGTTTTGGAGTTGTGCATACTATCAGTACTATCGCGCGGCGATGCGTACGCCAACGATTTAATCAACAAACTTAAGGATGCTAAAATGATTGTTGTGGAGGGAACGCTTTACCCACTCCTTACCCGTCAAAAAAATGCAGGCCTATTAAGTTACCGTTGGGAAGAGTCGCCACAAGGGCCTCCACGCAAATACTACTCAATTACCGAGGTTGGGAGAGCCTATCTTAACGACTTGCTCAACGGCTGGGACGACCTCGTAAAAACCGTTGATACTATCCGAAATAATTCTTAGAAATATTAAAAATTCTATCCATGAAAAAAACTGTTAAAGTTAATATTGGTGGTTTCTCATATAATATTGACGAGGATGCATACAATGCATTAAGGGTTTATTTAGATGATATAAAAGTTCGATTGGGTAATGGAAACGAGGCTGCTGAAACAATAAAGGATATTGAGGAGAGAATCTCGGAGCTTATTTCAACAAGAAATCCTGAGGACGGTGTTGTTTCTCTCCCGTTGGTTGAGGAGATAATTGCCCAGATTGGCAAGCCCGAGGATATTGGAGGAGATGCTGAGTTTGCTCAGAAACCAAGTGGTAACAAAACACTTCGACGACTTTACCGCAATCCTGAAGGGGCCATTGTGGGAGGCGTTTGCTCTGGTTTGTCCGAGTACTTTGGGGTTGACCCTATTGTATTCCGTCTCCTTTTTGTTCTGCTATTCTTCCTTAAAGGTTTTGGGTTAATACTATACCTAGTGCTTTGGATTGCCACACCTAAAGCAGTTACTCCAAAACAAAAATTGGAGATGAAGGGGGAGCCAGTAACTTTCTCAAATATTGAGAAAACGCTGAAGGATGAGATGAATTCGGTTTCTAGTAACCTAAAAAATGCCGAGCCTAAGAATTTCTTCGAGAAACTGATGAGTTTTATTGGTCAAATTGCACTGTTCTGCCTAAAGGCTCTACTTATCTTCTTTAAGGTGCTTGCGATAATGATTGGCGTGATAATAATTGCCACAATGCTTTTCGTATTCCTAGTACTAATCGGAGTCTTTTTCTTTGGCAGTTTTATGATGAGTTGGTTTGCTCCAGAAATTGGTGGTTTCTCATTGAACGAGTTTATAACATCGATGTTCGATATAAGCAGTAGTATTTGGGTTACTGTACCAATATTCCTAATTATTGCAATTCCTGTTGTAGCGCTTATTTATGGTGGTGTTAGAATTATATTCCGCTTTAAAGCACGCGATGGACTTATTGGCATAATCGCTGCAGTAATTTGGATAGCATCGGTGGTTACGCTAGCTTTAACAGTGTTCTTTCAGGCGCGCAGTTTAACAATTAGGGAGAGTGTTGTTAATACGATAAGTTTAAATGAGGTTGCACCCGTTAAGGAGAAGGTAATCGTGCTTAAATCGTACAATTTAAACCCCGATTCTTTAAATAAAGCCAGTGATGTTCAGTACAACTTCTTCGACATGAAATTAACCACCTTAAATGGCAAAAAAACCATATCGGGTAAGCCTGAACTAATTATTGAAAAGTCCGACGAGGAGTTTGCCAATATTACAATGATTAAAAAGGCTCGTGGTGGTAGTAAAGTTTTAGCAAAGCAAAATGCATCGGAAATCATATATAATTATTCTATAAAAGATTCTATAGTAACATTAGACCCAATTTTTACTATGCCCGACAATACCAAGTGGAAAAACCAAGATATTACCTTGGTTATGAACTTGCCCGAGGGTTACAGCATTTACTTGGACTCAACGTTAATGGATATTCTGGACTACAACCAGCCATTCAGCAATTATTGGCCCGACGAGATGCTAGGTAAGACTTGGACAATGACAAAAAATGGACTAAGGGAAAAACGTTAGAGTTTATTAAAAAAGATTTATAAAAAATTTGGAGATAGAAAATTTAGTGTTATTTTTGCCCTGCTTTTGCGAAAGCATAAAGGCTTGACCTATGGTGTAGTGGTAGCACAGCAGATTTTGGTTCTGTTAGCCTAGGTTCGAATCCTGGTAGGTCAACAGGCAAAAAGTAAGACCCTCTTTAAATGATAAATTTAGAGAGGGTTTTGTTTTTACACGGTTTGATAACTCTGAATTAGAGTTGTTTAGTAGGAGTTCGATTAACAAGAAAGCCACCCTAAGGTGGCTTTTTTGTTAATTATAAGATTATTATTTCGCAAACTTACTTCCATCGTACGCCCACTTAATATAGCAAGCACCCCAAGTAAAACCTGCCCCAAAGGTTGCAATAATAACATTGTCGCCTTTTTTTAGTTTGGATTCCCATTCCCAAAGACAAAGTGGAATTGTTGCACTGGTGGTGTTTCCGAATCTTTCGATATTAATCATTACCTTATCCTTTCCAATTCCCATTCTGTTAGCTGTTGCTTCAATAATACGCATATTTGCCTGATGAGGAACAAGCCAAGCCAGTTTCTCGGGGGTAATGTTATTGCGTTTCATCATCTCAACGGCAACATCGGCCATGTTGGAAACAGCAGCCTTGAAAACTGGTTGACCCTCTTGGTAAATATAGTGCTGACGCTTAGTTACAGTTTCAATTGATGCTGGATAGCAAGAACCTCCTGCAACTTGGTGTAAGTGCTTCCGGCCCGAACCATCAACCTGCATTTTGGCGTCCATAACACCAAAACCATCCTCGCAGGGTTCCAGAAGAACTGCACCAGCACCATCGCCAAAGATTGGACAGGTAGCACGGTCGGTATAGTCAGTTATCGAAGACATTTTATCGGCGCCAACCACAATTACCTTTTTGTGAGTGCCTGACTCAACAAATTTCGATGCAGTTACTAAAGCATAAAGGAAACTGGAGCAACCTGCATTCATATCAAACCCAAAGGCATTCTTAATTCCACACTTATCGCTAATGATATTCGCTGTAGCAGGAAACTGCATGTCGGGTGTTACAACACCGCAAATCAACATATCAACCTCTTCGGGCTTTGTGTTGGTTTTACGGAGCAGCTCGTTCACGGCGTGAATAGCAATATCCGAAGTTCCCAATCCTTCGCCTTTCAGAATATGACGTTCCTTAATACCAATACGGGTCATTATCCACTCATCGGTGGTGTCAACCATGCGGCTGAGTTCCTCGTTGGTAAGAATGTAGTCGGGTACAAATCCCCCAACTCCTGTGATTGCGGCAGTAATTTTTCCCATTAGCTGAATGCTTGTTTAATTTTCTCGCAAAGTTGCGATGATATAACCTCGCGAGTTTGAATAATCATGTTCATTATTGCTTTGGGGCTCGATGCTCCATGAGCTATTATTACAGGCTTATTAACGCCAAGTACGGGTGTTCCACCGTAGTTCTCGGAGTTAAACCTCTCGTTAAATTTATTGTCGGGGTTAACCTTTGTGAGTATATGGTAGAATGCCTCGGCCTGTTTAAGAACCACATTACCTACAAAACCATCGCAAACTACTACGTCGGCCTTTTTGTCGTGAAATAGGTGGTGACCCTCAACGTTTCCAACAAAGTTGAAATCTGCTGAGTCCTTCATCATCTCAAAGGCACTTTTTGTAACCAAATTACCTTTTTCTTCCTCCTCGCCAATGCTTAGTAGCGATATCCTTGGATTTTCAATGCCAAAAACTTGCTTAGCATAGATTGAGCCAAGTATTCCGTATTGGTATAATACATCGGGACGACAATCGGGGTTAAGCCCAACATCGAGCAGAAGATTAACTTTTTTCTCAGAAACGGGGATGAAACCAGCAATTGCAGGACGTATAACGCCAGGAATTTGCTTAACAACCATCATTGCGCCAACCATCATAGCACCCGTGCTGCCTGCACTGGCAAAACCATCAATTTTGCCAGCGGCAAGAGCCATAAAGCCCTTAACGATGCTTGAGTCGGTTTTTTTAGCGAATGATTTTGATGGGTTATCGCCCATCTCAATTACCTCGGAGGTATGGATGATATCAAAATTGTCAGGACTTACGCCTTCTTTTTGCAGAAGATTTACAATGATTTCCTGATTGCCAAAGAGAACTATTCTCTCATCGGCACTAAGATGGTTTAGGGCTAAAACGGCACCCGATACAACGGCATCGGGTGCAAAATCTCCTCCCATAACATCAACACCAATCCTCATCACTAGTGTGCTAATTAGGGTTGATATAATTAGGCGTTAACAGCCTTTTCAATTGCTTGTTTTCCACGGTAAAAACCACACTCTGGGCATACCCTGTGATACTCAACAGCTGTACCGCAGTTTGAGCAGTTTGAAAGTGTAGGAGTACTAGCTTTGTAGTGAGTT
This sequence comes from Bacteroidota bacterium, assembly GCA_029560875.1. Lineage (GTDB taxonomy): Bacteria > Bacteroidota > Bacteroidia > Bacteroidales > Tenuifilaceae > SB25. The sequence continues at coordinate 14,824 of JAKQKB010000115.1, read as the reverse complement.
CTACGCTTATTTCTTCTCTGCTTGGAAATCTTTGATTTTGGATGTGCCATTTTTCAACTTATTAATTAGTAAAACTTAGTTATTCTTCAATTTTTTAAGTGCTGCCCAGCGAGGGTCTATATCATCGTCGGTGCTTTCTACTTCGTTCACAATGTTCATTTTCGAAATCATCTCCTTGTCGCAATCGCTTGCCTTTGTACCACTTAAACCATGATAGCGTTGCAGTGGTAAACTTAAGCAAACACTTTCGTATAGGTACTGAGCAAGGTTAACCTCGTAATCCTCTTCCGACAGGAAGATAATTTCATCGTCGTTCTCCTCGTCCTTGGTGCCAATCTTAACGAACAGTTCGCCTTTAAAGGTTGTTGGAAGTTCGAAAAGCTCTAAGCACCTATCGCAAACAACCTCAACCGAACCCTTTATGCTGATTTTGAACTCAAGCAAATGGTTCTGCTTATTCAGGTTTATAACAGCCTTAAGCTGCCCTTTGCTAATTTCGCCTTCCTTAAACTCAGCAAAAAAATCATCGTTTAAATCGAATTCAAACGAATGCTTTCCGACCTTAAGTCCCTTGAAATTAATTGAATATGTGCTTAATACGTTTCCCACAACTCTTCAAAAACAACGTGCAAAGTTATAAAAATTACAAACAATCAAAAAAATGAACCAAAAATATATAAATGAACTATCAAAATTTATGCGTATAACACAGATTAAACAATCTGTTCAAGTATTTTAACTAACTATTCTTATCGCGACGTTTACGCTCGTTCTCATCGAGATAAATTTTGCGCAAACGCATCGATTTTGGTGTAATCTCCACATATTCATCCTCCTGAATATACTCCAAGGCTTCCTCCAAACTGAATTTAACCGGAGGGGCAAGGAACGATTTTTCGTCTGATCCAGAAGCACGCATATTGGTCAACTTTTTCGACTTGGTAACATTAACTACCATATCGCCAGCGCGCGTGTTTTCGCCAATAACCTGTCCGGCATAAACCTCTTCGTGCTCATCAATAAAGAAACGTCCACGATCCTGTAGTTTGTTTATTGCGTATGCGAATGACATGCCGCTTTCCATGGCAATTAGCGAACCGTTTACACGGGTTTCGATATCGCCACGATATGGTTCAAATCCTTTTACCCTATGGGCAATAACCGCCTCGCCAGCAGTAGCGGTAAGCAGAATGTTTCTTAAACCAATAATTCCGCGCGAAGGAATTTCAAACTCAAGGTGAATTCTATCGTTACGGCGTTCCATGGTTAACAGTGTGCCCCTACGGCGGGTAACCTGTTCAATTGCTTTGCCGGAAACTTCCTCGGGTAAATCAATGGTCATATATTCAATAGGTTCGCATTTTTCTCCGCCAACCATCTTAATGATTACCTTAGGTTGTCCAACCTGTAACTCATAACCCTCGCGTCTCATCGTTTCAATAAGTACCGATAGGTGAAGAACACCACGTCCAAACACCATGAACGAATCGGCAGAGTCGGTTGCCTCGACTTTTAGAGCAAGGTTTTTTTCCAACTCACGATCGAGACGATCCTTTAGATGGCGCGATGTTACAAACTTACCATCCTTCCCAAAGAAAGGGGAGTTGTTAATGGTGAAGAGCATACTCATAGTGGGCTCATCAACCGCAATGGTAGGTAGTGCTTCTGGATTTTCGATATCGGCAATTGTATCGCCAATATCAAAACCCTCAATACCAACCAAAGCGCAAATATCACCCGATATTACTTTATCAACCTTACGTTTTCCTAAACCTTCGAAAACAAGCAATTCTTTGATTCTTGTTCTGATAACCTGACCATCAGTTTTGGCTAATGAAACAGCCATTCCTGTGTTTAACTCGCCTCGGTGCAATTTTCCAATTGCAATACGGCCAACATAGCTGGAGTAATCCAACGATGTTATTAAAAGTTGAGGTGTTCCTTTAATTTGCTTTGCTGCGGGAACATACTCCACAATTTTATCGAGCAGGGCAGTGATATCGGTGGCTGGTTTTTTCCAGTCGGATGACATCCATCCTTGCTTAGCACTACCGTATATTGTAGGGAAATTTAGTTGTTCTTCGGATGCATCGAGATTGAACATTAGATCAAAAACCTGTTCCTGAACTACTTCGGGGCGGCAGTTAGGCTTATCGACCTTGTTGATGACAACAATTGGCTTTAACCCTAAAGCTAAAGCTTTTTGAAGTACAAAACGGGTTTGAGGCATTGTGCCTTCAAAAGCATCAACAAGTAGCAGAACACCGTCGGCCATATTGAGTACACGCTCAACCTCTCCACCAAAATCGGAGTGACCAGGAGTGTCAATAATGTTAATTTTAACACCTTTATACTCAACCGAAACGTTTTTGGCAAGAATGGTAATTCCGCGCTCACGCTCCAAATCGTTACTATCGAGAATTAGTTCGCCGGGCTTTTCGTGATCTTTAAAAAGTTTCCCTTGAATAATCATTTTGTCCACTAAGGTGGTCTTCCCATGATCCACGTGCGCAATAATCGCAATATTTCTTATACCCTGCATTGTGTAATTTTTTTAAGCGCGCAAAGGTACAGCTAATTATTCGTTTTTAAGTAATAGTTAACAGCTTTTAAGAAAAGTTTTTGACGAAAAAGTTTGAGGATAAAATCATTAGCGAATTTTTAGTGGAGGATTACTCAAAATAGCTACTTCCATCAAAGCAATGCGTACAAAGGTTTTCCTTTGGAACACCAATAGCTTCGACCAAATCGTTCAGTTTTTGAAACTTCAAAGTGGTGAGATTTAGGTTTTTACGAATTTGCTCAACCATTGCAGCATAATTTCCGTTACTGGTGTCGGAGTAATTCGTCATATTATGATGCTCAATCCCTGTAAGTTCGAAAACTGCCTTATGGGTGGCTAAATCTAGATTGGAGCGTGAACGGCTAAAATTCAGGAATTCACAGGGATAGGTAAGTGGTGGACAGGCAATTCTCATGTGTACTTCTTTTATTCCGGCTGAATATAGGTCTATCACATTATCCTTTAGTTGTGTTCCGCGAACTATTGAGTCGTCGAGGAATATTCCTCGTTTATTTTTGATTAATGCAGTATTGGGAATCAGCTTCATTTTTGCAACCAAATCGCGCATTTGCTGATTTTGTGGCATAAAGCTGCGGGGCCAAGTTGGCGTGTACTTGGCGTATGGACGCATATGGGGAATACCCCTCTGATTACTATAGCCAATGGCGTGGCCAACACCTGAATCGGGAATGCCAGCAACAAAATCGGCCTCAACATCGTCCTTTTTTGCAATTGCTGCTCCGCAATTATACCTAGACACATCCACATTTATTCCTTCGTAGAACGACGGCGGGTAGCCGTAATAAACCCAAAGGAATGAGCATACCTGCATTTTGTTGGATGGTTTTCTTAGTTGATAGTGACCATCGGCATTTACCATTACAATTTCGGCTGGGCCAAGGTACTTGTCAATCTCATAATCAAGATTTGAGAACGAACAGGTTTCAAAAGCTACCGCATATGCACCATCCTTTTTCCCGATAATTATTGGAGTACGTCCGAGTTTATCGCGTGCTGCAATAATTTCTTCATTCGTTAAAACCAATAAAGAGCATGAGCCTTTTATTCTGTTGAATACGTTAACAATACCCTCCTCAAAAGTTTCTCCCTCCGATATTAGCATGCCAACCAATTCAGTGGGATTTACACCACCCTGACTAGTTTCTGAAAAGGTGCGATGTTGTTTTATGAAGTACTCCTCGAGCTCTAACAGATTATTGATTTTAGCAACTGTTGCCACAGCAAAACGGCCAAGATGCGATGTTAGCACAATTGGTTGTGCCTCAGTATCGCTTATAATTCCAATGCCGCTGTTTGCGGAGAATCCAGCAATATCGGATTGGAATTTGTTTCGGAAATATCCATCCTCTAAGCTATGAATGGCTCTTTGGAATCCTTTATCCTTAGAGTAAAAAGCAACGCCCGCTCTTTTAGTTCCAAGGTGCGAGTGATAATCGGTGCCGTAAAACACATCTAAAACACAGTCTGTTTTTGATACACATCCAAAAAAGCCGCTCATAATTGTTGTTTTTTACAAGTGATTAATTGATGTGCAAAGGAAATTATATTATTTGGGTTATAGTTGAATTTTAAACAGTAAGTATTAACTAGAAATTAACAATTAGTCAAAGTTTTATTCTAAGACCGCCTTTTTACGAAAGCGTATTAAGAAAAAAATTCCACCCAGAATCTCCTGAGTAGAACACAATAAAAAAGCGCCATTGAGGGGCGCTTTTCGTAAGTTTGATAATTTAAAATGCCTTAGCTCTCTCGCTTTCTACATCCTCTATTGACTTTGCCAACGGTTTCCCAAGAATTCTATGGCCTGTTTCGGTTATCAGGATATCCTCCTCGTTGCGGATTCCTCCAAAGTTCCTGTACTCATTTACCCTATCAAAGTTGATATATTCCTTATTTGTTCCTGTTTGTTCCCATAAATCAATTAGTTCGGGAATAAAGTATATACCGGGCTCAATGGTTAGTACAAATCCCGGTTTAAGTTCGCGACCCAAGCGGAGCGATTTTAATCCAAACTGCTTACTTTTTGGAATACCACAGTAACCAACATACTGTTCGCCCAGGTTCTCCATATCGTGAACATCGAGCCCCATCAGGTGCCCTGTTCCGCAGGGGAAGAATAGGGCGTGCGCTCCATTTGCAACGGCATCGTCGATGTTGCCTTTTGTAAAGCCTAGCGCCTTCATTCCATCGAATATGGTTCGGGCAACCTGCATATGAACATCGCGGAAATGTACGCCGGGCTTAAGCATTTCTATAGCGCCATTATGCGCAGCAAGGGTTATTCGGTATATCTCTTTTTGCTTTTCGGTGAATGTTTTACCAACTGGAAATGTGCTACTCATATCGCCAGCATAGCCCATAGGGGTTTCATAACCTGCATCGAGTAGGAATAGTTGTCCTTCCTTTATGGTGTTTCCGTGATAATGGTTGTGAAGCGTTTGTCCGTTAATAGTAGCAATAATGGGGAAGCTGATTCCTCCGCCAGCGGCAAGAGCAACCTCGTGAACCTTTGCTGCAATCTGTGCCTCAGTCATTCCTGGTTTAGCATAACGCATTGCGGCTTGGTGCATTTCAGCGGTCATTGAAACGGCGTGCCCAAGTTCAACAATCTCCTCGGCCGACTTAATGTTTCGTTGTTCGCCCACAGCCGTAATAAACTCAACGCTTGCTTTGGTTTTAGCCTCAGCCGGACTGATTCCAAGGAATCGCATCAACTTAAATAAATGTTCCGGACGGTATGGCGGTAAATATTGAACAGTTCCTCGGGGGTAGTGATATAGTTTCTCAGAGAAATCTGCAACGGAGCCTGTATTTTCCACACCAACAGTGGCGGCCATCTCCTTGATGGTTGGCTGTGAGCCCATCCACACAATGCTATCGATGGTGAAATCATCACCGAAAATATAATCGTTGCCACTTTCAATTTCCATTACGGCATAAAGCCCCGGTTTATTGATTCCGAAATAGTACAGAAATGTGCTATCCTGACGGAAATGGTATGTATTATCCTCGTAGTTCATACCAACCTCGTCGTTTCCAAAGAACAGTAGTACTCCGGATTTAAACTGTGCCCTAAGCTGATTGCGGCGGTTGATGTAGGTTTGTTTGCTAAACATAGTGGTTTGGTTTTATTATAATTCAAGGAGTGATGGAGAAATGGAGTAATGGACTATTAGTCTTCATTCCTCCAATACTCCATTATTATTTAATCTTATACTCTTTTGGATGCTCAACTCCAAGCAAATGCTTCACAAAGAAATCCCAGCGTTTGCGCAGAAAGTACTTGTTCCAATAGCATGTGTCGTGATTATCGTTTGGTAAAACAATAAACTCAAAATCCTTATTGGCCTTGGTTAGCTCGCCAGCAAGTTTGTATGTGGCCGAAGGGTTCACATTATTATCCAAATCGCCTGTTACAATCATTAAATGTCCCTGTAACTTGCTCGCATTGGTAACATTGGATTGATTGTGATACTGGGTATCTACTGGAAATCCTTGGTATAGTTCAGGCCACCATATTTTCTCCATTCTATGGTCGTGGTCAGCTGCAGACGATACCCCAACTTTATAAAAATTGGGAAATAGGAGTAACGCTCTAGTAGCATCGTAACCTCCGGCTGAATGACCATAAATACCAACTCTGTCGGCATCGATATACGAGTACTTCTCGGCAAGTTTCTTAATTACATAAACGTGGTCAACTAGTCCATAACCAAGTTTAGCATACGAAACATCGTGAAACTCTTTTGAACGGTAGGCGCTACCACGTCCATCGATGTTTACCACCACAAAACCCAACTCTGCCAACGATAAATCCATATTTAACACGCTGCGCGAGAAATTTTTTGGAGCGCGAATGGTGTGTGGACCAGAGTAAGTTCCATCAATTACAGGGTACTTTTTATTGGGGTCGAAATTGGTGGGTTTGATAATTGTTCCGTAAAGCATAGTCTTGCCATCATCGGCAAGCATACTGAACGTTTCGGCGGGTTTCCATCCCATCTTCACCAAATCATCAATATCAGTCTTTTCAACACTCATAAGCGTTTTGCCATCTTTCAAATTTCGAACAACTGCAATATTTGGGTCTTTATGCGATGAGTAGTTGTCAACAAAGAATTTTTTATCGGGTGATATTCTAATATCGTGGGTTGCCTCCTCGGGTGTTAGGAGTTTTTGGTTTTTACCATCGATGTTTATTGAGTAGAGATATTTTTGGTAAGGGTCCCTGTTTGGGTCAACTCCGCCAGCTAAAAACCAAATATTTCCGGTTTTCTTATCGATATGCTCAATACCATAAACGTAAAAATTGCCCTTGGTTATTTGGTTTTTGATTTTACCTGTCGACAGGTCGTAGCGGTAAAGGTGGCTCCAACCATCCTGCTCCGAACGCCAAATAAATTCAGTTTTATCGTAAATCAGCTCAAATGTTTCGGTGTATAAATCGACAAAAGTTTTTGGGTACGATTCAACCAAAACAGAACGTGTTTTCCCAGTTTCCAAATCAATCTCAAACAGTTCACGCGTTTTGTAGCCACGATAATACTTGATGTGGTATGCCTTGGGACAACCATCAAAGGTGTAAAATCCTGTTCCCAGAAATGCAGGGTTCGAAGGTAAATCTATTCTTACTCCATTCTTATTGGCAACATCGAAAAGGTAAAAATCGGCCATTGTAACTACTGAATCACCTGCAAGTTCCCTTTCGTAAGACACTATTTCGGATTGATATCCCTCCACATCAGTTTTGTACATCAGCAAACGGCGGGTATTCCGTCTATCGAACTTTGGAACGATTAGTTTTTTAGAGTCATTGCTCCAATAAGCCTCAATGGTGTAATCATTCTTTTCGCCTTTACTATCGTTGCGGGTAAAATACCAACTAAGATTATGGCCGTACCCATTCTCGGGAGAACCATCGGTAGTAAGTTGAAACTCTTCTGCTGAATTTTTATTCTTTAGGTAGATATTTCCATCCTTAATAAACGCAATCCACATTCCATCGGGCGATAACGATTCCTTATCGGTTAACGAAGGCTCGTTAACTTTTCGAAGTAGTGAGTTCTTTGCAGGATTATAAATCCATTGAGTTTCTTTTGTCCAAAAGGTAAACTCATCCTTCCCCAAAAATTCAGCTCGACTAATTGGAAGCTCATAGGGTTTAACCTCCTCCTTAAGGCTATCGGTTAGTAATACTGCCAACTTTGAATGGTCAAATGCAGCAGATTTCTGCTTTGTAGTGAGATTAACCTTGAAAAATTCTTTCCCGTTTCGGGTATTAACGCTGTAAATAAATGTGTTTCCGTGCGTCTCCCAGGTTGGTTCTACCCATCGGTTGTATATGCTTTTCTCCAAATTTCTTTGCAAAAACTTTTCGGCTCGGGCATAATCTTCGACTGTTACCTGACCATTTGAAAGAAATGGAACGATTACAAAAAAGACTAAAATCGTTGATTTATATCTATTCATATCAGAATAATTTTAATGTTTAAATTCCTTTATCCACCAATTGTGGCTTTTACGCCGTATCCTGCAAAAATTGATATGGCTTTTTCCTGAACATTTTTATCGGGTTCAACCAAGTTTTCGAAACTGTCGGCTTTACCCAATTTCACATATTTGTGTTGAGCAATATTATGGTATGGCAAAAGGTTAACCACCTTTTTTTCGCCCGATAATCTGGCAACAAATCTTGCCGTTTCAACAATATTCATCATAGAGTCGTTAACACCACCAATCAAGGGTATTCGGATAATAACCTTTGAGCCGAAATCGGAAATTGCCTGTAGATTATAAAGAATCTTCTCGTTGTTAGAATTAACCCATCTCTTGTGCATCTCCGAATCCATCATCTTTAAATCGTACAGAAAAAGGTCGGTTCGTTTGGCAACTTCAAGGATTGTTTCGGTGGCAACATTTCCAGCAGTATCAACTGCGGTATGAATTTTTCTTTTCCTGCATTCGTCCAGCAGTTCAATTAGCATCTCCGAATGGATAAGTGGTTCGCCACCTGAGAATGTAACGCCTCCACCCGATTGGTCGAAGAATACGCGTTCCTTCTCAATTATCTCCATAATTTCAGGAACAGACATAGCCTTTCCGGACATTTCAATGGCCTTTGTAGGACAAACATCGGCGCATTTTCCACATTGCTTGCAAAGGTTTTTGTCGGTAATAATTCCTTCGGGAGTTAACGTTATAGCTCTTTCGGGGCAAACTGTAACGCAGGTTCCGCATTTAATGCACTTTGCTGGGGCATACATCCGTTCTGCCTTTGCCGATATGCTTTCGGGATTATGGCACCACGCACAGCGTAGGTTGCAACCCTTGAAAAAGATTACAATACGAATTCCCGGGCCATCGTTTATGGCGTAACGCTTTATATCGAAAATCAAGCTGTTGTGCATTCTAGAAGGCATCATTTTCGGTTCGCTCAATTACTTCCTGTTGCAAATCGGCATTCATATCGTTGAAGTAGTCGCTGTAACCAGCCATTCGAACCATTAGGTCTTTATAATCTTCAGGACATTTTTGAGCAGCAAGCAGGGTTGCTGTATCAACTATATTGAACTGAATATGATGACCGCCGAGTGTAAAGTAACTCCTGATAAGGTGACCTAATTTCTTAACATCCTCTTCCTTCTTGAGTAGACTTGGCAAAAACCTTTGGTTTAGTAGTGTTCCTCCCGATTTTGTTTGGTCGAGCTTCGACAACGATTTTATCACCGCCGATGGTCCTCGTGTATCGGCTCCGTGCGATGGAGATGTACCATCGGAGATTGATTTTCCTGCTAAACGACCATTGGGCGTTGCCCCCATCACCTTTCCAAAGTAAACGTGGCAAGTAGTTGAGAGCATATTCAAATGATATTTTCCGCCGGGCTTGATGTTGGGTTTGCCGTCGATGGTATCAACCAAATCGTTATAAACCTTTACAGCAATTGAATCGGCGTAATCGTCATCATTCCCGAAGAAAGGGGTACGGTTAATGATGGTTTGTCGTAAAACCTCCTCGCCCTCAAAGTTTTTCAGTACAGCATTTAAAACCCTATCCATACTGAATGTATTATTCTCGAACACGTGCTTTTTCAGAGCAGCAAGGCTATCGGTAACAGTACCTAGTCCACAGCACTGAATGTAACTGGTGTTGTAGCGTGGGCCACCATCGTAGTAGTCGCGCCCTTTGCTAATGCAATCCTCAATAACAACCGAAAGGAATGGGGCTGGAGCATACTTGGCAAACATCCTATCGATGTAGTTGCTTACCCGCATCTTTTGGTCAACTATATACTGAACCTGCTTCAGAAAAGCATTGTAAAGTTCATCGTATGATTTAAAGCTGCGTGGATCGCCTGTCTCAATGCTAACTTTTTTCCCGGTAACAGGGTCTATTCCATTGTTAAGGGTAACCTCCAAAATTTTTGGAACGTTGAGGTAGCCCGTAAGTAGATACGCTTCCTTACCAAAAGCACCAACCTCAATACATCCGCTGCAACCACCCTCGCGTGCATCCTGTAGCGATTTTCCTTGGCGCAGCATTTCGAGGATGTAAACATCGGGGTTGAATGCCGATGGATAACCGTGTCCCTGACGAATTACGTGCGCTGCTGCATTAAGAAATTTGTCGGGGGTTTTGGCGCTGATGTGCACTGAGTTCCCGGGTTGTAGGATATGTAACTCCTCCACAACCTCAAGCATTATGTACGAAACCTCACTTGTTCCATCGGAACCATCGGACTTAACTCCTCCTAGGTTAATATTTGTAAAATCGTTGTATGTTCCGCTTTCGCGCGCTGTAATTCCAACTTTTGGGGGTGCTGGATGGTTGTTAACCTTAATCCAAAAGCACGATATTAGTTCCTTAGCTTGGTCACGTGTTAACATGCCCGCTGCAATTTCTTTCTCATAGAAAGGAGTCAGATGTTGGTCGAAATGCCCAGGGTTCATTGCATCCCATCCGTTCAACTCGGTTATTGTTCCCAGATGAACAAACCAGTACATCTGAATTGCCTCCCAAAGCGTTCGGGGAGCATGAGCAGGCACCCAGCGGCATACCTCGGCAATTTTTCTCAGTTCCTGAACACGTTGTGGGTCTTTCTCTTTTTTTGCTAGTTCCTCGGCTAGCTCTGCGTGGCGTTCTGCAAACACAATTACTGCATCGCACGATATATCCATCGCTTTCCACTGTTCGGCCTTATCGGTTGCTTCTGGGTCGTTTAGGTAGTCGAGGTTTGCAAGATTATCGGCAATCTCTTTTTTAAAATCGAGCATACCCTTGCGGTATATTTTACCATCTAAGCAGGTATGCCCCGGCGCACGCTGTTCCATAAACTCGGTGAACAATCCGGCTTCGTAAGCAGCACGCCACTCGTTTGGCACGTGATTGAAAATTCGCTCGCGTTGCGTTTTGCCCTGCCAGTATGGAATCACCTCCTTTGCGTACAGCTCAATATCCTCTTGGCTAATTGTATATCGTTGTAGTTCTCGGGTGTTGAGCACATTCAAATCCTCAACGCTGTGGCAGGTAAGCTCTGGGAACGTGCAAACACTCTTGGGCTTTGGACCACGCTCACCAACAATCAACTCTCCTTCGCCAATGTATATGGTTTTTTGCTTGCAATGGTCCAGAAAGTTCATTGCACGTAGAACAGGGATTGAGTATTTTCCATAGTTTTCTTTATAGAATGCAGTTTCGTGCAAAGCACGCTCAACGGAAAGCGATGGCTCAGTCTCAACGCTCAGCTTGCGCAGTTTCTGAACGCGCTCATTCATTCCAGGACCAATTTTACTTTGGGTCGATTTATAGAAATTACCTTCCGATGCGGCTTGCCTTTCGGGCTTAACGGTATGCGGTATTACTTTCTCAAACATAGTTTTACTATTTAAGAATTATGTGAAAACGAAAATGATAAAAAGGCGGTGTAAATAGAAATCGCAATCGTCCTTTTGAGCAAAGGATTTGGATTTTTAAAGTAAAGATGTTAGGAGAATAAATCAGCAAATCCAGCAGGAGTAAAGCCCCTTGCCGTTATTGTGGTATAATGTCGATAACGATTTGCTAATCATATTGATGCAAATGTAATGTTTGTGGTACTAATTGTCAATGATTTTTGTCAGGAAGTTTTGTTGAAAACTTAAAAAACCTTCAATATTAAATTTAAGTATCTTTACAGGGTAATTATTAATGAACCAAGATGTTAAAATACAAACGTATACTTCTAAAACTCAGCGGCGAAGCGCTAATGGGCGACGATAAGTATGGCATTAACACCTCTATTCTGAACTCTTATGCCGAACAGATTAAAGAGGTTGCCGCAATGGGTGTTGAAATTGGAATTGTAATTGGAGGAGGAAATATCTTCCGTGGACTTAGCGGTGTTTCCAAAGGTTTCGATAGGGTTAAGGGCGACCAAATGGGAATGCTTGCCACAGTTATAAATAGTTTGGCAATTCAATCGGCCATTGAGGGAGTTGGTGGCAAAGCCAAGGTTTTTACCGCTACCAAAATGGAACCAGTTGGTGAACTTTACTCAAAGGCTAAGGTTTTGGATGCTTTCAAGCAAGGTTTTGTTTGCATAATTGCCGGTGGAACAGGGAATCCATTCTTCACTACCGATACTGCGTCAGCATTACGTGGCGTGGAAATTGAGGCTGAGGTGCTACTCAAAGGAACTCGTGTTGACGGTGTTTATACCGCCGATCCCGAAAAGGATAAAACCGCCACAAAATTTGATGAGATAACTTTTACCGAGGCATACGAGAAAAGGTTAAAGGTTATGGATTTAACCGCGTTTACAATGTGTAGCGAGAACAATCTGCCTATTTTTGTTTTTGATATGAACACCTCAGGAAAGCTTAAAAAAGTTGTTTTGGGTGAAAAAATTGGCACATTAGTTAAAAATTAAATATTTTTATTCCCGAATTTAAAAGGTAAAAGTATGACTCCCGATGATGCAAAAAAAGTTATAAATGCGGCCGAAGGACAAATGTCCAAAGCCATTGACCACCTTGAGAATGAACTTAGAGTAATTCGCGCTGGGAAAGCTAATCCTTCAATGCTTTCGGGCATTATGGTGGATTACTACGGAACAATGACTCCCTTGGCACAGGTTGCAAGCGTTGGTAGTCCCGATGCCAGAACCATTTCTATTCAACCTTGGGAAAAAAAGATGATAGACCCCATTGAGCGTGCCATTATGGCTGCAAACTTAGGTTTCAATCCTCAAAATAATGGCGAAACTGTTCGCATAATGGTTCCACCATTAACCGAGGAGCGTCGTAAGGATTTGGTTAAACAGGTTAAGCACGAGGGCGAGAATGCGCGTGTAAGCATTCGCAACGCTCGTCGCGATGCCCTTGAGGAAATCAAAAAAATGCAGAAGAACGGCCTTGCCGAGGATGTTGCTAAGGATGCTGAAACTAAAGTTCAAAAGGTAACCGACACCTACAACAAGAAAGTTGATGAGCATCTGGAAAAGAAGGAAAAAGAGATAATGACAGTATAAATAAAAGAAGGGCTGAAAATTCAGCCCTTCTTTCGTATATTAATCTTAGTGTGCTTCTAACCAATTACTGCCAATACCCATTTCAATTTCAAGGGGTACTTTTAACTTTATAGCGCCTTCCATACAACGCTTTACAATTTCTTTGACTTTTTCCAATTCAGGTTTGTAAACATCGAACACCAATTCGTCGTGAACCTGAATAATCATTTTCGATTGCAGTTTTGATTGCTCCAACTCTCGGTGAATGTTAATCATTGCCAACTTAATAATGTCGGCAGCGGAGCCTTGAATTGGTGCGTTAATGGCGTTACGCTCAGCCAAGCCACGTACAGTTCCATTATTTGAGTTGATATCGGCCAAGTAACGTTTACGACCAAATATTGTGGAAACATAACCTTTTTCGCGAGCTTCGGCAACGCAACTATCCATATATTTTTTTACTCCAGTGTATGTGGCAAAGTAACCATCAATTAAATCCTTTGCTTCGGTTCTGGAAATGCCCAATCGTTGTGAAAGTCCAAAGGCTGATATTCCGTAAATCATACCAAAGTTGGCAGTTTTAGCCCGGCTACGCTGTTCGCGGGTAACTTCTGCTAAAGGAACTTTGAATATTTTAGCCGCAGTTGCAGCGTGAATATCGGCTCCATGCTGGAATGCGTCGAGCATTTGCTCATCGCCACTAACGTGCGCCATCAGGCGCAACTCAATTTGCGAGTAGTCGGCCGAAAGCAGTACAAAATCACCAAGCGAAGGGATGAATGCTTTGCGAATTTCGCGTCCATTCTCATCGCGAATGGGAATGTTTTGTAGGTTTGGATTATTGGAACTTAACCTACCGGTAGAGGCAACTGCCTGATTAAGTGAGGTATGAATTTTTCCACTTTTTGAATTAACCAAAGTTGGAAGGGTTTCAATGTATGTCGATAAAAGTTTCTTTAGTGACCTGAATTCCAGTATCTTTCCAACAATAGGATGTGAGTTGATATACTTCATCAGTTCCTCCTCGTTGGTGGAGTACTGTTTGGTTTTTGTAAGTTTTGCGTCGGGCGATATTTTTAACTTTTCGAACAGCACTTCGCCCAGTTGTTTCGGGGAGGAGATGTTTAAGTCTGGCACACCTGCCAAAGTCTTAATTTCATCGTCTAGTTTAATTAAATCTGCATTAAGAACCTTGCCGTATTCGTTTAAACTGTTGGAGTCCAGACTTACACCGTTACGCTCTATGTGTGCAAGCACCTCAATCAGTGGCTCTTCCAGTTGAAAGTATAGTTCGGTCAATCCTTGATTTTCGAGTCTAGGAAAAAGAATTAACTTCAGTTGAAGGGCAATATCGGCATCCTCGCATGCGTAATCCTTAATTTTATCAAGCGGAACTGCCCGCATATTTATTTGGCTTGCACCCTTTTTGCCAATAAGCTCTTCTATCGATATGGTTTTATAGCCAAGCAGATTTTCGGCTAATAAATCGAGATTATGACGAGAATCTGGCTCTAGCAGATAGTGAGCCAACATTGTATCGTAAAGTTTCCCTTTTATGGTGATACCGTAATTTAACAGCATCTGAAGGTCGAACTTGATATTCTGACCAATTTTGTCGATAGATGAATTCTCGAAAACTTCTTTGAACTCATCAACAACCAACTGCGCCTCATCCTTGTTTGCAGGGATTGGAATCCACCAAGCCTGCCTAGGGTTTATAGCAATTGATATTCCCACCAAGGTTGATTGGATTGGG
>JAKQKB010000113.1 GCA_029560875.1 Bacteroidota bacterium | reverse complement strand
TCAAAATTATACTTTCGTCCATACTCCGTATCCTTAGCTTTGCTAAGAAGTGCCGTAAGAGTATCGAACTGAACCTCGGCTGGATACTTTCGGAAAAGGTCAATCTGGTATAACCGTTTTGTATTTAACCAACCTAGAATTGAATTCAGAAATGGCATAGTTTCGTCATTTTTTCAAATCAATTCAAATCTACATTTTTATTTGAATAAAATCTAGCGATAACCAATGAATTAACAAAAATTAAGCAGCCAACTTTGGCTGCTTTGCATATAAATTTAAGATAAGACATATTAAAGTTTTGCCAGCCTTTTGGCCGCCTCAACCAAATCGTCATGCTTTACGGCTAAGTTAATGCGCACCTGTTGCTTGCAAGTTTTATCATGGTTGAAGAGAGAGATTGGGGTAACTGCCACACCATGTTCCTTTACAAGTATCTCGGCAAATTCAACATCTTTTGCATTTGAAATAGATGCATAATTTAAAATAAGAAAACTTCCACCAGAACTTGGAAGAATCTTAAATTTGGAATCCTTAATAATCTCAACAAATGCATTCCTATTTTTCTCAAGCAGTTCCATATTTGGAAAAAGAGAACTGTAACGAACAATATAATCGGCAATAGCTAGTTGGAATGGGTGGTTTACAGAGTTCACAACAGAACGTTGAATTTTCCGGTAACGATCCATAAGCACCTTAGGGGCAAGACAATAGCCAATTTTCCAACCAGGAACACCCAGCGAATGGCTCAATGAGCCAACAATAAATGTATTATCGGCCAATTTGGGGTAGAATGCGGCACTCGATGCTGTAGCATCGGGATAAACTATCTCCGAAAGCGACTCATCACTAATAACCCTAATTTTAGTGCCATTAATCAACTTCTGGAGATTCTCCATATCATCGGCTGTTAAAACTCTTCCCAAAATATTGTGCGGGGTACAAATTAGGATAAGCTTTGTACGTGTTGTTATTGCCTTCTGAACCTCGCTCCAATCTATAGGATTTTCAGCATCCTTTAGTTTAATGAAGATTGGACGTGCTCCGCATATTTCAATGGCGGTAGCATAGTTGCTATACGATGGTTCAAATAATATTGCCTCGTCTCCTTCCTTAACTGACGATGCTATAGCGGTGAAAATGGCTTGCGTTCCACCAGCAGTAATGGTTATCTCTTCGGCAGGGTTATAACTCCTAAAATACTTTTTACTTATATAATCAGAAAGGGCATACCTTAGTTCGAATGTACCTTCCGCAGGGGCATTGCTTGTAACCGATTTTAAGTAAGCAAGAACCTTCTCTCCAAGTATCTCGGGAAAAGGAAACAAAGAGTAATTTCCAGATAAGTCAATAGCATTATAATCCTCGGCCAACTTAGACATGTTACCCTCGAACGAAAAATCTACTTCAGAATTTGTCTGCTTGGTCATAAATTTTTTTCTATAATGTAAAGATAACAAAATAGCGCATCCTACAAGGAATATTTTTGACATAGTTCAAAAAAACGGGGATGAACTGGTTAATAATTATTCGAAAAGTTGCTGAAGGACAGCCAGAGAATTAAACTCTAACGAACTCCCTAAATGAAAGCGGTAGTACCTGAGTATTCCGTTAATTATTTGAACGCGCTGCTTGTGATTCAAAGATAAGTCATCGACCTTGTAAAATGGTGTATCAATAACATCGCTTATAAGTTTACTAATATCAGGCTCTAAGTAAAAGTTGTGTTGTGGTGGTTGTGCCACAAATGTTCCATTTTTGTAATCGAAATATTTGGCAACATCAGTCCATAAATTTGAGGGAAAGAACCCTAGTTGCCTGGAGTGTTGCATTAAAAAAATAAGGTGAAAATTTGCTTCTCCACTCTGCAATATATCTAAAAGATGAATAGAACTCTCTAGAAAATTATAAAATACAGGGTTTGGCTCCTCCTCTTTAACTGTTCTATAAACCACTTCGCTCAAAAAGAGAGCAATACTCCGCTTAACAGGATTAAAAGGAAGGGTGCTCTGATTTAGCGCAACTGCAACCTCCTTTAATCGGCACAAATCGGCTACAGTTTTTCGGTAAAACACCAAGTCCAGAATTGCAAATGGCTGAAAGTAAACTGCCTTACCCGGTTGTTTGCCCTTACCAAAAGCACCATTCACCATAAATGAAATTCGGCCAAAAGCTTCGGAATAGCAATAGGCAATTATACTATTGTCCTTATACTTTATGGTATGTAAAACAATGGCCTTTGACTTATGCAGCATAGCGCTACTTTATGAAAAGAATTTTTGTTACAGTGCTCTGTTTTCCAGTTTTGTCGGCACAAAAAACAAGATAAACACCAGTGGCAACCCTGTTCCCTTTTAAACTTTTTCCGTCCCACATGGCCATTCCACCTTCCGACATTGTTTCGTAAATGAGATTTCCGTTGATATCAGTTATCTTAACAATAGTATTCTCCACCAATCCAACAATGGTAATTTTCCCAGAATAACCTGGTGGAACAGGATTAGGGTACGAATAAACCTTGCCAAATCCTTTTGATGGTTCGCTTGCATCGCCTCGGTATGCAACCATGCCCTTATCAGTGGCAAAAAACACCTCGCCTGTTGTTGGATGCACTTTAATGTCCACAATGCTATTGGTTGGCAGAGGGCTGTTCTCGACTGTGAAGTGCTGTAACTGCTTTGTTCCGTCGGCGTTAAAAAGAAATGCCCCAGACTTTGAGGTTCCAAACCATTTTCGATTTCCGCCATCTACAGTGATTGTCGTAACCGACTCTGTTTCTAACAAATAAACTGCGAGTCCTGGAACAACATCGGGTATCTTAATTTTTTGGAAATAGGTTCCGCCATCAAAAACCTTCTCGGAATTATAGCTTAGCAGTAGCCCTTGATTAGTGCCAAGCCAAAGATAACCATCCCTGTCGAATGCAAGAGTATTCAACTCAACATTAAAAGCATTTCCATCCTTATCGTAAGGATTAAATTTACTGTATTTATCGTCGTCCTTGCTATCTATATTACTCCCTGGATTCAATACAAAAAGTCCACCACCCCTAGGCATTACCAGCCATAATTCACCAAAGGGTGACGATTTTAAAGCGGCAATCTTGTCGGAATTAATAACCGAAGAATACGGAAATGACACCCAACTGCCATCGGCCTTACGAACCGAAATAGGGTTTCCCACTTGTACATTAGAGACCCAAAGATTTCCATTACTATCAAACGCCAAACCACTAATTCTACAGTACGGCCCAGGAATTGTTGTTTGTAAAGAACTATTGTCGGGTGTGAAATGACCAGCCTTATCGTCGCCGTTGAACTGAAAAACACCATGCCCCCAACTACCCACAAAGTAGCTTGACGGATTACGGGGGTCAAACTCCACCACTGAAGCATCAACTCGATCCCAATCAGTATAATCAGACCATTGCTCATTCCTAAATCTATGAATCTTAAAAACGCTCCATTGATTAGAGAAAGTAGCATCATATCCACCGGCAGCAACAACAACTCGTTCGGAACTTACACCTATTGCAAATGCTTTGTTGCTATCGGGTCCTTTTGGCTTATAGGAATTCTGAGATGATGTTGTTCCAATAACTAAACCCGCATCGCCATCGGCTATGGCTAAATCATCCACAGAAATAGGCATCGCTCTATTGGGTTTAAAAGCCCATGGAAAAGAATAATTTGTAATCTTTGGCCCAAAAGTACCATTTATGCTATAGGTTGCAACACCTGAGTTTGAGGTTACAACTGCTTTTCCGAACCCCAATGCAACATGTTTAACACCAGTAAATGGCCTTTCTACCTCAAACCAGCCAGCACCGTTATTACGCCAAACAATATCTGTGGATAAACCCTGATCTTCAACAGCAAAAATTGCTTCAGTTGAAGCGGAAAGGCTTACACACTCTGCATCGGGATTTGCAAAGAAACTCTGTTTAGTCCACCTATCAAAACTAACTAATAGCGGGTCGGTGGATAATGCTGTTAAAACGCCATTAACTGTTGCAGCCCAGAAATAGTTATTGTATGTGGCTAAACAATTTACTTTTAAGTTCTGACCTCCCTCTCCAAGAAAATAGGTATCCTTTACCTCTTTTTTCTCTGGGTCAATAACCACAATACCAAAATCGGTTGATGTATAAATCTTATCCTGATAGAACAAAAAATGGTTGATAACCTTACTCGCGGAAAGGCTCTTCTCCTTAATATCAGGAATATTCACAACTCTATCGGTATAAACTAAATCGATATTACCATTTTCATAACCAACTGCTAAAATATTATTGACACCCCCAAACGCAATTGCAGTAATACCTACATCGGTCAATCCATTAACCTTGGTAATTTTATCAATCTCGCCATTATTATATATAATTATACCTGTTTGGGTAGCACAAAACACCTTGTTGTCTCCCGTAGTAACATATTTTCCCTCGTTAAAAGAAAAATGGTCGCGCCATTTTCCGTGCGGCACTTGCGAAAATGCACCCGAAAAAATTGTTGTTAACAACAGAAATAAAAGAATAGTCCTAAACATGCTAGATAGTTTTAGGGATAAACTCACAAATTACCAATTTATTTTGTTTCTGGGGATTAAATAGACTTAAGAAAATCGACCAACTTGGCAACAGCACGGCCACGATGACTTATCTGATTTTTCAATTCTAATGGCATCTCGGCAAATGTTTGGTTATATCCTTCGGGTAAAAAAATTGGGTCGTAGCCAAAGCCATCGCTTCCCCTACCCTTATCAATAATTTCACCGTCAACCTTACCTTCGAACAGATACTCGTTTCCGTCAAGAATTAGGGCAATTACAGTTCGAAATTGTGCACGTCTGTTTTTAACTCCGCTAAGATTTTTGAGAAGCTTCACTATGTTGTCGTGCGGATTCTTCGCCTCACCAGCATAGCGAGCACTATAAACACCGGGCTCTCCGTTTAGTGCATCCACCTCAAGTCCCGTGTCGTCGGCAAAACAGTTATACCCTAATCTTGAATTGATGTAGCGAGCCTTTTGCAGGGCATTATCCTGAAGAGTATCGAAATCCTCCGGGATTTCCTCTTCAAAACCGATATCAGCGAGAGAAAGTAACCGAAAATGGTTACCCAGCAAAGCCTGTACCTCCTTTAATTTGTGTTGATTGTTAGTGGCAAAAACCAACTCAACAAAATCATTCTGCATAAGATTACTGCGGATTAACGCTCATAACGGGTATATGACGTGCGTTGGCAAGTATATACTGTTCAAGAGGTTCAACAACAAACTCCCCCTCTTTATCCAATGGAGTGGTCATCAATACTATAAGATCGGCTCTAATATTTACGGCCATTTCAAGTATTTCCTGATCGTAAGGTTTAACCCCAGGAGTAGTATACTCGATATATTTTGCCCCCTTCTGGTCAAGAAATTTTCTGGCCGAAGCCATATTAATATCGATTTTGGCTAATAACTCAGGATCGGTAACGCTAGGCTTAATTAGGTGAAACCTCGATAAGTAATAATCGCAGAAATAGGATATCCATTCGTGTTTCTCTCTATTTTCCGTTGTAAAGTCTATAGGAAACACCACATCGTCGTAACGCT
Organism: Bacteroidota bacterium; assembly: GCA_029560875.1. Lineage (GTDB taxonomy): Bacteria > Bacteroidota > Bacteroidia > Bacteroidales > Tenuifilaceae > SB25. The sequence continues at coordinate 23,508 of JAKQKB010000113.1, read as the reverse complement.
TATTTACTGGTGGCTCCTGAATTGTAACAAAGGGAACCTTACAACTAGTAATTACCTTGAGAGTCCAAGAAACTCGGCTCTCATCCATCTCGCGAATGGTTGAGGAACCCATAATAACAATACTAGCGTTAATTTCATTGGCCACTTTGGCAATATCAACAAAAATACTTCCAATACGAACAATAGGATTGGGCTCAATACCGTACTTATCCTTAACACCCGCTATGATTTCGGCTAACTTCTGCTTTGCTTCATTAACCTGAGCCTCGGATTGAACTATGTGAAGAATTGAAATAGGTTCCTTAACAACATTCGAAACCCTTACAGCGTGCTGTAGGGCATACTCTGCAACTTTTGAGAAATCAGTTGGAACCAAAATTGTTTTGCTTGTTCCTTTCATATATATTGAAATTTGACAAATTTTACCATATCTTGAGCAATCAATAACAATGATAAAACTGCTTAGTTTAATTTAATCAACAAGTATATGATACTCTAATAAAATTGGACTAATGTATGAATTTTATTACTTTTATCATTGTTTGAGAAACAATTTTTTAGAATATAGTCCGTAAAACTTTGTTCCTCAGCATTTTTAAACTAGCTACAAATTTAAAGTAGAATATTGATATTTTGAATTTTGATGAATTTAGCAGGTATTATAATATCACTTAGCAGTTTCCCATACTGGACATTGGCAATATTTTTTATTGTTTCTTTAGTTTTTCTTTACAGTTTACTGTCCTACACAAACTCCAAAACAACCAACAAACTCGAAATCTTAATATACCAAAGAACCGAAGAGTTGCTGAGAGAAAAAAGTAAGGCTGAAAACCTTTTAACCAGGGTTCTTCCTAGAGATACTGCCGATGAACTAAAGGAATACGGAAAGGTAAATGCCCAAAAGTTCAAAATGGTTACAGTGCTATTTTCGGACATTCAAGGCTTTACAAAAATTACCGATGAAATAAATGCGGAAGAACTTATAGACCAACTCGATAAATTCTTTTTCCGTTTCGACACAGTGGTGGACAAATACCACATTGAAAAAATAAAAACGATAGGCGATGCCTATATGTGCGCGGGAGGAATTCCTAAAAAGAACAGGACAAACCCTATTGAGGTTGTTGCTGCAGCCATTGAGATGATGAACCATATGAAGGAAATAAACAACCAACACCAAAAGGGGGAGGCAATTTGGGAATTACGCATTGGTATTGATACTGGCCCTGTTATTGCAGGTGTTGTAGGTAGGAATAAACTCTCATACGACATATGGGGGAGTACAGTAAACACCGCTAGTAGAATGGAATCGGCGGGGGAGGCAGGTAAAATAAACATCTCCGAAAACACCTATCTACTTGTAAAGGATTTTTTCACTTGCACCTATCGCGGAAAAATTCCAATTAAGAACAAAGGCGACATTAAAATGTACTTTGTCGAAGGAATTGCACCTAACCTTTCGGAAAACATGGAGGGAATTAGGCCAAACCATGAGTTTAAAATTGAACTACAACTTATTCGACTCGGTGATTTGGAAGAGTTCATTTTAGAAAAACTCGAAAATGGGTTACCCAAAAACTTATACTACCATAATTTAAAGCATACTGTGGATGTTTACACCCAAGTTGAACTAATCGGACGTTCTGAAGGGGTATCGAAAGAAGAGTTACTTTTGCTTAGAACTGCCGCCCTATTTCATGACTCTGGACATATGATTGATTACTCAACCCACGAAGAAATGAGTGTTAAACTTGCCTACGAAATATTACCAGATTACGGTTATACCCAAGAGCAAATAGAGGTAATATCCAGCATAATAATGGCTACTAAAATGCCTCCAGAACCTAAAAATCTTCTAGAACAAATTATCTGCGATTCGGACTTGGATTACTTAGGTAGAACGGACTTTATACCTGTATCGAATATGCTGTACAAGGAGCTCCATGAGCACGGAAAAATTGCCACACTTCACGACTGGAATTTGCTTCAAATTAAATTTATTGAAAAACATCAGTACTTTACAAATACTGCACGTCGACTTCGTAACGTTAATAAAAATATTCAGCTACAAAATATAAGAAACTGGATGCAGGAAGTTGAGAAAAATGAGATTTAATTAGCTTTGTATTGAGATTATTTTTAATTTTACTATATTTATCAGGTTTTTTATGCCTATTAATTCAAACAAAACTCAGCAAAAGGCTTATTTTGTTTGGTTGTAGGGCAATAAACTTAAGATAAGATTGAGTTACTGTTGATTAAACTAATTTTCCGATTATGGAAAGTATTAAAAAAGTAGTACTTGTTCCCTGGGACTTTACAGAAGGTTCCGAAAATGCACTTCAACATGCCATTCAATTAGCCGATGCTGGAGGAAATGAAATTATGTTGCTTAACATAATACCAAAATCCATCATTCAAGATTTCCTTTTTAGAAAGGTTAATATTAAAGAAATTGAAGCCATTAACAAAAGGTTTGAAGGTGTTGCTGAGGCTACTTATCAGAAATATGGGATTCGTCCACAAACCTTGGTTCTAGAGGGTCATCCTAAAAGACTTATCAGAGAACTCATTCTAACTGCAAATATAAACCTAATAGTATCATACCATACCTATTTGAGCAAAGGCAAAGAGTTTCGTTCCTCAAGTTTTCTAAAGGATTTAATCTTTAAGGAACTTACATTGCCTTTCATTGTAATAAATAAACCACCTAAACATTCACATTACATTGAAATTGTAATTCCCGTTGATTACGATAGGAAGTTTAAGGAAGCCGTACATTGGATTATACTATTGGCCAAATACTATAAATGTAACATCAACCTAATCAAACCATTCCTAACCGACGATGGACAAAAGAAGCAGATGGCAAACAACATTTACTTTACGAAAAAAATGCTTGATGGTGTAGGAATTGTTTACGGGATAAAAACAGCCAAGAAAAAAGGTTCTTTTGATGATGAAGTATTCAAGTTTGGACAAATCATTGAGGCTGACCTTATACTAATTATGACCGACAAATACGATAGATTTGTTGATGCTAAGCGTGAAGGTTCACTAGAAATACCTGTAATGTGCGTTAACCCTCGGGTGAAAAAGTATCAAAGCTTCAACTAACGCCTTATCTTTTCCATATGGATATAAAATTGAAGTTTCAGCATATTCGAAATCGAATACTTAGCAAGTTGTCACTTCAACATAAGATTTTAATTCTATTTGTTGGTGCCTCAATTATTATTCTCCTTTTTACCGTATTTTATATTGGTACGAAAGCAAAAAAGAATTCAATTGATGCTGCTCAGGCCCATATTGCTGTTACAGCAGATAAACATGCTGAATTCGTTAAGTCCCTGCTTGAAAAGGAACTTTTTATTACAAGAACTCTTTCCAGTTCGATATCGAGTAGTAACAAACTCCCTAAGGAAAAAATATTTGACGTTTACACAAATACTTACAGAAACGTTCTCAGCAACAACCCCGATATTATTGCTGTTTGGGATAGTTGGGAAATGAAATATCTAGACTCTACTTATCAAAAGGATTATGGACGATATAAAACTACCGTTTGGCGTGAAAACGGAAATATAAAAAGTAAAACAGAGCAAGCAAGTATTAATGGAGACCCTCCTCAATATTTAAAAATCAAAAAAGAAAATTCGGAAAGTATTGAAGAACCATATTTTGACACATACGACAACAATCAGAACAATAAGATTCTGATGACCAGTATAATTGTCCCCAACATAATGAATCAAAAATTTGCTGGGGTGGTTGGTGTTGATATACCCTTAACCAATTACTACGAAATATTTAAACAGATAAAACCATTTGAGGATAGTTACGCTTTTTTATTATCGAGCACCCTTAAGTATGTTGCTTATCCCGATAAAGACTTTATTGGTGGAAGCGCACTAAACGAATATGAAGAAGTATTCTTAAGGAATGGCGCAATCGATAGAATGAGTAATGGGAATCCTGTTTTTTTCGAGGATGTTGATATAAATGGAGTAATGTCATACTTCACAATTCGGCCAATAACCATTGGCAATTGTAAACAACACTGGGCTATGGTGGTAGTTGTCCCAAAGGCAACTATCGTAAATGAATCTATTTTAATGTTCTGGAAAACTATTATAATTGGTTTTCTTGGAGTTATACTTTTAGCTTTCTTTATTTTCTACTCTTCAAAAAGGTATGTCATTAATCCTATAAGTGCTGTTACAGATACTCTAGAACGACTATCAAAAGGTCATGTTAACAATGACATGATTTATGCCAATACAAATACTGATGAAATTGGTGTAATGGTTAATCACCTCAATAAAACTATTGAAGGATTAACTGAGAAAACAAAGTTTGCAGAGGAAATAGGCTCTGGAAACTACAGCGCACAGCTTAACTTGCTTAGCGATGAGGATGTTTTGGGAAAATCGCTAATTGAAATGGGCGTAAATCTCAGAACCGCCCAAGAGGAAGAACAAAAGCGTAAGGTTGAAGACCAGAAAAGACAATGGATTAACGAGGGTCTTGCTAAATTTGGCGATATCCTTCGCCAGGATAACGATAAAATTGAGGCCTTATCGGCGAATATCATCCGAAACCTTATTGCATACTTAAATGCAAATCAGGGCGGATTGTTCATTTACAATGACGATGACCCAAGCAATCCTTTCTTCGACCTATTGGCGGCATATGCCTATAACCGTCAGAAGTTTATTACAAAACACATCCAGGTTGGCGAGGGTCTTATTGGTACCTGCGCATTAGAAAAACAAACTATTCACCTTACCAATATTCCTGAAAATTACATTTCAATTTCCTCTGGTTTGGGCGAAGCAAAACCAAGAACATTGCTTATTGTTCCGTTAAAAATAGAGGAGAATGTGCTTGGTATTGTTGAACTAGCCTCGTTCACAAAATTTGAGGATTTCCACGTTGACTTTGTTGAGAAAGTTGCTCAAAGCATAGCCCAAACGCTAACCTCTGTTCGCACCAATATTCGCACTGCGGAGTTGCTCGAGAGAACTCAACAACAAGCAGAGGAGATGAAGGCTCAGGAGGAAGAAGTTCGTCAAAACCTAGAGGAGCTTGCCACCATTAAGGAGGAGTTAGAGAAGCGTAACGACGAATTCTACGAGAATCAAAAGAACCTTGAATGGGAAAAGACTTTACTTGACGCTTTACTGAACTATCTTCCAGATAAAATTTACTTTAAAGACCTCAAGAGCCAGTTCGTTAAAGTTAGCAAATCAACACTCCGATTCTTTGGTCTTGAAAAACAGGAGGAATTGGTTGGTAAATCTGATTTCGACTTCTTTGACGATGAGCACGCACGCCCAGCGTATGAGGATGAACAAAGAATTATTAGAACCGATACACCAGCCATAGGTATTGTTGAAAAAGAGGTTATGTCCGACGGCAGGATTACATGGGCCGAAACATCAAAATTGCCACTTAAGAATACTTCTGGAGAAACTATAGGAACCTTCGGTATCACTCGCGATATTACTACCTCCAAGTTGATGGAGGAAGAGATAAACAAGCAAGCAGAAGATGCTTCGAACATTCAAAAGGACCTTATTAAGAAGAATAAGGAAATGGAGAACCTTTACGAGGCAATCAGCAACTCAAGTTTTGTTATGGAGTATAATACCGATGGGTATATCACCGCTGTAAATCAGGCTTACCTAGACCTTTTAGGGTACACAGTGGATGAGGTTGTAGGAAAGCATCACTCCTACCAAATGGAGTTCAGCGATGAGCAACGCAAAAATTATAAACTTTTCTGGGAAGAACTTAATAGTGGCATTGTGCGAAAGGAAACACATAAATTTACGGTAAACGATAAAACGTACCTTTTCTTTGAAACATACACACCGCTTAAGGATGAGGACGGTAATGTTTATAAGATTCTTAAAATTGCAGTTAATGTAAGTCACCTGCTCACCGAGCAGTAAAGTATAAAAAGTAATACTTAGGCTCAGTTTTCCTGAGCCTAAATTTTTTAGAAACTATGAACTGGATTCAACTACTCAACTTAGATAGATTTGGTGCCGAAATAACATCGCAAACATCGGCCGATAGCACTAGAACCAATTTTCAGCGCGATTACGATAGAATTATCTTCTCCTCTCCTTTCCGCCGATTGCAGAATAAAACGCAGGTTTTTCCTTTGCCTGGGGTAATATTCGTTCACAACCGGCTAACCCACAGCCTTGAGGTTTCTAGCGTTGGAAGGTCTTTAGGCAATAGCGTTCTGGCATTGATTGAAAAAGAATTAACTGAACAAGAGCGGTTGATTGTTAATCAAATTCCTACGGTAGTTTCAGCAGCCTGCTTAGCGCACGATTTAGGAAATCCACCCTTTGGGCATAGCGGCGAAGAAGCTATCCGGAAATATTTTACCGACAATGAAAGTACTTATAAAAACTTAGTTGACGAGTGGGAATGGAATGATTTAACCCGTTTTGAGGGTAACGCCAATGCGCTTCGCCTACTAACACATCAGTTCAATGGCCGCAGGGTTGGCGGGTACAGACTTAGCAATGCCGTTCTTGCATCAATCCTAAAATACCCTTACCCATCAACCCTCGGGAAAAAGAAGTATGGCTACTTCAAAGCCGAAGCGGATGTTTTCAATAGTATTGCCTATGCCACTGGACTTATAAAGAATCCTAGCGGAGAGTTTTGTCGTCATCCATTGGTGTACTTAGTTGAGGCCGCCGACGATATTTGTTACCAGATAATGGATATTGAAGATGCGCACAAGTTGGGAATTCTTTCCACAACAAAAACAATTGAACTATATAGAGCCTTCTTCGATGGTGATAGTGATAGTAAAAAGAAATCTATTGATGCAACTCTAGACGAAGTTACAGACCCCAACGAACAAGTTGCCTACTTGCGCGCAATAGTTATTAGTAAATTAGTAGAGAACTGCTCAATAATTTTTGCAAGTAATTATTACAAAATAATGGATGGTGAGCCAATTAAACCATTGGTAGATAGTTTAACTGGAGCACAGAAAGATGCAATGGAAACCATTAAGCACTTAGCCATTAGCAAAGTTTACAACCATAGAAAAGTAGTTGAAATTGAAATAGCTGGTTTCCAAATTCTAAGTTCGCTTCTTGATATTTTCTGCCAAGCTGTGCTAAACCCCAAAACGGGTCATTCAAAGAAGGTTATTCAGCTAATCCCAGAGCAGTTTAAGGTTGATGGTAGTAACTACGAAAAAATACTCTCTGTTCTAGATTTTGTTTCTGGCATGACGGATGTTTACGCCCTAGAAACATACAGATTGATAAAAGGCATTAATCTTCCATCGTTGTAGCGTTTCTATTTCTTCCGCTCAACCACAAAGTTAGTTAGCAACTCCATCGACTTTCGGTACTCCGATTCGGGGAACAATTTTAGGATTTCCAGAGATTTATCCCTGAAGGAATTCGTTTGCTTCATTGTATAATCCAAACCGCCATTCCTATTCACAAAATCAACCACTTCGGTTATTGTGCTGCTCTTTTTGCTATTGTGGCGAATAAGGTTAAGAATTCGTTTGCTTTCCTTTGGATTGGCAACCGATAATGAGTAAATTAAAGGCAGGGTTAGTTTCTTTTCCTTAATATCATTGCCTGTTGGTTTGCCAATTACACCGCTGGGTTGATAATCGAATAAGTCGTCGCGAATTTGGAAAGCGATACCTAGGTTTATTCCAAACTCCTTCATCAACGTAATATTCTCGGCCGATGCTCCTGCCGATATTGCGCCATTGGCGCAACACGATGCAATTAACGAGGCTGTTTTTTTGCGGATAATCTCGTAGTAAACCTCCTCATCGATATTCATTTTCCGGGAGCGTTCAATTTGCAGCAACTCCCCTTCACTCATCTCCTTTACAGCCTCGCTCATCACCCTTAATAACTCGAACTGATTGTTCTCAATTGCCACAAGCAAACCGCGCGACAAAAGATAATCGCCAACAAGAACCGCAACCTTAGAGCGCCAAAGTGCGTTTATAGAGAAAAAACCTCTACGTTCGTAGGCTTCATCAACCACATCGTCGTGAATTAACGTTGCGGTGTGGAGTAGTTCAATCATTCCTGCAGCAACATAGGTTTCGTCACCAATTTTTCCATTTAACCCTGCAGAAAGGAACACAATCATTGGACGAAGCTGTTTACCCTTACGACGAAATATATAGTTGGTAATTACATCGAGCAGAGAAACCTTTGTGCTCATATGCTCCTTAAAGTAAGGCTCAAAGCGTTTAAGGTCTTCGTTAATTGGCTGTTTAATTATGTCGAGCATCGCAGGTTTTAGGTTAATCAAAAATCTAAAGCAAAATAACCATAATTTTTCGAAAACATAAGAACAAACAAAATCTTATTAGTAATTGTTTTAAATCATGCTAAAAAATAAAAACACCCATAAGCAACAAAATAAATTATTAATATATTTGCATGCATTAAATATTTTCTGATTAACACGTAGTTATAAATGGTACAGATTAAAGAACTAAAAATTGAACAGCTAGAGCAAGCGGCCAATATGCTTAAAGCTATTGCTCACCCTATGCGGATTGCGATTATAAGTTTACTTGAAGACAACAAAAAACTCACCGTAACCGAAATACACGAAACACTTAAGATTGAACAGTCAACAGCATCGCATCATCTAGGGATTTTAAAGGATAAGGGAGTGCTTTCATGTAAGCGTGATGGGAAAAACACCCACTACTTCCTACGAAACGAAAATCTAGGCAAGATATTAGATTGCGTTGGTCGTTGTGCCGTATAGTTCATTAACACAATCACTGCAATGACATTTTATATAATTGATGTTATACTGGTAGGATTACTAATCCTAGGTGCAGTTAGAGGCTTTACTAAAGGTCTAGTTGCACAGTTGTTTTCGTTGGCGGCTTTGCTGCTTGGAATTTGGGGAGCAATCAGATTCTCCGATTACACAGCAACATTTCTTGCAGAGCAATTCAACTTCAGCAATCAATACCTACCGTTAATATCGTTTGCCATAACTTTCGCAGCTATTGTTGTTGCAGTTCACTTTTTAGGAAAGCTAATTGAAGGGTTTTTCGACTTAACCGTTTTAGGGATAGTAAATAAAATATCGGGGCTTATTTTCGGGATAATTATGAATGCTTTTATTATTAGCGTGATAATTGTTCTGGTTGAAAAGGTTAACGTTAGAACCAAGTTTTACACCAAGGAGGAGGCCGAAAAATCTTACGTTTACAAACCTTTATCCAAATTAGCTCCAGCCGTTTTCCCCTATTTGCACTTTGAATCGATTAGGGATTCCTTGAAGGAACGACTCAAAACCGACGATTCAAAGGAGTAATTAAATCTCAACATCGAATTTATTTCCAAAACCTTATTACAGAATAAGGTTGAAAACTCATATCTTTGGAGCTACAAAAAATAGTGGTTACATATTTTTAATTTTTATATAGCGATGAATTTTATTGAGGAACTCAAATGGCGTGGAATGATTCACGACATTATGCCTGGCACCGAGGAGCAACTTGCCAAAGAAATGACAACTGCCTACGTGGGAATTGACCCAACTGCAGACTCTTTACATATTGGACACCTTGTATCGGTTATGATGCTTATCCATTTTCAGCGCTGCGGTCACAGACCAGTTGTGCTTGTTGGTGGTGCAACAGGAATGATTGGCGACCCTTCGGGAAAATCGCAAGAACGAAACTTGCTTGATGAAGCAACGCTACGTCACAATCAGGAATGCCTAAAGAAACAACTATCGCATTTTCTCGATTTTGAATCCAAGGAGGCCAACGCCGCTGTTATGGTGAATAACTACGATTGGATGAAGGAATTCTCTTTCCTATCGTTCATTCGCGATATTGGTAAGCACCTCACCGTAAACTATATGATGAGTAAGGATTCAGTGAAAAAACGCTTAAGTGCAGAATCCTCTGCAGGTATGTCGTTCACAGAGTTTACATACCAACTAGTTCAGGGAACCGATTTTTTGCATCTATACCAAGCATTGAATTGCAAACTACAAATGGGCGGTTCGGACCAATGGGGTAACATTACTACTGGAACTGAATTAATCCGCAGGAAACTTGGAGGCGAAGCATACGCATTAACCTGTCCGCTTATAACCAAAGCCGATGGAGGCAAGTTTGGTAAAACAGAGCAGGGAAATGTATGGTTGGATAAGAAACTAACATCTCCATATAAATTCTACCAATTCTGGTTGAACACATCGGACGAGGATGCCGAAAAGTATATCAAAATTTTTACGCTTCTTGAGCGTAGCGAAATTGAGACACTAATTGAGCAGCACAAGCAAGCGCCACACGAACGTAAACTACAACGCAAACTTGCCCGTGAAATTACCATAATGGCTCACTCCGAGGAGGATTACAACACCGCTGTTGAAGCATCGGAAATGCTATTCGGCAATGCGACTACCGAATCGCTAAAACGATTAGATGAGGAGACATTCCTGTCTGTTTTTGAGGGCGTGCCAACCTTTGAGGTGGATAAAAATATGCTTAAGGCAGGCGTTCCGCTATCTTCATTAACAGTTGAGCATTCAAAGGTGTTCCCTTCGAAAGGCGAGTTGCGCAGATTGGTTCAGGGTGGAGGATTAAGCATCAACAAGGAAAAAATAAACAATCCGGATGAAGTGATAACCGCTGAGCATCTAATTAATGGTAAGTATTTACTTATCCAAAAAGGGAAAAAAAGCTACAACATTATACTAGCGGTATAAATAATACGTTATTGTAAAACCCTCTCGCGTGAGAGGGTTTTTGTTAACACAAAACAGTTCATAGGCTATGACAACTGAGAATAAAAACTTCGACCTAAATACAAGCGATATAATTAATGCCTTATGGAATTTCAGAAAAATCTTAATTCTGATAACTTTTTTAGCCTTCATAGCATCAACAATTGCGGCATTCTTAATTGAACCCAAATTTAAATCAACATCAATAATATACCCACCAGTTGCAAACCAAGCATCCAAGGAACTGTTTACGCTTATGAAACAGGAGGGGCTTACTGTTTTTGGGGAAACCGAGGAGGCTGAGCAATTCCTTCAGATTTTAACATCCCGTACTCTGAAAGATTCTGTTATTAACAAACTGAATCTAATGAACAATTATGGTATTCAGCCCAACGAAAAACATGCAAAGTTCAAGATATACCAAAGATACGACGACAATGTAAGGGTTAAACCTACACAGTACCAAAGCGTGATGATTGAGGTTACGGATAGAAACCCCGATATGGCTGCAAAAATTGCCAACACTGTGGTTGATTTGTGCGATAGCGCAATGCGTTCCGTTAAAACTCAAATTGCTCAGAAAGCGCTATTAGCTCTTGAGGCTCAATACGAGCAAGGGCTGGCAGAAATGAAAACTCTTGAGGACTCACTCACAAAGGTTATGATGAATGGGGTTGTAGATTTAAAAATGCAGTCGGAACAATACTATAAGGATTACACAAAGGCATTAATTGCCAATGACAAAAGAGCAATAAGTGTTCTAGAAAAGCAAATCAAACCTTTACAAGAGTACGGAAGCCAGTATAGGCGATATAAAGATGAAATAAAGGAGATGGCTCTTCACCTAACAGAAATGCGCCAGGGATTAAAAGTTGTTCGAATTGAAGCACAGCAAACAATTCCAAGTCAATTTGTAATAGACCGCGCTGTTGCTGCAGATAAAAAGGCCTATCCCAAAAGGTCGTTAGTAATTATTCTTTCAACGCTTGCATCAGTCTTTTTTACAGTTTTTGCAATTGTGCTTATGGAATTTATAAAGGGTTTCAAGCAAAATAAGTAGTCAATACCATTGTCGCTAACCAAAATACTATCGAATAAAAAAATACTATCACCCCAAGTTGGAGTGCTAGTATTGTCCATATTGTTTATTGCCCTCAATTCATACCTCATAAGTACCGATTTCTTATACTTAAACTATTTACCATTTCTATTTATCGGAGTAATCCTTTTAATTCTTTTTCCAGAGAAAATTTATTTTACATTGATATTTTTAACGCCCTTATCTATCCCATTAAGCGAATACATAGTAGGGCTCAATTTTGATTTATGGGTACCAACAGAACCCCTAATCTTTTTCTTTTTGCTGCTAATAATCGCAAAATCCTTATTAAACCATAAATTCGACTTAAAACTTACAAATCATCCTGTTTTCTGGGCAATTGTATTCTATCTTGGGTGGCTACTTATCACTTCCTTTGCAAGTGAAATGCCATTAGTTTCGTTTAAGTACACCCTTGTAAGGGTATGGTTTATCGCTGTTTTCTTTTTCATCGCCTACTTGTTTTTCCAACGCAATAGTCGATATTTTTTGCTTTATACAGGAGGATATCTTGGAGGACTACTTATAGTTATTCTCATAAGTCTAAACACTCAGTTCGAGAGGGGTTTGTTCAGTAAATTCTCGGCTCATGGTGCTTGCAACCCATATTTTACTGACCATACCTCGTATGGTGCGGCAATCGCGCTTGTAATACCAATTGTAGCTAGTTTTATCTTTGCTGCCAAATCGAAACGAATGAAATGGTTCCTATCTGCTTTTGCATTCTTTCTAACCAGCGCTTTGGTGCTTTCATACTCAAGAGCTGCTTGGCTTAGCCTCATATTTGGAATTGGAATTTGGTTTGTTTGGTGGCTTAAGATTAAAATCAGAACAATATTGCTAATTACCCTTACCATAGTTGCCCTAGCATTTATTTTTCAGAATAGAATATCTTGGTGGTTAAATAGTTACGAAACTGCATCGAGCGGAAATTTGCAGGAACACCTTCACTCCGTTGTCAACGTAAAAACTGACGACTCCAACGTGGAAAGATTAAACCGCTGGGTGGCAGCAATTAGGATGGCTGAGGAGAAACCCACATTTGGGTGGGGACCAGGCACATACATGTTTCAGTACGCACCCTATCAGGCATCATATTTAAGAACCTTGGAAAGTTCTAACCTTGGACAAAAGGGAAATGCCCATAGCGAATATTTGGGACTTATGGCAGAAGCAGGATGGCCAGGGGTTTTGGGGTACATTTCAATCTTGCTCCTTGTTTTTTATAGGGGATTTAAGTTGCTTAAACTGCACTCAAGTATTAATGAAAGATTTCTAGTTTTGGGTGCTCTTATAGGTCTATCAACCTATGTTTTTCATGGTATTCTGAACAACTTCCTAGATATGGATAAAATTGCAGTAATTTTTTGGGGCTACATAGCCTTTATAGTTGCAATGGATGTAAAGTACAGGTTTACAGAAACTCGAAGCCAAGAATAGAAATATCGTCGAAAATTTGAGAATCTTCCTTGCTGTTAACACCCCTAGCCTCGGCAATTTTTTTAATATTTTCTGTGATATTGTCGAAGTTAACAATAAAATCCTCCACAATTCTTGTATTGTACTCAACCTTATCATTCTTAATACTTTCAACCAAACCGTCGGTATAACAAATAAGTTTTGTGGGTTGAGTGATATGTATTGAGCCAAGATTCATTACGGGGATATCATCAAGCATACCCAAACCAACACAACCATTAGTCAAGAAGGATGTTTGCTTAGTATTTTTGCTGAATAGTATGGGAGGATTATGACCTGCATTAATAAACTCCAAGGTCTTCTTCTCAAAGTTATACCGCCCAATAAAGATTGTAATGAACTTTTCGCCCTTAGCGGTAGCCATAACCCGTTCGTTCAGCTTATCCACCAACTTGGTTAAAGGAATCTCTGCTGAAAATAATGCCCTAAGATTAGCCTGAAAGTTTGACATCAGTAAAGCGGCAGAAATACCCTTTCCAGAAACATCGGCAATGCAGAAACCAAACTCTTTATCACTTAATGGAATAACATCGTAGTAGTCACCTCCAACCTCAAAGTGTGGATTATAGTACGACGATATTTTAATGTTCTCGTAGCGAGGCATACTCTCAGGTGATGGAATAAGCATATTCTGCATTTTCGATGCCAATTCTAACTCCTTGCGCATGGCCTCCTGTTGCAAACTCTTATGGAATAATCTTAAGTTTTCAATAGCAACAAAGATTATAATGGAAAGCGTTTGTACAAAGTTTAAATGCCTGATTGTAGCGCTTACACCCTTTTCGTACTCGTTGGTATCGCCAATTAGTACGTAGCCAACAGGAACATTATTCTGGATTACAGGGATAATAATATCAAGTTCTAAAAGCGCCGGATTTTCGGCAGCCCCAACAAAGGTTATCTCCTGAAATGGAAGTAAATCGCGTTCAACAACAATTTGTTCAACTGCACTTTCGGGGCAATTACTGTTAAGAAGCAACTCCCATGAAGTTTCCTCTTTTTTGAATAAAAGGATTCTATCTATCCCCAAATCATCGTTAAGAATAACCCTAAACCTATCCAGGATCTCCTCGGTTTTAAGTTCGGCGCTTATAGCTTGCGCCATACCAAGAAGAGCGTTGAGTTTGAAAGTACTAAGTTTTAGTCGGTTCTGCGAAGCAGCTATAGACATATCCCTAACAATTTTTTTATTTAAAAAATTAACTTACTCCAAAAGAGGAATAAGTTAATCAAAAATAATGGGGAATGCAATACTAAAGAATTAAAAGTTCAAAAGAAGCAGTTAAATGCTACTTTACCCTTTCGTAGTATTCTCTAGTGCGTGTATCAATCCTAATTTTGTCGCCAATATTAATAAACAAGGGCACTTGAATAGTTGCACCTGTTTCAACTGTTGCTGCCTTAAGCGCAGTTGATGAAGCAGTATCACCTTTTAGACCTGGCTCGGTATAAGTAACTTCCATTTCAACAAATGGAAGAAGCTCGCAAGTTAGGATATTTTCCTTCTCAGCATCAACCATCATCTCAACACCTTGACCCTCTTTAAGCAAATCGTTATTCTCAATTAAATCTCCATTCAAACTAACCTGCTCAAAGGTTTCCTGATGCATAAAGTTGTAACCCAATTCATCCTTGTAAAGGAACTGATATGGACGACGCTCAACACGAACAGTATCTACCTTTACACCAGCATTGAAAGTGTTCTCAATTATTTTCCCAGTTTCTAAGTTCTTAAGTTTTGTACGAACAAAAGCACCTCCTTTTCCTGGTTTTACATGCTGAAATTGTACTATAGTATAGATTTTACCATTGTATAAAATGCACAATCCATTCCTAAAATCTGCAGTAGTTGCCATAAATTATAGTATTAACAAATTTTTTGCAAAAATAGTAAAACCATTAATAATCAAAAACAATGGGTCTTAAATTAATGATGAGCCAATGAAAATAGTTGTGACAGTCAATAAATTTAGACAACACTTCTCGCTAATTAATTTAATTGGACTTGTAGTAACAAATTACAACGAATTCCATTTTTTTTTACAACTTTGCAAAAAATAAAAGTATTAACACTCTAATTTACAACAATGAAGAAACTACTCCTATTCACCGTGCTTTGGCTATGCTTATCTGTGGCCTATTCAGCTCCATTCCGATTCTTACCGCACAAAATTACACAACCCGACGGAGAAATTATTGAATGCTTTGTTTCGGGTGATGAGTTTTACAACTGGATTCACGATAAGGATGGTTACACAATAATTCAAGCCCCAGATGGTTGCTATTACTATGCAATTAACAAGGATGGAAAGATTATTCCATCAAGATACAGGGTAAACAAAGACAATCCAAAATCATTAGGAATAAAATCATGGGTTAAAATATCAAAGGATGAATATTTAAAACGTAAAAAAAGATATGAACTACCGCAAGATGTAAAGGCGACTGGAACTAATCATGCCCCACATAATGGAACCCTTAATAATATTGTCATTTATATACGCTTTGCGGGCGAATCAGAAATATTAACAACCCGTGAGGCCTATGACAATTTAATGAATCCAACCAACAGTTACAGTTTGAAATCCTACTTTACTGAAGTCTCTTATGGCAACTTAACCATAAACAGCTATCATTATCCAGCTTGCGCTTCGCCAACCACAACCAATGCCTCATTCCAGGATTCCCATACAAGAAAATATTTTCAGCCTTACAATGCAACTACCAACACAATCGGTTATAAAACAGATAATGAAGCGGCTATGCGGGAACACCAGCTTCTTTACGATGCAATTACATGGATTAACACAAACTCCCCAGTTAGTACAGACTTAAACCTCGATGGCGATAACGACAGCAAAGTAGACAATGTTTGCTTTATGATTAAAGGAAACTCTGGAGAATGGTCTGATTTACTGTGGGCACATCGCTGGGTTTTATCTTCAAAAAACATTAGCATAAATGGAAAGCGTGTTTACGACTACACTTTTCAGCCTGAAAACCAAGTTGGCGCTAACGTACTATGCCATGAGATGTTCCACGCTTTAGGTGCTCCCGATTTATACCATTATAACGAAGAGAACTTTACTCCAGTAGGAGACTGGGATTTAATGGAATCAGGGAAAGGGCATATGGGTGCCTATATGAAATGGAAATACGCCAATGCAAAATGGATAACTACAATCCCAGAAATTACAACATCAGGAACCTACACCCTCAATCCATTAGCATCGGCAACCAATAACTGCTATAGAATAGCATCGCCAAACTCCGACAAGGAATTCTTTGTGCTTGAGTACCGTAAAAAAGAAGGAACATTTGAAAGTTACATCCCTACAAGTGGATTGCTTATGTACCGAATAAATAGTGATTTTAAGGGGAATGCCAGTTTCGACAATGTTTCAATATTCGATGAGGTTTATATATACAGACCAAACGGAACAACAACTACTAATGGAAACATAACCTCGGCAGCGTTTTCATCGAATGTTGGAAGAACAAGCATAAACGATATCTCAACAAATCCTAAAAGTTTCCTAAGCAACAATCTTCCTGGGGGGCTTGATATTAGCAATATTACCTCGGCAGGAACCACCATTTCTTTCAATGTTTACATCTCCGAAGTGCAAAAGCCAACTGATTTTGTAGCAACAGGCACAAACACAACGCAAATTGACTTATCGTGGAATCTAAATGCTAACAATAACGATGTTTTGATTGCATACTCTACAAGCGGATTGATTGGAGCTCCTTCAAAAGGAACTAGTTATTCAGTTGGTTCGTCAATCCCAGGTGGTGGCACAGTAATTTACTCAGGGAATGCTACTTCGTTTGCACATTCATCTCTTGAAGTAGGAAAAAATTACACTTACAGAATCTGGTCAAGGAATAGTTCAAATGAATACTCTGCTGCAACAACTGCTAAAGGAGCAACACTTTGCGGTATACCTACACTTCCTATAACTGAAGGCTTCAACAATCCTGAAATATCACCATGTTGGTCTGTTGAAACTGTTGCTGAAGGTGAAACAATGGATGAACCTGCCTCAATCACCACTGTGGGCCCATCTATAAATCCAACCGCAAACCCTTTTGAGGGAAGTCACATGCTTCAGTTCAACTCCGCTTTATGTGGTGCAGGAAATGTTATGCGTTTAATGAGTCCTGAATTTTCTACAACTGGACTTTCCCAGGCTTATGTATTTTTCAATTGGTATAGAAGTTCAGAATTTCCAGATTATGCTGATAAGATGACAATCCAATGGTCTACAGATGGAATCACATGGAATAATGGAACAACCTACAACCGTTATAATGCAACTATTGGCTGGATACAGTACTCATACACTTTGCCTTCAGAAGCACTTAATCAACCTAATCTGAAAATTGGATTCCTATTCACCTCCGAATATGGACATAATTGTTATCTTGATAACGTTAGAATTACCACAAGCGGAACAGCCATAAATGACAATTTTATTGAAGAGTTTAAACTTTACCCAAATCCCTCCAACGGTTTATTTAGTTATAGTTTCTCAGAACCTTTTAGCAAGATGTTAATTGAGGTTTTTGACGTGACTGGACGAAACGTTGAAACGAGAAATTTTAACTCTTCAACTGATAATACTATCGATTTACAGGGCTTAACAAAGGGGATATACTTATTAAGGATACATATTGATGATAAGAACCTGAACAGAAAAGTAATTATTGAATAGTAAAAAAGCGGCCTAGGCCGCTTTTTTTATCTTGAAATAGCATAAAAATCGGAAACCGACTCCCAGTTAATTGCATCCCATGTCTGATTTACATACTCTACCCGTTTATTTTGGTACTTTAGATAGTAGGCGTGCTCCCAAACATCTATTCCTAGAATTGGAAATCCCTTTTTATCAACCACATCCATTAATGGATTGTCCTGATTGGGAGTTGAACTAACAAAAAGTTTCCCGTCTGAATCGACACTTAACCAAGCCCAACCACTGCCAAAACGCTTAAGCGAAGCATCGGTCAGTTGCTTTTTAAGTTCATCCATGGAACCAAAGTCCTTGATTATTGCATTTTTCAGATTTTCAGAGATATTACCTCTCGCACCAGGCTTAAGTATTTCCCAGTAAAGAATATGGTTGTAATAACCACCACCATTATTCCGAATAGTTTCAGGGTACTTAGAAACATTTGAAAATATTTCGCTGAGACTCTTACTTGATAAGTCTGTGTTTGCGATTGCCTTCAAAAAATTATCGAAATAAGCCTTATGATGCCTTGAGTAGTGAATCTCAACGGTTAATTTATCGATTGTTGGCTCTAGGGCTTCGAAACTGTAAGGCAAAGTATAAAAAGTCAATTCGCTCGACTTTGTTGTTAAATGTTGGTTCTGAGCACTCATGTGAGTTACACCAACAAAAAAGAAAAGTAAAAAAGTTGCTGTTCTCATAATTGTTTTTTGTTTCTATAACAACATTAAACAACAATGGTTCATAAAAAACAAATCCTGCCAAAAAGCAGGATTTATTAATATGCTATTTATTAAATAATTACCAACCTAAAATGTATGCAAACATCAATGGTGCAACAATAGTGGCATCGGACTCTATGATAAACTTAGGAGTATCAATATTCAGTTTACCCCAAGTAATTTTTTCGTTTGGAACAGCGCCTGAGTATGAACCGTAACTAGTGGTTGAATCGCTAATTTGGCAGAAATAACTCCAGAATGGAATTCCATCGCGCTCCAAATCCTGATGTAGCATTGGCACAACGCAAATTGGAAAATCGCCTGCAATACCACCACCAACTTGGAAGAATCCAATACCTTCGGTTCCAGAGTTCTTGGTGTACCAATCGGCCAAGTACATCATATACTCAATTCCCGATTTTACTGTAGAAGGCTTTAATTCTCCAGTAATACAGTACGATGCAAAAATATTTCCAAGAGTTGAATCCTCCCAACCTGGAACAATAATTGGTAAATTCTTTTCGGCAGCAGCAAGCATCCATGAGTTCTTTGGGTCAATCTCGTAGTATTGCTCCAAAACTCCACTACGAATTACCTTGTACATGTACTCGTAAGGGAAATAGCGCTCGCCTTTGTCCTGAGCCTCTTTCCAAACATCAAAAAGATGTTTTTGAAGTCTACGGAAAGCTTCCTCCTCTGGAATACAAGTATCGGTAACACGGTTAAGGTGATTCTGTAATAAATCCCACTCCTGCTCAGGAGTAAGGTCTCTATAGTTAGGAATGCGCTTGTAATGGCTATGTGCCACAAGATTCATTAAATCCTCTTCAAGGTTTGCTCCTGTACACGTGATGATTTGAACCTTATCCTGGCGAATCATCTCCGCCAAGCTAATTCCAAGTTCTGCGGTACTCATGGCACCAGCAAGGGTAATCATCATTTTCTTTCCACTTTCAATGTGAGTTTTGTATGCTTTTGCAGCATCAACCAAGGCTGCAGCATTGAAGTGTAGATAATGCTTCTCTATAAACGATGAGATAGGTTTACTCTGATTCATTTTACTATAATTTATGAAAATTAATTTCTACTTAACAGGTATTTTCTCAACTCGACGTTGATGACGTCCTCCTTCGAATTTGGAATCAAGAAAAGCTTTCACGATATGCTTTGCATCAGAAACAGATACAAATCTGGCAGGAATAGCGCAAACATTGGCATCGTTATGCTGACGGGCAAGGCTAGCAATTTCAGCAGTCCAGCACAATGCAGAGCGAACACCCTGATGTTTATTGGCTGTTATTGACACACCGTTTCCGCTACCGCAAAAAATAAAACCTAAGTCATACTCTCCCTTTTCAACCGCAAATGCTAATGGATGTGCAAAATCGGGGTAATCAACGCTCTCCTCGCTGTGTGTGCCAAAATCCCAAACCTGATGCCCAAGGCTCTCGAGGTATCGTTTCATTTCCTCCTTTGTACTATAACCTGCATGGTCTGAAGCCAGTGCTATCTTTATCGATGTCATTATAAATTCAGTATTTTATGGTGAACAGGCAATTAATCAAAATCTTCAAACTAAATATATCTTTGCAAAGATAATGGCTTTTACTTTAATGTTGTACTCATTTAGCTTAAACTAAGATTACTCTTGGCTGGAATTTACATACACGTTCCCTTTTGTCATCGTAAATGCTCATACTGCGATTTTTACTCTGTAGGTAAAAGCAAACTAAACGATGATTTTCCTGAACTAATAGTTCGCGAACTTAACCTCCGCAAGGATTATTTACCCACCAACCAAATTGAAACCGTTTACTTTGGTGGTGGTACACCGTCACTTCTATCTACTAGTCAGATTGAAGTTATTTTAACTGGTATAAATAAGATTTTTTCAGTTTCGTCAAGTCCAGAGATAACACTGGAGGCTAACCCCGACGATTTAACCCTTGAACTACTCCTTGGATACAAACAAGCAGGAATAAATAGAGTTAGCATTGGGGTGCAATCGTTTAACGATAACGAGCTTGAATTCCTAGGGCGAAGGCATAATGCACAAAGGGCCTTTGATGCTGTAAAACAAATATATCAAGCTGAGATATTGAATGTGAGTTTGGATTTAATTTATGGTCTACCAAACTCATCCATTAGTAGTTGGGAGTTTAGCCTAAAAAAAGCCATAGAATTAGGTGTACAGCACCTCTCCTGCTACCATTTAACCTACGAGGAATCAACCCCATTAACCAGAAAATTGAATAAGGGTCTTTTCCATTCTGTTGATGAGGACCTAAGCATCAGGCAATTCGATTTGCTCAGGCAAATAACACAGGAGAACGGATACCTGCACTATGAAATATCGAACTTTGCTAAAGAAGGATTTATTTCAAAACATAATAGCTCCTACTGGCAAGGAATACCATATTTGGGAGTTGGGCCATCGGCACACTCGTTCAACGTTGAAACTCGACAATGGAATCCTGCATCAATTGAGGAATGGGCTAATGGAATCAAGGAATGCAAACCATCCTTTCAGTCAGAAGAAATAGATGAAACTAGCCGATTCAATGAATTTTTACTTACCCGGCTGAGAACTATTTGGGGTGTAGACTTAAATTTTGTTGCGAATACCTTCAACGAAAAATACATCAAGTTTCTCCAAAGAGAAATGGAAAAACAGATAAAAAAAGGCAACTTAATAATTAATAGCAACAACCTAACAATACCCTCAGAAAGTTATTTTATAAGCGATGCGATTCTTGAGGATTTATTTTATGATTTAGATTAAATAATTGATTTTAAAAAGGTTATCTCCTTTTCCCATTTACTTTCATCAGGTGTTTCAAGAATTAAAGGGATGTTATCAAATCTAGTATCGCTCATTATCCATCGAAAGGTATTAATTCCAAGCATACCATCACCAAGGCTTTCATGTCGATCAACACGACTACCTAGTCCTTTTTTTGTATCGTTTAGGTGCATTCCTTTAAGGTACTTGAAGCCAACTATCCTCTCAAAATCGGAGAAGGTTTTGGAAAAACCCTCTTTGCTCTGCAAATCGTAACCAGCAGTAAAAGCATGGCATGTGTCAATGCAAATACCAACTCGGGCTTTATCGTGTACTAAATCAATTATGTATTTCAAATGCTCAAACTTAAATCCAAGATTACTACCTTGCCCCGAGGTATTCTCAATTACTGCTATAACCGAAGATGTTTCCTGTAGAGCAATGTTGATAGACTCTGCAATTAGTTTCATGCTTTCCTCCTCCGAAATTTTTCCTAAATGGCTTCCGGGATGAAAATTTAGCCTATCTAAACCCAGCTGTTCGCAACGTTTCATTTCATCAATAAAAGTATCCCGAGATTTTTGCAATGAATCGGAGTCGGGACTTCCTAGGTTGATAAGATAACTATCATGCGGAAGAATCATGCTAGACTTGTAGCCAAATTCAACACATCTACTTTTAAAAAGGTCTATGCTTTGCCTCGTTAATGGAGGTGCAATCCATTGACGTTGGTTTTTTGTAAATAATGCAAAAGCAGTTGCTCCAATAGCGTGCGCATTAACTGGAGCATTCTCCACTCCTCCCGATGCGCTAACATGTGCTCCTATATATTTCATGGTTATTGCAAATTGTGTTCTACTTCATTAAATCTAAGAATAAATCCATCTTGGTTACTACAGAAGAGGGGTAAAGTTATATTGATTAACTCAAATTTTCTATTCGATAAGTTATTACATTTTATATCTAACTAAGAAACTTTGTTTGCTTTGAAAAAAAGGTTGTAGTGCAAATTCGGAATCAAAGGTTTTTAATTAAATACGCAATAAAAAAGGTTAGGAAAAACCCTAACCTTTTCATTAAACGCATTGTATTATCTATTTTTGTGGTACAGGCTCAGCAATACGCTTAACCTTGAACTTACCATTAATTTGGTAGGAATCTGGAACTGACTTTACAGGTATATAAAAAGTTCCATTGTAAGTTCCCTCAATATACTCGCCCACCGCACCAACTTTGGTTAAGTTAACAGTAATATCATCTGCCGAAACATAAAAACCGGATACTTTTCTTCCTGGCTGACCCTCGTAAATACTTACATTGCAATACATGGTTGTTTGTCCAATGGAGGCAGAATAAATCTGCATTTCATAGTATAAATACAGGTTGTTACCTATACTAATAAGGTCAACGGGTTCAATAATTATTGCATTCGGTTCCGCTTTATTATAAAATGTTGCCAAAAAACCTTCATGGTTCTCAGGATTACCAAGGTTGAAAGTGGGGCTGGTAAGTTGCTGTGCACCAACATAAACAGTTCCTGCAATGGTTATTGAGTTGGTAATGGATTCTTCATCGTCCTTTTCGCACGATACAAATGTTGCACTCGCTAGCGCAAACACTGCAATTAGAGTAAATAACTTTTTCATAAGTATTATTTTTGATTAGTAATATAAAGATAATACCTTTTAAATAATTACAAATGATTTTAAAAAAAGTTAGGACTAATACTGTATTAAATATCTACACAGTAAACTAATATAAAAATACATTAGTAACCGACAAAACATTTTAATCAACAGGATGGTCAACCGAAGTTAACCAATCCTGTATCTTAGCTGCATAAACTACCAATTTATTCAGCATGGGCGAAAGTACAAATAAAAATTTAGTCGGTCAGCCGATTAT
>JAKQKB010000048.1 GCA_029560875.1 Bacteroidota bacterium | reverse complement strand
TGTGTCTTTATGTTATGGCAAAGCGACAAGACCTTAAAGTTATTTTTAAGCAAAACGACCAGAACCAACTATTTCTATTACCACCTAATTTGGATGAACTTGTTAGTAAAGACCATCCTGTTCGGATAGTAAGTGCTGTTTTAGATAAAGTAGATATTGGTTCATTAATTGCAGGATATAAGCCTGGAGGAACTAGTAGTTATCATCCACGGATGTTACTCAAGTCATTGGTGTATGCTTATATCAACAACATTTATAGTAGTCGTAAGATAGAAGAGGCTGTAAGTAGTAATATTTATTTTATGTGGTTGGCGGGCATGGCCAAGCCAGATCATAATACCATTAACCGTTTTAGAGGTAAGCGATTAGAGAAAACCCTTCAACCTATATTTACACAGGTTGTGACATTATTGTGTGAAGAAGGCTTACTGAACATTAAAGATTTATATACCGATGGCACTAAGATAGAAGCTAATGCTAACCGATACACTTTTGTATGGGGCAAGGCTATTAAAACCAGCAAAGAGAAAATCAAACAACAGCTAAATGATTTGTGGCAGTATGCAAAAAGTGTAGCAGCAGCGGAGATGGATGATACAGACCCTACAAGTTTTGAGAAAATTGATGCAGAGAAAGTGGCCGCTACTATAGAAAAAATCAATGAGGCATTAAAGGATAAGGATATCGATAAGCAGGTTAAGCAAAAACTGAACTACGCCCAAAAACACTGGCCAGAGGCATTAGATAAATATGAAGCACACGAAAAAATATTAGGAGAAGCAAGAAATAGTTTTAGTAAAACAGATACCGATGCCACCTTTATGCGCATGAAGGAAGACCATATGCTTAATGGTCAGTTGAAGCCCGCCTACAATGTACAAATCTCCACCAATACACAATACATTGCTTCTTACTCTGTTCATCAAAATACTACTGATACCAACACGCTTATCTCACACTTAGAACAACACAAAAAACAGTTTGATTCTTTACCAGACAATAGCATTGCAGATGCAGGATATGGAAGTGAAGAAAATTATCAGTGGCTAGAAGATAATAACGTAACAGCTTATGTAAAACACAACCAGTTTGATCGCCAGCAAAATAAAACTATCCACGACAAGTACCCCTTTGCACCAGATAAGCTCCACTATAATCCTACAGAAGATTATTACGTATGCCCCATGGGACAACATATGCACTCAATAGGACAGTTTACAAAAACAACAACAACAGGCTATCAACAAACCATTAAAAAATATCAGGCAAAAAACTGCGAGGGCTGCCCACTAAGAGCTGGTTGTTATAAAGCCAAAGGCAATCGAATCATAGACATTAATATAAACCTTGGCAGGCTCAAAGATCAAGCAGAACAAAGATTGCTAAGTGAAGAAGGGATCATCAAACGAAAACAAAGATGCTTTGATGTAGAACCTGTGTTTGCAAACATCAAACACAACCATTATTTTAAACGCTTCATGCTCCGTGGTATCGAAAAAGTAACCATCGAAACAGGATTACTTGCATTAGCACATAACTTAAGAAAGAAAGCAGCCTAAAAAGGCTGTTTTAACCTATTTTTTTAAAATGAACCCGGTCACAACGGATCCTACAAATTAAATCCAAAAAATAGTAACTTCAAATCTCACAAATAAAAAAACCGCCTCAATTTGTTTTGAGACAGCCTCTTTT
>JAKQKB010000031.1 GCA_029560875.1 Bacteroidota bacterium | reverse complement strand
GATACGTCTGCTAGATTTACTCCCTAACCAGCAACAATACGCTAATTGGTTAAAACACGTACCAAAATTTATTGTCGGTGGCGCTGCTTTAATTTTTATCCTGATATTTGTCGGCCTATTACCGCTCATCGCCAAAAATATCATAGCCTCTTACAAAGAAAATAATCGCGTATTGGGGCGAGAGGATTAATTTTTCGGACTTGAAATTTTCTATAGCGCAATCAGTTTAAATAACGCGACTTCCCAAGCCCATTCAACACCTCACAACACTTCAAAAAACCTAGTTTTTCACTAAAAATCAAGCCTAACCTTTTTCTATGCCCTGAGAGCCTTATAAATAAAGGCTCTCAGGGCAATAAAATTTTATCGCGTGATTTAATGCTGTTTATTCACACTTTTGCAACGTAATTTTCTGATCGTTTTCTTGCGACTTAATCAAATTATTTATGCGTGTAATTTGATGTTTATCAACACAAGCCTTTGTCAGTCGGCGCATATTATGCCCATAAACACCGTACGTCATTTTTGATATTTTTGCCTAGAGGAGTTTTACCATGCGATTAATCACTGATTTATTTTCAACTGATTTTGGTTTGATGAGCGTAGCTGTGATTGGGTTAGTGGTTTTTATGAGCGTTTGGTATTACCGTTATTTCAAACGCCATATGGATGAAGATGCTAAAAACGCTGGGCAATAAGCGTTGAGTAGTCTTGTTTGTTGGATGTAAGCCGACAGCGTTTGGCTTACTATGATATGACTTAACTTTTCTAATTTAAACGGGTTATCAGTCAACTGATAACACCAAACTTCTGACTTTCTTTCTTTAGTGTTGAGTCATGCTGCTGGAATCAGCATTCAATCCACTGTATATGAGCCTGCATGCTAGAATGCACATCACGATGCCGAACTAACCACATCGCAACTTGTCTCTTTATTTTTGAGTTTTCCATTCAGCGCACCCTCTCCATGCAAAAAAAAATAAATCATCAATACGGTACGAAGAATTTATTCGTTTTTGGTTTGTTTCTGCTCAGTGTTAGTCAAATTCTGTTGTGGCAATCCAACATTAGTATCGCGGAAGAGTCAATTTGGTACCGCACGAATGACCCGCTGAATACAGAAGCACAATTACCGCCCGCTACTCCTGAAGGCTACACTGAAAATACTGCATGCAATGCACGCACTTATGACCAAGCACTTACCCTAGCCGATGTTGCTGAGGCCGCCTTGTGCAACAATCCGCAAACCCGCAGTGCTTATGCAAGCGCACGTGTACAGGCGGCACAACTTGGTATTGCAAAATCTGCGTATTTTCCAACGGTCAATGACAACGTCTCTGCCAATTTAAATGTTGCCTTACCTGAACAAATTGCCCGCAA
>JAKQKB010000023.1 GCA_029560875.1 Bacteroidota bacterium | reverse complement strand
TGCCATTTCTGATGTGGCTTGGGAAAAACGTATCTTCAATAATTTTAAGTTGCACCACGAAATATACCACGCCTATAAAGCCACTTTTAAACTTAGTAGTCAAGTATTGGTAAGATGTATTGCAAAAGTTGCTGATGCTTATAAGTTGGATAAGAAAGTTAAAAGGCAATTTAAACCACTTGGTGGCATTGCTTATGACAGTAGGATAATGACCTATAAGCCGAATAACATTGTTTCTCTGTGGTGTATCGGTGGCAGACAGAAGATTGACTTTGTTTGTCATAATCTTGACTATATTCCTTACATCAAAGGAGAAGCTGACTTGGTTTACAAGAAAGGTAAGTTTTACCTTTTTCAAACCGTTGATGTCCCCGAAGAGGATGTTGAGGATGTGGAAGAGTTTATCGGAGTGGATATGGGGCTGCTCGAAATCGCATCCCTTAGTAACGGTAAAAACTTTAGTTCTAAAAAACTTAACGATTATAGAGAAAAAAGACAAAAAGTAAGGAGTTCGCTTCAAAGCAAAGGTACGAAAGGCTCTAAAAAAGTCCTGAAACGATTGTCTGGCAAAGAACGAACTACGAGTACAATTATTAATCATACCATTAGTAAACAAATTGTTCAACTTGCTAAATCCGAAGGTAAAGGAATTGCCATTGAGGATTTGAAGGGTATTAGGTTTTCTGCCAGCAAGAAAGGTAAGAAATTTAGAACAAGAGTAGGTAAATGGAGCTTCAACCAGCTTAGAAGTTTTCTTACTTACAAATGTTTGCTTAACGGTGTTAAGTTGGTAGTTGTACCACCTGCTTATACGAGTAAGACTTGCTCCAATTGCTTCCACATAGGAAATAGACAAGGCAAGAAGTTTACTTGTAACAACTGCAATTCTGTGTTTGATGCTGATGAAAATGCAGCAAAGAATATAGCATTGTTGGGGATGAATGTAAACCATCCTGAAAAACCAAGTATGTTGTACTGTCAAGTGCATTCGTTCTTAGGTTTAAAGCCCATCCAATCGCCTTGCGTGGGTGGGTAGTTTACTTTATTTCTTTTTTAACTTGTCTATAAAATTTTCAATTCGTTTCTTGTTGTATTGTAGGCATTGCCCAATCACAATGCCCACAACCAAGCCAAGTGCTACCAGACCGATGTCTGTCAAGTGTTTCATCGCCTTAAAATAAGCCGACAATCATTCCGAAAATCTCTTTGAGAAATTCCCAGAAAAGTTTGAAAAGTTCAATCCAGTTTGCCATAATGTGTAATGTTTATCGTTTTTTCGGTATGCCGTTTTGTGCGCATACATT